>JBKPUA010000287.1:0-15430 GCA_046735815.1 Pseudomonadota bacterium
CTTTTCGTGCTCGCGGGCGTAGGCGCCGACGCGGGCGGGCAGCACGAAGTCGCGCACGAAGATATGGTCGGTGGCTTCGGCGTCGCCCGGCTCGACCGAGTAGCCGCGCGCCGCCAAGAGCCGATAGTCGACCCGTGCCACCGCCGGATCCTCTTGCGCGGCGCTGCGGGAGTCGAAGGGAATGAGCTCGCGAATGACCGCGATTGCTTCGGGATCGATGCGCGCGGTGCGGTCGCGCCCGACGCAGAGCGCGCCGCGAAAGCCGAGATAATCCGGTTCCAGCAATAGGAGCCGCGGCACGTCGGGGGGCTCGAGCGAGCCGGCGAGCCCGGCCATCAGCCCATGCTCCCGACATGCCGCGGTGAAGATCCGCAGAGCGGCGACATCCATGTAGTCGAGCAGCCGGCCCGCGCCCTTCCCGGCAGTGTCGAGCATCGCGCCGGCAAAGCCCGCCTCCGCCATGAGCTCGAGCAGACCGTTGTCCGCCGCGCGGTCGGCAAATATCACGCCCACAACCTTGATGTTGCGCGCCAAGGGCGACAACGCGCGAATGCACTCCTGCCTTTTCGGTCCCGGAAACAACCCGACCTTGACGTAATCGACGCCGGTCTCGGCGGTGCGCGCGACCGCCGTGGCGATGACCTCGGGCTCCATTGGCAGATCACCCGTGACCGCGCTGACCGGTCGTCGCCCGCCGACGGCCGCGACGGTGGCGCGCAGCACATCGGGCGCGAGCGCGCCCAGCGCGCCGCGCGAAGGGTCCTTCAAGTCGATGATGTCAGCGCCGCCGGCGAGCACGAGCGCGGCCTCGTCCGGTCCGGTCACGCTCGCGAGCAGCAACGCCATATTGTACTCCAGCTTTAGGTGCTATGTTACCTCAGATATCGCCCCTGCGTGGTTTCGGCAGATGGCCTATGGGCAGGCGATCCGCCGCATCCTGCAGCGGCAACGTCTCGCCTAACATAAGCAGAATCCATCATTATTTAAACAAACAATGGCCGTTGCATCGGTCAAACCGAGAATGAGCGGAGTGTTCCTTTGATCCGCCTGCTGTTGGCCGGGGCTCTCCTGTTCGCGTGGACTTCAGCCTGGGCCGATCCGGCCGAGATCAAGCTCGGGTATCTGCGCCGCACCGAGCCGAAGACCCGCTTGTCGCTGATCGATATCCCGGCCGACAACAACGGCGTCGCCGGGGCGCAGCTTGCGCTCGACGACAACAACACCACCGGCAAGTTCCTGAACCAGCGCTTCTCGCTCGAGGAGGTGCGGCTCGATGAGGATGGCGATGCCGCGGCCGCCACGCTCGCGCTGGCAGAGCGCGGCGTCTCGCTGGTGTTGGCAGATCTCGATGCCGACGCCCTGCTCAAGGCTGCCGATGCCGGAAAGGCGCGCGGCGTCGTGTTCTTCAATGTGGGCGCGCTCGATGATCGATTGCGCGAGGAGGATTGTCGCAGCAACGTCATCCATACCGCGCCGACCCGCTCGATGTTGGCCGACGCCTTGGCGCAGTACCTCGTGTGGAAACAGTGGCGCCGATGGTTCCTGGTCGTTGGCTCCCACCCCGAGGACAAGCTCTATGCCGATGCGCTGCGCCGCGCCGCCAAACGCTTCGGGGCGCGCATCGTCCAGGAGAAGGTGTTCGAGGATACCGGCGGGGCGCGCCGGACCGACAGCGGCGTTGTCCAGATCCAACGCCAGCTGCCGGTGTTCACGCAAGGCGTGCCGGCCTATGACGTGCTGGTGGCGGTGGACGAGAGCGATGTCTTTGCCCCCTATATGCCGTATCGGACGTGGGACCCGAGACCGGTCGCGGGATCGGCCGGGCTCATGCCGACCAGCTGGGACGCCTCCCACGATCAATGGGGAGCGGTGCAGATGCAGGAGCGCTTCAGCAAGAAGTTTTCGCGACGCATGACCGCGCGCGACATGCAGGCCTGGTCGGCGGCGCGCATGATCGGCGAGGCCACGTCACGCACCCGCTCGACCGATGCCAACGTTCTGTTCGGCTTTCTCAAGAGCCCCGACTTTGCGTTGGCCGCCTTCAAGGGCCAGCGCCTGACCTTGCGCGACTGGAATCTGCAGCTTCGGCAACCCATCCTGCTGACCGACGGACGCATGATCGTCTCGGTCTCGCCCCAGGAAGGATTCCAGCACCAATTCTCGGAGTTGGATACGCTGGGTTTCGACCGGCCCGAAAGCAAGTGCAGGCTGAACTAACGGATGACCCGAACTGCAAACATGCGGCGCGTGAGCCTGCTCGGCACGCTCCTGTCCGTCCTGGTCGGCACGCCGGCCGGCGCGTTTACCGCCTATGTCTCGAACGAGAAGAGCAACACCGTCAGCGTGATCGATACCGACAAGTTCCAGGTGGTAAAGACGATCAAAGTCGGCCAGCGGCCGCGCGGCATTGAATTGACCCAGGATGGAAAGTTCATCCTGGTGGCGGTAGGCGACGACGATACGATTCAAATGATCGACACCACGACCTATCAGATCGTCGCCAACTTGCCGTCCGGCCCCGACCCCGAATTGTTCACGCAGGATTCAACCGGCAAGATCCTGTATGTGGCGAACGAGGACGCCAACACAGTCACAATCATCGACATAGAGCGGCGCGCCCCACTCGGGGAGGTACAGGTCGGCGTCGAGCCAGAGGGCATGGGTCTCAGTCCGGATGGCAAGATCCTGGTCAATACCTCCGAGACGACCAACATGGCGCATTTCATCGACACCACGACGCGCCAGATCGTTGCCAATGTGCTGGTCGACTCCCGTCCGCGTTACGCCGAGTTCAAGCGCGACGGCTCAGAGCTGTGGGTTTCGTCCGAAGTCGGTGGCACCGTGAGCATCATCGATCCGGTCAAGCACGAGGTGACGAAGAAGATCGCTTTCGAGATACCTGGCCTGCGCAAGGAGGCGATCCAGCCGGTCGGGATCAACATCACCAAGGACGGCAAGACCGGCTTCGTCGCGCTCGGGCCCGCCAATCGCATTGCCGTGATCAACGGTGCGACGCACGAGGTGCAAAAATATCTTCTCGTCGGCCAGCGCGTCTGGCACATGGCGTTCACCCCGGACGAGAAATATCTTCTGACGACCAACGGCGTCTCGAATGACGTCTCGATCATCGACGTCGCGAGCCTCAAGGTGATCAAGACCATCCAGGTCGGCGAGCTGCCATGGGGGGTCGCGGTGTCCCGGCAGTGAGCGCCGAATGCTTCACAGGCGGCGCAGTGCATAATGCATCAAATGAACACCATCGCACCGCCTGCCGCCGCAATCGAGGGCGTCAGCCACTGTTATGGCGCTCGCCAAGCGCTCGACGACGTGACGTTCTCGGTCGCTCCATCGACCTTCACGGTGCTGCTCGGCCTCAACGGGGCTGGCAAGAGCACGTTGTTCTCGTTGATGACGCGGCTCTACGCGGTGCAACGCGGCCACATCCGGATTTTCGGCCATGACGTCGAGCGCGCCGCGAGCGAGGCACTGCGCCTGATCGGCGTCGTGTTCCAGCCGCGCACCCTCGACCTCGATCTCTCGGTGATCCAGAACCTGACCTACCATGCGGCTCTGCACGGCATCGGCAGGCGCGAAGGCCGCAAGCGTGCCGAAGACTTGCTTGCTCGCATTGCTCTCGCCGACCGCGCCAACGACAAGGTGCGCAATCTGTCCGGCGGGCAGATGCGGCGCGTCGAGATCGCCCGCGCGCTGCTGCATCGCCCGCGCCTGTTGGTGCTCGATGAGCCCACCGTCGGCCTGGACATCAAGTCGCGCGCCGATATCCTTGGCCAGGTGCGCCGACTGGTGGTCGGGGAAGGCGTCTCGGTCCTGTGGGCCACGCACCTGATCGACGAAGTGTCGGACGACGACGATGTCGTCGTGTTGCATCAGGGGCGGGTTCTGGCGCATGGCGCGGTCACGCGCGTGGTGGAAGCCGCCGGCGCACAGGATGTCCGCACCGCGTTCACGCGGCTCACGCAGGTCACAAGCGAGGAGTCATGAGCGTCGACGTGGCAACCTATCCGCAGCGGGCGGGCTTTTCGCCGACCCAATACGCGATCTGCCTCAAGGGGATCGTGTGGCGGGAAGGCTTGCGTTTCCTGCATCAGCGCGAGCGCTTCGTGGCGGCGCTTGTTCGGCCATTGGTCTGGCTGTTCATCTTCGCCGCCGGATTTCGGCAGGTGCTCGGGGTATCGATCATCCCGCCCTATGAGACTTATGTCCTCTACGAGGTCTACATCACGCCCGGTTTGATGCTGCTGATCCAGCTGTTCAACGGCATGCAGTCGTCGCTGTCGATGGTCTACGACCGCGAGATGGGCAACATGCGCACCTTGCTGGTGAGCCCGCTGCCGCGCTGGTATCTGCTCTCCTCGAAGCTCATCGCCGGCATGGCGGTGTCGCTGCCGCAGGTCTATACCTTTCTCGCCATCGCCTGGTTCTGGGATGTCGAGGCGCCGCCGATCGGATATGTCACGGTGCTGCCGGCGCTAGTGCTGTCCGGCCTCATGCTCGGCGCGCTCGGCATGCTCATGTCGTCGGTAAGCAAGCAGCTCGAGAATTTCGCCGGCGCCATGAACTTCGTGATCTTCCCGATGTTCTTCGCCTCCTCCGCGCTCTATCCGCTGTGGCGCGTGAAGGAGGGAAGCCTCGTGCTTTATTACATCTGCCAGATCAACCCTTTCACCCACGCGGTCGAGCTCGTCCGCTTTGCGCTGTACGGCGAGGTCAACTGGATCTCGCTCGCGGTCGTAGCCGGCTGCACGGCGGCATTCATGGTCGGCGCGATCCTGGCCTACGATCCGTCGCGCGGATTTCTCGCCCGGCGCGGCGAGCCCGGAGGTGGTGCATGAGAGGCCGCACGTTCAGCATCGCCACCGCCCTTTGTTTCGTCACGGCAGGCGGCGCGTTTGCCGCCGATCCGCGCTATCCCGACTGGCCGTGCAATCAGATCAAGGTTCCGGAGCTTTCGATCGCCGCGATGTGGGCGGGGCCGCCCGTGGACGATGTCGGCAACGCCTGGGAAGCGGACCCCGCCATCAAGGATCTTGTTGCGCAACTCGCCGCGCGCCGCACGCCGCTCGAGGACGCGGAGAAGACCATTGCCGACACCATCACCGGCAGCGCGCCCGAGCGCCAGCAAAAGGCGAAGCTCGTTTTTGCCGGGCTGTTCCAGACGCTCAATCACGAGCGCGGCGAGGTGATGAACGGGATCGAGCGGTTTTCCCGCAGGCAGAAGGAATTCGCCGATCAGATCCGGGCGACGATTTTCCAGCTGCGGGAACTGCAAGACGCTCCAGACCATGACGAAAACAAGGTGAACGAATTCGCCAGCCGGGTCGAATGGGACACGCGCATCTTCGACGAGCGCCAGCGGACCGTCGGCTATGTGTGCGAGGTGCCGGTACTCATCGAGCAGCGACTGTTTGCACTCGCGCGTGCGATCCAGCAATCGCTCGAATAGCCGATAGTCAGTCGCGCGGACGCGGTGCGGGGACAGCCGCGCTGAGCGGAAGTCCCACCTCTTGCCAGCCATCGCTGCCGTCGGGATACCACGCAACGGTATAGCCCAAAGCAACGGCACGCTTGGCGGCGTTCCACGACATCCAGCAATCGCGCTGACAGTAGAACACCAGGAGCTTGGCGCGGTCGCCGCCGATAATCCGCTCGAGGCCGTCGCGGAAATAGGCCACCATCCCCACCGAAAGCTCGCCGTAGCCGGTATCGGGAAGCCATATGCTGCCCGGGATATTCAGCCGCGGCTTCTCGCGCCAAAGAGTCCCCTCCGGAAGATTGGCCGGACGCGGGACCTGCGGCATCACATCGATGAAAGCTGCGGTCCCGGCGCGCCACAGCGCTTCCGCCTCTGCGGTTGCAATCACGCGCGCCCCTCGCAACGTTGTCGGCGTCGGCGCGCGATAGTCCTCGTTGCGATAATGCTCGGGCTCGAGCACCGCCGCCGGCTCATCGCCGCGCGCGCCGACGGCCACCAGCGCCACCACGGCCAACACGATGCCCCCCACCATGCGCGGGATCATGATCTACTTGGCGACCGCGTCTTCGCCGATGGGCCGATCGTTGTCGTCGAGCAGCGGCACCCCAAAGCTCAGCAGGACCTTGTTGATGGCCGGCTGGTTCTCGGCGATGAGACGGTTGAGCAGGCGCTTCCAGTCCTGATCGGCGAAACGCACGCCCATCGCAATGCGGTAGGCGAGACGCGGGCCCGTCGTCTCTTTCACCAGCGGCACCACCGTCATCGGCACGCCGGCCTGCCGCGCGTAATGCCCCGCCATCGGGCCCCACAGCACGCCGGCATCGATCTCGCCAGCCTCGAGATCGCGCATCATGGCGGCGGCGGAGGAGTCGACGCGGGTGTCGACCACCAGCGGATAGGGTTTCGCATTGGCCATGAGCCCGTTGACCGCCATGTTGTTGCCCGGCGGCGTCCCTGCAACGACGCCGATGTGTTTGCCTTTGAGGCGCGGGTCCTCCAGCGTGTCGACGCCATCGAGGCCGCTGCCGCGCTTGAACACCAGCGCATAGGCGGTGCGGTAATACGGGTTCGTCACCTGAACCAGATCATCTCCCTGCGGAGCGCCCATGATCACATCGCATCGATGCGCGGCCAACGTGTTGCGCACGAAGCCCGTGGCCTGGGGATACCAGGCATAGGCGAGACCCCGCCCGAGCTTCTCGGCGAAGAGTTCGGCGACCTTGTTCTCGAAGCCTTCGCGCTTTTCGGTCGAGAACGGCATGTTGTGCGGGTCGGCGCAGACGCGCAGTACCTTAGGATCGATGAGCTCGAATGACGACTGCGGCCGCTCCAACGGTTGGGCGAACAGGCTTGTCGGCGAAAAACCGGCGATCGCGCAAGCAGCGAGACAGCCGAGCCGGCCCAGCCGGCGCCGGCGCTCAGCCGCGGTGACCAAGGCAGGCATTCTCGAACTTCGCCACCGCATCAGACTTGTCTTCATGCTTTTGCGGCCGTCCGCGAGGAACCGCATCATTGGCTCGTGCCCGCAGATAAACGTAGATGTCATCGAGATAACACATGACGTTCGGATTGGTGCCGAACATCGGCATAACGCTCTCCTGCGCCGTGTTGACGTTCTTGCGCCCGTTGACGACGACGTTGGCGAAATCGGGGTAGCTGAGCGTTTTGAGCGAATTGCTGAGCGCGGGTGCGTAGCTCGATCCTTCGCCATCGGGCCCATGGCAAACGTGACAGTCCGAGTGGTAGCGGCGGTATCCCGAATAGGTGAACCAGTCCACGGTCCCGTCGCTCTGCACCTTGTAGGTCGGATTGCTGTCCTTGTCGTAGTACTTGCCGTCCTCATTCCTGACCGCCGTGGGATCGCCGGACCCGTCGGCGAGTGCAAAGCCTGCAGCCACGACGAGCGGGCAGCCGGCTACGATCATAGCCGCGAGAAGATGTTTCACGAGCATGTCCCTTGCGCCGGCGCGCCGGAGCCGAATTTAGCAGAAACCTCCCGGCGCGTGCCTTGCGGCCACGCGCCGGGAGGAACCATTCGACTCAGTTTGCGACTGCCGATCGATCGGTTATGGCAGCGCAAATACCGTCAGCTGGCCGCCGAGCGAGGTGTAGTTCCTCAGGCCGGCATAGCCACCGACAGCGCCGAGGCCGGCAGTCGGATCGGTGAGGCCGGCTGCAAGACCGATACCGGCCCAGCCGCCAACACCGGAGAGTATCGCAACGTATTGCTTGCCGTTGTTCTCGTAGGTCATCACGTTCCCGATGATGCCGGACGGGGTCTTGAACTTGTAGAGCTCCTTGCCCGTCTTGGCGTCGACGGCTTTGAGATAGCCTTCGAGCGTGCCGTAGAACACGACGCCGCCGGCCGTCGCCAGAGCGCCCGACCACACGGAGAACTGCTCCTTCACCGACCAGACGATCTTGCCGGTCTTGCCGTCCCAGGCAATGAAGTTACCCATGTTGGTTTCGCCCTGCGGCGGATACATCGACAGCGTCGCCCCGACATAGGGCTGGCCGGCGGTGTAGCTCACCCGGAACGGCTCGTAGTCCATGCAGACGTGGTTGGTCGGCACGTAGAACAGCTGCGTGTCCGGCGAATAGGCCGCCGGCTGCTCGTCCTTGGTGCCGAGCGCGGCCGGGCAGATGTTCTTGACGTTCACGTCCTGCTTCTCGGTCGAATACTGGGGCACGACCTTCGGCCGGCCGTAGGTCGGCGACGACTTGTTCATGTCGACGCCGCTGGTCCAGTTGACCGCCGGATCGTACTTCTCGGCCACGAGCAGCTCGCCGGTGTCACGATCGAGCGTATAGCCGAGGCCGTTACGATCGAAGTGGGTCAACAGTTTGCGCGCCTGACCGCCGACCTGCTGGTCGGTGAGGATCATCTCGTTGACGCCGTCGTAGTCCCACTCGTCGTGGGGCGTCATCTGATAAACCCACTTGGCCATGCCGGTGTCGGGATTGCGCGCGAAGATGGTCATCGACCACTTGTTGTCACCGGGCCGCTGACTCGGGTTCCAGGTCGAGGGGTTGCCGGAGCCGTAATAGATCAGGTTCAGCTGCGGATCATAGGAGAGCCAGCCCCAGGTGCAGCCGCCGCCGATCTTCCACTGATCGCCCTGCCAGGTCTTGAGGCTTGAGTCCTTGCCGACCGGCTTGCCGAGCGCAGTGGTCTTCTCAGGGTCGAGCAAGATCTGGTCATCGGGCCCTTCCGAGAAGGCCCGCCACGCGCGGTTGCCGGTCTTGAGGTCATAGGCGGTGACATGGCACTGCACGCCGAACTCGCCGCCGGAGATACCGACCAGCACCTTGTCCTTGACCACCAGGGGCGCAGACGTACCGGTCTCGCCCTTCGCGGGATCGCCGTTCTTCGCCTGCCAGACCGCCTTTCCGGTCTTGGCATCGAGCGCCACCAGGGTGGTGTCGGCCTGGTGCAGGAAGATCTTGCCGTCGGCGTATGACAAGCCGCGATTGACGGTATCGCAGCACATCACGGGAATGACGTTCGGATCCTGCTTGGGCTCGTACTTCCAGAGGATCTTGCCGTCGTTGTTCAGGTCGAGCGCGAACACCGGGTTGGGAAACGGCCCATGCACGTACATGACGTTGCCGATGACCAGTGGCCCGCCTTCGTGACCGCGCAGCACGCCGGTCGAGAACGTCCATGCCACCTGCAGCTTGCCGACATTGGCAGCCGTGATCTGGTTGAGCTTGGAGTAACGTTGGTTGGCATAATCGCCTGCCGGCATCACCCAATCCTTTGGGTTCTGCGACATTTTGATCAGTTCGTCGTTCGCGGAAGCGGCGCCGGCAGTGAAAGCTGCAACGGCGCCCAAACAAGTTGTAAGCAGGAAATTGCGCATCAGTGTCCTCCCTGCGACGGTTGTCGAGGGTTGACCGACACGCAAGCACCACTCGTGCCGCGGGTCGGCACCCGTTTCAGTGGGAAGAGCTTCCGGCAGCGTGTCACAGCGTTGCGAGGCACGAGGGGCACAGAGGTTTCATGCCCCGCCTAGCTTACGAAGAAACGTCAGGATTCCCGTCGACCTGGCGTTCTTGAAGCCGGAAACCGTGGAGAAAGTCTATGCTTGCCTTGCTCCGGCCGCAACAAAAAAACATGCGCGGCCGTGCGTCGCCGCGTCCGACCTTTGGCCAGCGTCGAAATGTGTTATCGAGGATCATGGTTTATGCTGACCATGCATTGCGCAGTGGTTGACCTTTGAGCAGCAAGCGAAACATGGCTCGCTCACTCGCAACCATTGCTGCGACATTTACGCTCGCTTGCACGATCGCTTGTGTTGCCCGCGCGCAACCCGTGGCGGAGCCATTCGCCGTTACCGAAGTGGCGTCGGGCGTGTTCGTTCATACCGGCGCACTGGCGCTCATGAAGCCGAACAACGAAGGCGGCATCGCCAATTTGGGATTCATCATCGGCGATGGCGCTGTCGCCGTCATCGACACCGGCGGCAGCGTGCGGGAGGGGGAGCGGCTGCTTGCTGCCATCCGCGCCCGAACCAGTAAGCCGATACGCTACATCATCAATACCCACGTGCATCCGGATCATCTCTTCGGCAATGCAGCATTCGAGCGCGAGGGCGTAATTTTCATCGGCCACCGCAACCTGCCGCGGGCGCTGGCGGCGCGCGGCCAGTTCTATCTCGATAGCTATCGCCGGTCCTTGGGGCCGGAGCTCATGGCCTCGGTGAAGATCATCCCGCCGACCCAGATAGTCGAGGGCGAGGCCAAGATCGATCTGGGCGGGCGCGTCCTGACGTTGAAGGCGTGGGAGGCCGCCCACACAGACAACGATCTTACCGTCTTGGATGACGCGTCCGGCACGCTCTTCGCCGGCGATCTTGTGGTGGCGCAGCACGTGCCGGTGCTCGACGGCAACATTCGCGGGTGGATGTCGGCCATGGAGAAGCTAGCGCAGATGCCGGCCCGACGCGTCGTTCCCGGCCACGGGCCCGTGCTCGACGATTGGCCTGCTGCGCTGGGCGATCAGCGGCGCTATTTCGAGCATCTGACACGCGACGTTCGCAGCCTGATCGCACGCGGTGCGCCGATGGCCACCGCTGCAGAGCGCGCCGCGCAGGATGAAAAGGATCGCTGGCGGCTGTTCGAGGAGTATAATGCCCGTAACGCCACGGCGGCATTCGCCGAGCTCGAATGGGAGTGAGGTACGAGCAAGCTGCCGCGCGGCCTTGGGTCGCATGGAGGAGCCATGATTGGGAAGATGGTACGCCTCGCCGGCGTGGCCGCATTTGCCGTCACCGCCTGCGGCTGGGCCGCCGCTGCCGCCGAACCCGACCCCTGGCCGGAGCTCGCGCAAGCCTTCTTCAAGGACCGTCCGCTTGCCGACGGCAGCGGCCTGATCGCGATCGAAATGCCGGACCGCGCCGAGGATGCCGCCATCGTTCCCGTGACGCTACGCGCGACCCTGCCGCCCGGCGACCCACGACGGGTCGAAGCCTTCACCATCGTGATCGATGAAAACCCCGCGCCATTGGCGGCGATCTTCACGATTGGGCCCAAAGCCATCGTTTCGTCGATCTCGACGCGCGTTCGCGTCAACTCCTACACCAACGTCCACGCGGTGGCCGAACTCAGCGACGGCAAGCTTTACGTGGTGAAGACCTACGTGAAGGCATCAGGCGGTTGTTCGGCGCCCGCGGCCAAGAACGCCGATCAGCCCGGCCTTGGCCAACTGCGATTTCGACAATTCGCCACCGCAGCAGAGACCGGCAGGGCGCGCGAAGCTCAAGTCATGGTCCGGCACCCCAACAATTCCGGGCTGCAGATGGACCAGATCACGCGGCTCTACACGCCCGCCTATTTCGTCCAGAGCGTGAAAGTCTGGCAGGGCGACGAGCCCCTGCTCGCGATGGAGGGCAGCATCGCGATCTCCGAGGATCCCAATATTCGCTTCACGTTCGCGCCCAACGGCACCGCGCCGTTCCGGGTCGAGGTCATCGACACCAAAGACCGCGTTTTCAAAGGCGCTTGGCCGTTCCAGGCCTCCGACATGTGATTTGGCGCCGGCAGGTCAAAAGCAGCGCACCTCGGCCTCCGCCTGCGCGCGCCGCAGATCGTTGGTCGCAGTGCGCGCCTGCTCGGGCGAACGGAACATGGTGCCGAACCGGCCGGGAACCTGCGACAGGCTCAAGACGGTTTCGGCCGCAACATAACGATCGAACGGCAGGATCGACGCGATCACATCGATCGAGCAGGAGCACTGTTCCAGAGCCTGCCGCGTCTCGCCGTTGGTCTTCATGCAGGCGAACACGTAGTCCGCCCGCGCCGCCGTCGGGTAGTCGTTGAGCTCGGCCGCGCCGACAGACGTTAACATCACGGCAGCCGCCGCGAGTAGCGCGCCGATGCGCTGTTTGCTTTCAAGAAGGCTCATCGCCATCACCCATCCGCATGCCGCGAATTTACGGCTCGGCTCCTGGGAACGCCATATGGTCGCCTCCTCTCGCCGTTCAGCTTCGCCGCAGCAGTCGCGCGAATGTGATCAAGCGCCTGAGCGGCGCCTGCCTACGCTGTCAGAGGTTGTTTCGCGGCCGCCGCGACGGATCGAGATGAGCAGGACCGCAGCAGGGCTCGAGATGGGACGCGCATCGATCTGCGTCGTGGCGACGGGGATATTCGCCCTGTTGGTCGTTTCCGCGGGCGCGCAGGACATGATGCGGCACGTCGATGTGACCTCGCCCGACATGGTGTCGGCGGAAATGACGCGTGCACAGGTGGAGGCCGCGATCGCGGCAGCGAGCCCCACCCAACCGGCGGATTTCACCGGCAAGAAGCTTTCGGGCCTCGATCTCTCCGGGCTTGACCTTTCCGGTGCCGTCTTGCGGGCCGCACGGCTCAACGGAACGAGCCTCGTGGCCACCAAGCTCGATCGGGCGGTGCTCGATCAGGCTTGGTTGCTGCAGGCCGACCTCAGCCGCGCGAGTCTCAGGGGCGCGAGCATCTTCGCGGCGCAGATGCAGCGCGCAAAGCTGGACGGCGCCGATCTCTCCGATGCGCGGATCGCGGCCGATCTCACCGGAGCGAGCCTCGGAGGCGCCGTGCTCGCCGGCGCCAATCTCAGCGCCGATATGAAAAATCAGTCCATGGGACTGATGCGCGCCGTGCTCAAGTCCGCCAATCTCGAACGCGCCAACCTGCGCGATGCCGATCTCGCGCGCGTGGATCTCGAATTCGCTTCGCTCAAGGGCGCCGACCTGACCAACGCCTCCTTGCGCGGCGCCGCATTGGGCGGCGCCAATCTCACCGGGGCCACGATCGCCGGCGCGGATTTTCTCGCGGCCGACCTCACCTCGGCGCGGCTGGTTGCGCCGATCGGCCTCGAGGCGGCGAAGAACCTGGACAAAGCGCAGAACGTCGAGCGGCTGTTGCGCGAATGAGGCGACGCGATCTCCATGGGGGTGTGAACATGCGCCGCCTGTTGCTGGTCTTGATCGCGCTCACCGTCATCAGCGCCGTCGCGGCCGCCCAGGATCGGCGCGGCATCCGGTTCTGGAATCTCACCCTGTACACGGTCACCAGCCTCCAAATGTCGCCAGCGGGACAGGACAAGTGGGGCCCCGATCAATGCCAGAACGACCGCGATGGAACAGTCGATCACGACGAACGCCTGAGAATCACCGGGATCGAGCCCGGCCGCTACGACGTCAAGCTCACCGACAAGATCGGCCGGGTCTGCATCGTCAAGGATGTTGAGGTGAAGGACGCAGCCGTGTTCGCGATCGAGGAAAAGCAACTGACTGACTGCCGTCAGTGAGACATCGATCTCCCACCGCTATTTCGCGTGGATCGCGTGCCAGACTCGCAGCGCCGCCACGTGCTCGGCGACATCGTGGACGCGAAAGATCGAGGCGCCGGCTGCGGCCGCAATCAGATTGACAGCCACCGTCCCGATCAGCGTTCCTTCGATACCGTCGCCCGTCAGCGATCCGAGAAATCGCTTGCGTGAGGCGCCGACGAGGATCGGAAACCCATAATCTTTGAGATCAGGGATTCGGCGCAGCGCTTCCACATTCTGCTGCGTGGTCTTCCCGAAGCCGATGCCGGGGTCGAGGATGATCGCTTCGCTGGGAATCCTGGCCTTGGCCGCGAGCGCGAGCGAGCAATCGAAGAACCGCCGCATGTCGGCGATGATATCGACGCTTCCGTCCCGTTCCGCACGATTGTGGGTGATGACGAGCGCGGCCTCGGTTTGCGCCACCACGTCCGCCATACGGGCGTCCTTCTGCAGTCCCCATACGTCGTTGATCATGACCGCGCCGAACTCGACCGCCTTCGCAGCCACCGCGGCCTTGTAGGTGTCGATCGACAGCGGGACGTCGAGCTCGCGAACCAACTGCATCAAGACTGGTTCGATGCGTGCAAGCTCCTCGGCCTCGGGCACGGGAACTGCGGTGGGGCGCGTCGATTCTCCGCCGACATCGACGATGTCGCATCCCGCGGCCGCCATAGCTCTGGCGTGGACGACGGCAGCCTCGAAGGCTTGAAACCGGCCGCCGTCGGAGAAGGAATCCGGCGTCAGGTTCAGGATCCCCATGACTGCCGGCTGCGACTTTACCTTCTTCAGAAAAGAGTCACGCTTGGCGCGCAACTCGGCGCGCATCAGGTTTTCTCCCGGCCGCCGCCGTATTCACAGTGCCACCGCACTGCAACCCATTTCGGATGCTCGTTGATCCACTGCGCGATGTAAGGCTGCGCCGTCATGGCGCATTGATTGAGCGACATCTGCGCTGCGAATTGAAGATGCTGCTCCTCGCAATGATCGGGGGTGGCCAACGCGCATACCGTCAGTACTATTTCGATCAAACCCATTGCCAGTCTCCCGGGAATCGAATTTGGACAGAACTCGCTGAAGATACGCTACAGCCGCGTTCGCGGATGTCACAATTTGAAGATTTTATGCTGCGACAGCGAATATTTCACCTTTACCGAGCACCGCCATGTCACCGGCGAACCGCCGTAGAGGGAGGCGAAAAGCGGCAGCCGCCGCAGCGCTGTGGTTTTTGACGAAGGCCGCCATCAGCCGCATGGCCACAAGGTCGTGTACCCCGCAGTCGACGAATGTCGGCGACAGCTCATCGCAATCCGCCGCCAGCACAATCGTGCCGCGGCGCATGAGATAGCCTGGCAGCCGTCCCGCGCGGCCGCGCAGGACCAATGTTCCAGCGATCATGCGGCTGCCGGCGTGGGCGCCGGCGCGGCCTTCCACGATGATCGTCCCGCGGCGCAGACGATCGCCGGCGCGCTCGCCCACATCACCCCTGACTACCGCCACTCCGCCTCGCATTCCCGCCGTCTCGCCGGCCAAGGGCCCGCCAAGGCGATCGCCAACGGAGCCCGCAATCTCGACATATCCGTTTCGCATCCCGGACACGGTCCAATGCCCGGCATTGCCTTTGACGATCAAGCGGCCGCCCCGCATCAGTCGACCGGCTTGGTTGCCGACATCGCCCTCGACCACGATCTCGCCGCCGCTCAGCTCCTGCCCGATCTGGTCGAGCCGGTCGGTCGCTCCTTCGATCCGGATATGGGTCGTGTCGCTCCCGCGCAGGCGAAAGACATCGGCGACCGTGACCCGCTCGCGTCCGGTTTGCAGCTCGAGCTTGCCGATCTCGGCCGCCGTCTTCCCGGCCAGGCGATGGGGCACTAGCGGCGACAGATCGAGCCGCTGTTGCGGACTGGTCCGCATGACCAGCACGAGCGGCTTCATGGCAGCAGGTCCTTGAGATGAAAATGATGCGGACCAAGCTTGCCGCCGTAATTCCCCGCGCCGATGCGCAGCGCGCCTCGCTTGGGGCCGAGCTTGACGATGGCGGCAAGCCCCGCCCGCATCGCCGCCGCCACCGCCGGCGCGGTCAAGCCGTCGATGACGATCTCGAGCACCGATCCAATATCGTCATCGAGCGC
>JBKPUA010000288.1:0-11620 GCA_046735815.1 Pseudomonadota bacterium
GCCGGTGCGCGCGGTGAAGACCATCGCCATCATCGGCGCCGGCAATGGCGGTTGCGCCGCGGCGGCGCAGCTCACCCAGCGCGGCTTCGATATTCGCCTCTATGGCCGCAGCGCCCGCACCACTGAGCCATTATCGGCCGCAGGCGGGATCGCCTACGAGGGCGCTTTGGGCGAAGGCTTCGCGCCGCTCCCGCTCATCACCAATGATGCGGGCGCGGCAATCGCGGACGCCGATCTCGTGCTGATCATGGCGCCGACCCATGCCCACGAGGATGTCGCCCGCACCATCGCGCCGCATCTCACATCGGAGCAGCTCGTGATGGCGGCGCCCGGCCACACGCTGCTGCTGATCCCGAATGCCATCCGCAGCGCGGGCGGCAAGCTCGGCCTCTATTGCGACTCCTCGAGCTTGCCGTTCATCTGCCGCAAGAGCGCGCCGGATAAGATCAGGATCACGCGCGTCGCGCAGGTTCTCTATTTTGCGGCTTTCCCCGGGCGCGACGTCGAAGCGGTGGCGGAACGCCTTCGCCCGATCTTTCCCCAGATCGAGCCCCGACCGTCACTGCTGCACACGGTGTTCCCCTACACCAACGCCATTCACCATCCGCCCGCGCTGCTCCTCAATGTGGGTCGGGTGGAATCGACCGGGGGCGACTATCATCACTACTACGACGGCATCACGCCCGCGGTCGGACGGCTGATCGACGCCCTCGACGCCGAGCGCCTGGCGGTCGCGGCCGCGCTCGGCGTTGCGATCGAGCCGCTGCCGCAGTTCTTTTTCCGCATGGGTTATACCAACGCCGCCGGACGCGACGGCGGCACCGCCTACGATGTGTTTCACAACAGCGAGCCCAACCGCTGGATCAAGGCGCCCGCCAGCATCGACCATCGCTTCTTCAACGAGGACGTGCCTTATGGACTGGTGGCCATTGCGGAGCTTGGCCGCCTCGCCGGCGTGCCGACGCCGCACGCGGACGCGGTCATCGACATTGCATCGATCGTTGCCGCGCGTCCGTACCGCCGCGAGGGGCTGACCCGCGAACGCATGGGCATTGCCGAGATGTCCGCCGACGAGGCCACCGCGCTGCTGCACACCGGGCGCAAGGGCGGCAGCATGAACACTTGACGATCCGAGCTTGGTCGAGAACCATCTCACGCGACTGATGATCAGCTCTTCTCTCGCACCTTCAATCCTAGTGCCCCGAACCCGAAGTTCGCGCATATCGTGCCGCGAGTTCGCCCGCGAACTTCGGGTTCAAAGGGGCACTAGAATCATAGAGTTGCTAGTGGTCCTCGATTCCGAAGTTCGCAAGCGAGGGTGCCGCACAAATGATGCGAACTTCGGAATCGGACCACTAGTGCGCACGCGGAACGTGAAATGACGGTGAAGTCGGTTGCGGTTCTCGGTGCCGGCCATGGCGGCTGCGCCGCCGCCGCCGATCTCAGCAATCGTGGCTATGCGGTGCGCCTGCATGCCCGCAACGCCGCTCGCCTCGCGCCACTGCGTGCACAAGGCGGCATCGAGGCGCGCGGCGTGGTGCAGGGACTGGTTGCAATCGATCTGATGACCACCGATGTCGCCGAAGCGGTGCGCGGGGCCGATCTCATCATGCTGGTGGTCCCGTCGGTAGCGCACGGCTACTACGCGCACGCTTTGGCTTCCCTGATCGACGGCAGCCAGCCGATCTTCATCAATCCGGGACATACCGGCGGCGGGCTTCATTTCCTGCACGAGCTGCGCAGCGCCGGCTACCGCGGACCGGTCCGCAGCTGCGAGACGGTGACGCTGACCTACATCACGCGCATGGAAGGCCCGGGCCTCGTCAACATCTACAGCTACACCAAGCGATTGCGCTTCGCGGCGCTGCCGGGAAAGGAAACCGCCACGCTGTTCACGCTGATCAAGCCGCTCTATCCCGAAATCCAACCGGCGAGCAGCGTGCTCGAGACCGGACTCTCGAATCTCAATGCGGTATTCCATCCCGAAGGCATGATCATGAATGCCGGATGGATCCAGCACACCAAGGGCGATTTCCTGTTCTACCGCGAAGGGTTCACCGAGGCGGTCGGCCGCGTCACCGCCGCGGTGGACGCAGAGCGGATGGCGGTAGCCAAGGCGCTGGGCATCCCGACGGTGCCTTTCATCGATGTGTTCTACCAGGCGGGACTCACCACCAAGGCGGCGCACGACAGCGGCGACATTGCGCGGGCGTGCCAGGAGAGCGAGCCGAACAAGACCATCAAGTCTCCGTCCTCGCTCGATCACCGCTATATGCACGAGGACGTAGGCTACGGTCTGGTCCCGATGGCCGCGCTCGGCCGCCTCGCCGGCGTCGCAACGCCGACCATCGATGCCTTGATCCAGCTTGCGGGGCTCGCGGTCGGGATCGACTATGCGCGCGAGGGTCTGACGCTCGAACGTCTTGGCCTTGCAGGAAAATCACCATCCGAGCTGTTGGCGTTCGTCGAGCACGGCGCCTGAACGAGGAGAACCATGGAACACGAGCTTTTGCGCAAGCTGCGATCCGCCATGGCGGCCGCCGGGCACGACGCGCTGGTCGCATTCTCGCAGGACAATGTCACCTATACCGCGGGATTCCTGGTGCCGAGCCACGCGAGCAATCGCTTCCGCCGCACCATTAGCGTGCTCGCGGGCGAGACGTTCGCCGCTCAGATCGTGGTCAATGTCGAGGAGAACCTGGCGCGGCAGCGCTCGCGCTTCTCCGATATCCGCGCCTACAACCAGTTCACCCAGGATCCCGCGGACGTGCTCGCCGACGCGCTGACGGAAGCCGGGGTCGGCTCCGGTCAAATCGCCATCGAGCTCGATTACATGCCGGCGCAGGACTACATCCGGCTGCGCGAGCGGCTGCCGCGCGCGAAGTTCGTGCCGTGCCGCGAGCTCTATTTCAATGCCCGGATGGTCAAGACCGACGAAGAGATCGCCGTGCTCGAGCAGGTCGGGCGATTGACCGACCTGGTCGTCGGCGAGGTCTTGCGGCAGGTGCGCCCGGGTATGACCGAGAAGTCGGTGGCGCAGATCATCGGCAATATGATGCTGGAAGGCGGATGCGACGGCCTGAAATGTCAGGTCGGTTCCGGCGTGCGCAGCGGCATCACCAACTGCACGCCGACCGATAAGGCGATCGAAAAAGGCGACGTGGTGCGCGTCGAGATTCTCGGCGACATGAAGCAATATCGCTCCAACGTGACGCGCACCGCGGTGGTCGGCGAGCCCACAGACGAGCAGCGCGAGATCTGGAGCGTCATGATCGGCGCGCGCGAAGCCTGCAAAGCGATGCTCAAGCCCGGCACAGCCGTCGCCGACCTCTATCGCTGCTACGTCGGCTATCTGCGCGAGCGCGGCATCGAGCCGACGTTGAAATTCCTCGGGCACGGCATCGGCCAGACCATCCACGAGGAGCCCTACATCACCGATACCCGGACCGTAGTGTTGGAACCCAACATCACCTGCACCATGGAGCCGCTCTACATGATCCCCGGACGCATGGGATTTCACGTCGAGGACATGTATCGGATCACGCCGGCGGGATTCGACGCGATCACCGGCATGATCACCCCGAACGACGAGCTCATCCGGATCGGCTGATATCGCGCTTCTCCTCCGGCACCGTGACTGATTGAATCTGAGCATGAGCACAGTTCGCATCGGCGTGAGCTTCGACGGCTTCGTCACCACCGGCGAGGCCCTGTCGCTGGCGCAGAGCGCGGTCGCGGCGGGAGCGAAAAGCCTGTGGGTGGCGGAGCATCTCGGCTATCGCGAAGCGATTGCGACCTGCATGGCGTTCGCCGTGAAGACGCCGGGTGCCATGCTGGTTCCGACCGCGGTCAGTCCTTATTTGTGGCACCCGACGCCGACCGCCATGGCGATGGCGACGCTCGACGAAGTCGCGCCCGGGCGCGCGGCGATCGCCGTCGGCACTGGCAATCCTCTGTTCCTGCAAGAATCCGGCCGCGCGGTGGAGAAGCCGGTGCGAGCCATGCGGGAATTCACCGACGCCTTGCGCAGGCTGTGGACCGGCGAGGCCGTGCACCTCGACGGCGACTTCGTAAAGCTCGCCGGCGCGCGCCTGGCATTCAAGCCGAGCGCGCCGATCCCGATCTATATCGCCGCCATCGGCCCCGACATGCTGCGGCTTGCCGGCCGCATCGGCGATGGCGTGGCGTTGTCGGCGGGATTGTCGACCGAGTCGGTGCGGCAATCGATCGCGCTTTGCAGCGAAGGCGCCGCCAAGGACGGGCGCGACGTCGGCGCATTCCGCCGCGCCGGCTATCTGTTTTTCGGTGTCTCTCGCGATGCCAAAGAGGCCGTCGACGCCGTGCGACAAAAGCTCGCCTTCGTCATGCGCAACAAGTTCCTTGGCGCCAACATCAAGGCCTCCGGCATTGCGGTCGATCAGGAGGCGGTGATCGCCGCCATCGCCCGCCGCGATATCGCGGGCGCCGCCGCGCTCGTTCCCGACGAGGCGGTCGAGGCCTTCGCCATTGCGGGAACGCCGCAGCATTGCACCAAGCGGTTGCACGATTTCATCGCGGCCGGATTGGACGAGCCCGTGCTTGGGCTTTTGGGCAGCGCCGAAAATTGTCGGCTCGCGCTCGATGTCATGCGAGAATTCGTGGCATAGCTCTTGCTGGCTGGAGCAAGACCGTCATGAGCGTCGCCGACGCTGACGAGGGAGACGAGAGATGAACCGCAGGACCGTTCTGACATTTGCCGCCATCGCCCTCGCGGCGGGCGCTACGGTCGCGCGCTCGCCCGCTGCGCAGGCGCAAAAGTTTCCCTCCGAGCCGATCACCTTGGTCGTCGCATGGCCGGCAGGCGGCGGCAGCGACATCAGCATGCGGCTCCTTGCCGATGCGGTCAGCAAGCAGATCGGCGTGCCGGTGGTCGTGCTCAACAAGCCCGGCGCCGGCGGCGCCATCGGCCACCGCGAGATCGTCAACGCCAAGCCCGACGGCTACACCATCGGCATGTTCAGCTCGGGTGGCATCGCGCTGCCTTATCTCAACGCCCAAGCCAATACCTTCGACGAGTTGCAGCCGATCGCGTTCTTCGGCGAAGATCCGAACGCGTTGCAGGTGAGCATTGCGAGCGGCATCGGCTCGCTCAAGGAGTTCGTGGAGCGCGCCCGCGCCAATCCGGGCAAGATCAAGAACGGCAACGATCAGCCGGGCGGCTCGTCCTACATCGCGGCCGCGCTCTACGAAAAGATGCTCAACGTGAAGCTCACCAAGGTGTCCTATGCCGGCTTCGGCCCGACTGTCATCGGATTGATGGGCGGCGAAGTAGACTCCGCGACTGTGCCGGTGCCCGACACCATCGAGCAACACAAGGCAGGCAAGCTGAAACTCCTCGGCGTCTCCGCGACCGAGCGGCACTTCATGGCGCCCGAGATCCCGACCTTTCGCGAGCAGGGCTTCGACGTCGTCGTCGGCTCCTGGCGATGCATCGCGGGCCCGAAAGGGATTCCCGAAGATCGGCTGCGCTATCTCGAAACCAACATCGTCTCGGCGCTGAAAGACCCCGAATTTCAGGCCAAGGCGAAGCAAGCCGGCTTCGTCGTGCAGCCGGGCGATGCCAAGGCCACCTATCAGCGCTGGCAGACCGACGACACCCAGCTTTATCCCATTCTGCACGAGGCCGGGTTGGTGAAGGCGCGCCAGAAATAGCTCGCGCATCTGCAGCGAGGGAATGAGCCGCGTACTCGTCAGCAAGGATTTTCTCGCCGGCAGCCTCTACATGGCGTTCGGCCTGCTCGGGCTGTGGCTCGGACGCAGCCTCGAGGTCGGCACGGCCAGCGCAATGGAGGCGGGCTATTTCCCGCGTCTCGTCTGCGCCCTACTGATCGCGGTCGGCGCCGCGCTGTCGGCAACGGCGCTCATGCGCGCCGGCGAGGTTCCCGAGCGGGGAAAGTGGCGGCCTCTCGTTTTCGTCACCCTGTCCTGCCTCGCCTTCGCGCTCCTGCTGCACCCGCTCGGCCTCGTGCCGACGCTCCTCGTCACGATTCTGCTCGCCTGCCTCGCCGGGGGAAATCTTCGCCCGTTGCCGCTGTTGCTGCTGAGCCTCGTACTGATCGTCGCCATCGTCGGGATCTTCGTGGTCGCGCTGCGCATCACGATCCCGCTGTGGCCAGCGCTCTGACATGCCCGACATTCTATCCAACATCGCGATGGGGTTCGGCATCGCGCTTACTTGGCAGAATATTGGGCTGTGCCTGTTCGGCTGCGTGATCGGAACGGCTATCGGAGTGCTCCCTGGGATCGGGCCGCTCACCACCATGGCGATGATCCTGCCGGTCACGTTCTGGCTGTCGCCGGTGGGCGCGTTGATCATGCTGTCGGGCGTGTTCTACGGCGCGCAGTACGGCGGCTCGACGACCGCCATTCTCGTCAAGATCCCCGGCGAGACCTCCTCGGTGATCACCGTGCTCGACGGCTATGCCATGGCCCAGCGCGGACGTGCCGGGCCGGCGCTGGCAATCGCCGCACTGGGGTCGCTGTTTGCGGGATCGGTGGTGACGCTGCTGATCGCGATCGGCGGCCCGCCGCTCGCCAAAATCGCGCTGCTGTTTCAATCGGTGGACTACGTCTCCGTCATGCTGCTCGGTCTGGTATCCGCCGTGGTGCTCGCGCACGGATCGGTGCTCAAGGCCGTGGGCATGATCGTGCTCGGGGTTCTGCTTGGCCTCGTCGGCACCGACGTCTCGACCGGCGAGTACCGCATGACCATGGGCCTCGACGTGCTGTTCGACGGGATCGGATTCGTTCCGCTATCGATGGGCCTGTTCGGATTGGCCGAGATCATGGTCAATCTGGAAGCCGCGGGCACCGCGAACGTGCACGCCAAAGCGGTGACTGGGCTGATGCCGACGCTTGGCGACCTCAAGCAATCATTCCCCGCCATGGTGCGCGGGACGGCAATCGGAACGGCGTTCGGGATTCTCCCCGGAGGCGGGCCGACCATCGCGGCGTTCTCGGCCTACAGCCTCGAAAAGAAGGTGTCGGGCACGCCCGAACGCTTCGGCAAAGGCGCGATCGAAGGCGTGGCGGCGCCGGAGTCCGCGAACAACGCGGCGGCGCAAGCCTGCTTTATTCCTATGCTCAGCCTGGGCATTCCGCCCAATGCCCTGATGGCGCTCATGATCGGCGCCATGATGGTGCACGGCATCACCCCCGGACCGGAGATCATCAGCAAACAGCCCGCGCTGTTCTGGGGCCTGATCGCGAGCATGTGGCTGGGCAACCTGATGTTGGTGATCCTCAATCTGCCGTTGATCGGAATCTGGGTCAGATTGCTGCAGGTGCCGTACGCCTATCTGTTCCCGACCATTCTCGTCTTGTGTTGCATCGGCACCTATACCCTGAACGCCAGCACCGGCGACGTGATCGTCATGACGGTGTTCGGCGTGATCGGATACGCGTTCCGCAAGCTCGACTGCGAGCCGGCCCCGCTGCTGCTCGGCCTCGTGCTCGGACCGATGCTGGAGGAAAACTTCCGCCGCGCCATGGTGCTGTCCGACGGCGACTGGTCGGTGTTCGTGCAGCGGCCGATCAGCCTCGCGTTCCTGCTGCTCGCTGCCGCATTGCTCCTGGCAGTGACACTGCCGAATATCCGCCGCAGCCGCGAGCAGGCCTTTCGCGAATGACGCTCGGCCATGATATGAGCTTGCGGTCTTGGCGGTCTTGGCTCTCGCGCAAGTCGTCTCGAGCAAGGATTTGTTGATGCCGGTCGGCGTTTTCTTCGATGGATTCTCGTCCACCGCCGAGATGCTCGAGGTCTGCCGCGAGGCCGAGCTCGCGGGCGCGTCGAGCCTCTGGTTTGCCCAGCACATGGGCTATCGCGACGCCCTCATCTGGGCCACCGCGGCGGCGAGCGTCACCGAGCGTGCCACCCTCGTGCCAACCGCCATCAGCCCCTATCTGTGGCCGCCGCTGCCGGTTGCGATGGCGATCTCGACGCTGGGCGAGTTCGCGCAGGGGCGCGTCATCCTCAACGTATCGATCGGCAACATCCTCAATCTCGCGGAGTCCGGCATCGAGCCGGTGAAGCCGATCAGGATCATGCGCGAGTACGTTGCGGCGCTGCGCGCCTTGTGGGCCGGCAAGCCGGTGAGCCACGAGGGCGAGCTGCATAAGCTGCGCGGCGCCAAGATGGTCTTCGACCAAGGCCGGCAATACCCGATCTACGTCGCCTCGACTGGCCCGCAGATGCTCAAGCTCGCGGGCGAGATCGCCGACGGCGTGCTGCTCTCGGCCGGCCTGACGCTTACCTCCGCCCGACAATGCCTGGTGAACGCGGCTGCCGGTATTGCGGCCAAGCGCCGCGATCCGGCCGCGCTGCGAACCTGCGCCCTCATCAACTGCCATGTTTCGCGCGATGGTGCAGCAGCAAAGGCCGCGATGCTGCGCAAGCTCGCATTCCTGTTCCGCAGCCGCGGCCACGCCGACAACATCAAGTCATCGAACCTCGCCATCGACCACGAGGCGATCATCGCCGCCCACGCCCGCCACGATTTCGACGGCGCCGTGCGCCTGTTGCCGATCGAAGCGGCCAATGTCTTTGCCGTTGCAGGGACGCCGGAGCAATGCCGGGAGCGCCTGCAACAGCATCTCGCGATCGGCCTCGACGAGCCCATCATCGAGGTCTCGGGCAACCGCGAGGAGCGCAAGCTCGCGCTCGATGTCGTGCGCGAAATTGCGCAACGCTAAGGCTGCTCATGACCTGCCGATCAAGGAGAACAGCATGACCCTTCCACTCGTCCGTACCGCCATGGCCGCCCTTGTCCTCGCGGCCGTCGCGTTGCCGGGCCGCGCACAGACGCCGCGCGTCAGGCTCACGCTCGATTTCGCCATTCAGGGCCAGCAGTCGCCGTTCGTGCTGGCGGCCGAAGGCGGCTATTTCGCGCGCGCGGGCGTGAACGTGCAGGTCGATCGCGGCTACGGATCGGCGGATGCCATCACCAAAGTGGCGAGCGGCGCCTACGACATGGCCTTCGCCGATCTCGGAGCCTTGATCCATTTCGACGGCAAACAGGGGAGCGCGAAGGTCATCAACGTGTTTCAGGTCTACGACACCGCGCCCATGCTCGTGCTGTCGCTCAAGAAGTCGAACATTGCGCAGCCGCGCGATCTCGCCGGCAAGCGGATCGCCTCGCCGTCGGCGGCGTCGAGCCGCGTCATGTTCCCGCTGTTCGCCATGGCCAACGGCCTCGACCCGGCCTCGGTGAACTGGATCGACGTTACGCCGCAGCTGCGCGAGACCCTGCTGGTGCGCGGCCAGACCGACGCCACCACCGCGCTCGTCACCGACCTTGCCGGCCTCGAGCGACTCGGCATCGGCGAGAACGATCTCAACATCATGCGCTTCAGCGATTTCGGCGTCGCGCTCTACGGCCACTGCGTCCTGACCACCCCGGAATTCGCGGCGAAGAATCCCGACTCGGTCAAGAAGGTGATCAAGGGCGTCGCCGAGGCATTGAAGGCGGCGATTGCCGATCCCGCCCAAGCGATTGCCGCCATCAAGAAGCGCGAGCCGTTGATCGACGAGAACGTGGAGCGCGGGCGCCTCGAGCTGGTGATCAAGAATGCCATCGTGACCGAGCGGGTGCGGCGCGAGGGCCTGAGCGCCGTTGATCCTGACCGGCTGAAGCAGACCATCGATTTGGTCGCCAAGACCTTCGACATTCCGGCGCTCGACGCGGCCGCGATCTACCGCACGGATTACCTGCCGCCGCGCGCTGAACTGCAGCTGCAATAGGACGGCTGCGCGCGCCACTATCCGACGATCAGCAGCCTGTCGGTGTCGAGATAATCCGACAGCAGCTCGCAACCGTCCGCTGTGACCAGCACCATGTCCTTGTTCTGCATGCCGAAGCCGAAGCCGGTCTCGTAGATGAGCGGCTCGATGCCGAGCACCATTCCGGCTTCGAGCGCGCGATCCGCGGTCGGGCCGAGATAAGGGTCCTCGTGCAGGTGTAGCCCGATGCCGTGGCCGATGAAGGAGATCGGCGGCAGGCCGAGCTCGCCGACCTTCTTTAGATAGAGCTCATAGATGGCGCGGGTCGACGCGCCCGGTTTGATCGCGTCGAGGAGAAGATGCTTGCACGCAGTGAGGTTTGCCCAGATGCGCTCGGCCTCCGGCGGCGGCGCTCCGACTGCAGCGGTACGGCAGACGCCGGCGTGGTACCCGCCGATGATCGGGAAAATCTCGACCCGGCACACGTCGCCCGTTTTGAGCACGCGTTCAGTTGGTCCGACATTGGGAAAGACGCTGCGCTCGCCGGTCGCGACGATCATGAGCTTGAAATATTCGGCGCCCTGCTCGTAGACGCCGCGAGTGAGCGCCGCGGCGAGGTCCATCTCGCTCGATCCCGCGCGCACCGCGCGGTAGGCCTCGGTGATCGCGCGGTCGGCGATGCGCGACAGCCGCCGCAGGATCTCGATCTCCGCGGGAGTCTTCACCTCGCGCAGCCGCGCCAGCATCGCTTGCGCCGCCTCGAAGCGGGCCTGCGGCAATGCTTCGCGCAGTGCGGCGAAATCGCCGGCCGGCACATAGTCGAGCTCCATGCCGATGCGAGCATCCGCCAGCCCATGCTTGCGCAAGAGCTCGGCGAGCACGCGCATGGAGTCGAACTCGAATTCGCGCCACACCGCGATTTCCGTCCCGGGCGGCGACTTGGCGCGGACGGTGCTCGCCTCCATGTCGACAACGACGAGCGCGACGGCGCCGCCCGCTGTCACCAGCGCCATGGCGTGCCGCCAGCGCATCAGCGCCTGCGTCGGCGAGAGAAAGCCGGTGACGTAGGCGAAGTTCTCGGGCGAGATCGACACCACCGCGTCGAGCCCCGCTTCCTTCATGGCGCGGACCTCGCGCGCAATCACCTCCTGACGCATGCCCTCACCCCTTCCCGCCGACGCGATAGCGCGCAATCTTCGCTTCGTCGGCGGCGATCCCCATTCCCGGACCGCTCGGCAGCTCGACCGCGCCGTCCACCAGGCGCATCGGCGCCGCGATCAGATCATCCTTGTAGTAGATGCCTGCCGCCTGCCCCGACTGCGCCTCCGCCGGCGTCGATACCGGCAGCACACAGGAGAGCGTCACCGCCGGCGCCGCCGCTGCCAGTTGCAGATTGGCGAGGTTGCCGATGCCGGTCTCGACCGAGCCGTTGACGTTGCAGACGAGCCCGGCGGCGCGCGCGACTGCCGCCACTTCCATGGCGCGAAAGAGTCCGCCCGGCTTGGTGGCGTAGATCGACACGATCTGCGCCGCGCGCTTTTCGATGATCTCGATGACGTCGTGCGCGTTCCACGCGCTCTCGTCCGCCATCACGGGCACATCGATCGCGCGCCCCACCTCGGCCAGGCGATCGATACCTTCGACCGGCTGCTCGAAATAGCTGAGATCGAAGCGCTCCATGCGCCGATAGGTGCGGATCGCCTCGCCCGGGGTGCGGTAGCCCTGGTTGGCGTCGATGCAGAGCGCGACGGTGGGACCGACCGTTTCGCGAATCCGCCGCACCATGTCGACGTCGCGGTCGGGGTCGACGCCGACCTTGATCTTGATGGTGCGGATGCCTTCGCGCGCAACCTGCGCGACCTC
>JBKPUA010000289.1:0-5060 GCA_046735815.1 Pseudomonadota bacterium
GGCTTTGCTCGATCTGGCGGAGCGCTCGGGCCTCCCTGTCGATCTCCATCTCGACGAGCATCTCGAGCCCGACCGTATGCTCTCGGAGCTGGCCGCCGATGCCGTGATTGCGCGCGGCCTTCATGGTCGCGTCACACTCAGCCATGCCTGCGTGCTGACCGCGCTCGATGCGGCCGCGGCAGGGAGGCTCATCGAGAAATTCGCGCGTGCCGGCATTACAGTGGTGGCGCTGCCGGCGGCCAATCTCTTCCTGCAGGAGCGGGGCGAGGGAAGCCCGATCCGGCGCGGCGTGACGCTCGTGCGCGAGCTCATCGCCGCCGGCGTGCCGGTGCGATGCGGAACCGACAATGTCAGGGATTGGTTCTTTCCGTTCGGCGACGGCGACATGCTCGAGACCGCGCTGCTCGCCGCTATCGCCGCGCATCTCGACGATCCCGCCGCGCTCATCGGCGCCATCTGCAATGGACGACGCGCGATCGCCGAGCGCGACGTTGCGGATCTCGTACTCGTGCCCGCCTCATCGCTGGACGATGCCCTGGCGCGGCGGCCGGCGGAGCGCCGCGTGTTCAAGTCTGGGCGACAGATAGCGGGACCAGCGGCGCAATAGCACTGCAATCTGCTAGTGTCTGTCGCCACTTGCCTTCGTTGGTTTCCTTTGATAGCTGAAGACTAGAGCGTCACGAAACCGTCACAATCAACTTCGCGGTGGCCCGCCGCAAGCGGCGGTATTTTTTGTCATCGCGGTTGAGTGGGGGATAAATGAGTTTCGAAATCGAGCGTAAGTTCCTCGTGCTTGGTGACAATTGGCAGCGGCTCGCGACCGGTCGCAGCTCCATCCGGCAAGCCTACTTGAGCTCCAACGGCAAGGCCTCGATCCGCGTTCGCATCAAGGGGGACGGTACCGCGACGCTCAGCATCAAGTCTCGACCCGTGGACCTGCGGCGACTCGAGCTGGAATACGCCATTCCGACCTTGGAAGCCGAGGCGCTCATGCAGCTCCGACAAGGCTCGGTGATCGAGAAAGTCCGCTACGTGATTCCCCACGGCGAGCTAGCCTGGGAGGTCGACGTATTCGAGGGCGACAATCTCGGCCTAGTCATCGCCGAGATCGAGCTGCGCCACGAGCGGCAGCAGATCGAGCTGCCGCCTTGGATCGGCACCGAAGTCACCGGGCAGCAGCAATACTACAACAGCGCCTTGGTGCAGCGTCCGTTCTGCTCCTGGTCGCAGCGCGAGACGCAGGTCGCAAACGAGCGGTCGGCTTGACGGCTAGTGTCCTGATTCCGGATGTGCCATGGCCGCCGGACCCGCGATCGAGATCACTTATTGCAGACTGTGCGGTTGGGGCCTGCGCGCCGGCTGGATGGCACAGGAGCTTTTGACCACATTCGCCGAAGAGCTCGGCTCCGTGACGCTCACTCCCGATGCGACCGGCGGCGTGTTCGAGGTGCGCGTCGAGGGCGAGTTGATTTGGTCGCGCAAGGAGCGCGGCCGCTTTCCGGAGATCACGGAGCTCAAACGGCTCGTGCGCGACCGCGTCGCCCCGAGCCGTTCGCTGGGGCATGCCGACTCACATTGAAGCGCGTCGCTCGGTTCAACGGCTACCCGCGTCCTTCGCCGACGGACAACCGCATGGAACGAAGGCTCCGGCTGAGGTAGTTTTGGCCGCGGTAGTCTGAGGCCTATTTCGGGACGTCTTCGGATGAAAGCGCTACTTTGCGTCGCCGCAATTGCCGTCAGCCTGGGAGCGATCGAGACCGCGTCAGGGCAAGCCTATCCATCGCGCCCGGTCACGATGGTCGTGCCGTATCCGGCGGGCGGCCCGTCGGACACCTTGGGGCGCATCCTGGCCGAGTCGATGCGAGCTTTCCTCGGCCAGCCGGTCGTCATTGAAAATGTGAGCGGCGCCGGCGGCGCGATCGGCGTTGGACGTGTCGCCCGCGCGGCACCCGATGGCTACACGCTCAGCCTCGGGCATGTGCAAACGCATGTCATCAACGGCGCAACCCAGAGCCTGCCATATGACGTCGTCCGGGATTTCGAGCCGGTGTCGCTCGTCGCCGATACGCCGCAATGGATCGTCGCCAGAGGTGCCTTCCCGGCGAACAATCTGGCGGAGTTGATTGCCTGGATGAAAGCAAATCCAGGCAAGGCGACGGCGGGGGCAGTCGGAGTTGGCGGACCGACCGATATCGCCGCGATCTACTTTCAGAAGCAGACCGGCACCAATTTCCAGCTCGTGCCCTATCGCGGGGGCGCCCCGCTCGTGCAGGACCTGGTGGCCGGGCAGATCGACCTCACGTTCGGCCAAGCTGCGAATTATCTGGGACAGGTCCGCGACGGACGTCTCAAAGCTTATGCCGTCCTCGCCAAGAAGCGTTGGTGGGCCGCGCCTGACGTGCCGACAATGGATGAAGCGGGCGTGCCGGGCTTCTACTCGTCGTTCTGGCACGGGGTCTGGGTGCCCAAGGGCACACCGAGGGATATCGTCGTCAAGCTCCATGCTGCGGTGATCGACGCGCTGGCTGATCCGGCATTGGCGAAGCGGTTTGGCGACATCGGTCAGGAAATCTGGCCGCGCGCACAGCAAACGCCGGAGGCGCTGGCTGCGCTGCAAAAGAGCGAAATCGACAGGTGGTGGCCGATCATCAAGGCGGCGAACATCAAGGGCGAATGACGCCGATTATCGGGGCGGGCGTCCTTCGGACTCGAGCGACACAAGAGCGTCGCTCAATTCGGCGAGGCTCCCGACGATGCTCCCACCGCTTTGGCGGATGAAATATTCGACCTGCAGGTTGACGATGCAGCCTTCGTTGTCGGCTGCAAGCCGGAAGTCGCCGCGATATCCGATGATCGGTTTTCGCTTTGCGAAGGCATAGCCGATCTCGGCGGCCGTGCCGCTGTCGACATCGGCGCCGTCGAGGACGGCAAGCAACGCAGCGCAGCGATCGATTGCCGCTTGGTTGTTGCGTCCGATCTCCGCGTTGAGACGCCGCCATTCGTCGCGTCGCGCCTCGCCGTAGGGCATAGCTGCGACGGCGTCGATTCGCTGTCGATCGGTCAGCTGCCACGGGTCCAATACCTCGTGGCCCAGCCGCCGCAGCAGCGGAATCAGGCGATCATGGTAAAAGGCATTGCCCGCTTCGGAAAATCCGAGCGGGCTTGCCACATAGACTCGCATCGCCGGCTGGCGATCACTCGTCCACGAAGGTGGCGAGCTTGCGCGCGCGGGTGGGGTGACGCAGCTTCTCCAGCGCCTTGGCCTCGATCTGGCGGATGCGCTCGCGCGTGACACCGAACACCTTCCCCACCTCTTCGAGGGTGTGGTCGGTGGCGCCGCCGATGCCGAAGCGCATGCAGATGATGCGCTGCTCGCGCGGAGTGAGCTCGGACAGCGCCTCGGCGACGGTTCGCTGCAGCGCGCTTGCCTCGACCACCGCCTGCGGATCGACTGCGTCGGGCGCCTTGATGAGATCGCCCAAGGTGGCGTCGCCGTCCTCTCCGATCGGAACGTCGAGCGAGGTCGGCTCCTGCACCATGGACAGCACCTGCTCGACACGCGGCAGCGCGATCCCGGTACGCGCGGCGATCTCGCCCGAGCGCGGATCACGGCCCTCCTTCTGGTAGAGCCTGCGGCGCTCGCGCAAAACCTTGGTCGCAATCTCGGTCATGTGCACGGGAATGCGGATGGTGCGGCCCTGGTCGACCATGGCGCGCGTGATCGACTGGCGGATCCACCACACCGCATAGGTCGAGACCTTCACGCCGCGGCGATAGTTGTACTTCTCGACCGCATGCATGAGGCCCATATTGCCTTCCTGGATCAAGTCCAGCAGGTCGAGTGAGCTCTTGCGGCGATAGTGCTTGGCGATCGAAACCACCAGCGGCAGATGGGCGCGCACCATCGCCTCGCGCGCGGCCTTGAGCTCGCGGCGGTTCCTGCCGATCTCGGCGAGCACGCTGCGGAATTCAGCCATCCGCAGGCCCACGCGCTGCTGCCACGGCTCCAGCCCCGACTGGCCGAGCGTCTGCTGCGCGCGCTCCAGCTCTCCGATTAGCTCGGAGACGCGATCGGCGTGAGGGTGAAGCGCCGCCACCTCGCTCGCCGCCTTGGACATCAGGTTGCCCAGGCGGGTGCGGCTCGACTTGGCGAGGTCCTCGCCGCGTGCGAGCGCGGCAAGGCGCTTGCGGCTGAGCGAGCCGATCGCGCGCGCGAGGGCGGCAATGCTGTCGAGTCGCTCCGTCACCGCAGGCAGCAACTTTTCTTCTCGGTTGCCGAGGGAGTCGGCGTCGCCTTCGTCCGGCAGGTCGGCTGCCTCCGGTGCCTCGGGCTGCAGCTTCGGGCTGGCGCGGTGGCGCGTCAGGTCGGGTGCTACCGCGCTGTCGTCGTCGAGCGGCCCATCGCCTGAGCTTGCGGGATCGATGAGATCGGCGATGCGGCGACGGCCCGCGGCGAGGTCATCGCGCCAGCGCGCGATGTGCTCGAGCAGCATGGGCACGCGGCAGAGTCCGCCCAGCACCGCCTGCTGCGCGGCCTCGATGCGCTGGGCCAGCGCCACCTCTTCTTCGCGCGAGAGCAGCGCGGCCTTGCCCATCTGGCGGAAATAGGTGTCGATCAAGTCGCGGGAGAAGCTCGCCTCGCGGCTTGCGACCGCATTGCCGGGCGGGCGCGCGCTGACCTCCCGGCTGCCTGCGGCCGCCCGGTCGGTGTTCCCTTCAGCCGACGCCTGGGCGTTATCGGTCGCCGCGGCCTCCGCCTCCTCGGCCGTTCGCTCCGGCTCGGCGCTGAACAAGTCGACAAGCATATCTGCAGGCTCGGGAGCCGAGCCCTCGTTGCGGTCTCGAAGTCGCCCGTCCATCTCAATCTCAAAATCCATCTGAGCTCTCTAATCCGTGTCAGGTCCTTCAAACCGCAGACGCGATGCAGACAGGCCGGGCAGGCTCGAGCGGCAAGCCCGCGAACTGATCAGCACCGGTCAGGCGATTGAGGATTCAGAAGAATCTGGTCGGCCTTTGCCGACCACCTGGCGCGCCCGCGCTGGCGTCGTTGCGCTCACAGA
>JBKPUA010000290.1:0-7939 GCA_046735815.1 Pseudomonadota bacterium
GAGCTCGGCCTTCACGTCGGCGACGGTCTTGCCCTGCGGCATGGCGTAGCGCTCGGGCCGTCGCGTCACGCGATCGGGAAAGGTGCGCACCACGTCGATGGCGATGAGGAGACGCAGGTCGCGCGCCGGGGTGGCGAAATCCTCCCACGCACCGGTGGTCTCGAAGATCGCCGCGCCGTCCGGCATCTCGGCGTCGCCGCGCCCACTGGTCTGGTACTTGCGCCCGTTCTCGACCGAGGTCACGCGCGCCTTCACCTGCTCATCGAGCGCCGCGATCGCCTCTTTCATCGCGCGCAGCGGGTCGAGCGGCGCCGGCGACATGACGTCGTCCATGCGATCATAGAAGTCGTCGATGCCGAGCCGCCCCTGATCGAGCGAGAAGTCGCCGTACTGCGGATCCTTGGCGATCTCGGCATTGGTCAGCCGCCGCAAGCCGCCGTCCTTGTCGCGCACGAGCGGTCGGAAGCGCTTGAAGCCGGGACCCCCGAGCGCGGGATCCTGCGCGAACAGGAAGTTGCCGCGCCAGAAGCGCTTGCGCGCCACTGTGCCGTCGGGCTGGGCGTCGACGGCGAGGAAGAGGCCGGCCGCTTCCTCCGTCTGGGCCAATCGCTTCGCGAGCACCAGGACGTGCCCGTAGGGATCGACGTAGACGGTGCCCGGACGCAGCGTCTCCTCTTTCAGCGGCACCGGATAATAATCGCTGTTGTCGTCGTTCAGCGCCGTTCGCCCGCTGCCGGAATGGACGCCGTCAGCAACGGCGGAGCGCAGATACTGGCCGAAGCCTGCTGCGAGCCCCTGCTGCTTGAGCACCGTCAGCGCAGACGGTAGCCTCGGCGCCACCGGGGTCGCCGGCGGCATCGCCTGCGCCGCCTGCGGGCGGAGCATCTCCAACATGGTCGGTGACGCCATTCGCTGCTGCTCGGGCAGAGCGTCGGGCGGAGGCGCCGGAGGAGGCGGCGGCTCGAGATTCTGAATGTTCCACCACGCGTCGCACTTCGGTCCCTCGCCGCCGCCACCGCGCGAGCATTTCGTATAGCCGAACGGCAGCCCCATCTTGAACGCGAAGTAAGCGCGCAGGAAGTACGGAAGGTCGGCGCAGTCGGGGCGCACGATCATCCCCATCGAGTCTTCGCGCAGACCCAAGTGGTTGTACAAGACGTTGCGGGAACGATCGCGCAGCACCTCGTGCAGCGCCTTCCATGACAGGGTGGCGTCGAGCGGCGCGTCGAACAGCTTCTCGATCCATGCGGAGTACAAGTTTTCCGTGGCGCGGTTCCAGGTGTTGCGCAACGGCCAGAGACTCCCGTCGATCGCGCGCGGCCGCGGCGGCTCGGCGGCCGCCACGACGATGTCGCGCGTGATGGTGCTGCACTCGGCCGGCGCGCGCTCGCGCACAAGCTTGGCGCGCCACGTCCCCGCCGCCGGCGAAGCAACCTCGGCGAGCCAGAAATAGGGCGGGCCGCCGTGCTGCTCGCGCGACTTGACGGCGACGCTGCCGTCGGGCGCGATCAGCGCGAGTTCGCCTTCGAACGGCCTCTCGACGGCAAAGGTGACGCGCAGCGGCGCGCCCTTCCACGGCGCGACGGGCGAGGGCAGGAGCGCGAGCTCATCGGCATCTTCACAGGTGCCGACCCGGGCTTGGGCCTGTGCCTGTGCTGCGTCCACTGCAGGGAAGAGGAAAACGACAAAAGCGCCCGCGGTCAGCAGCAATGCTGCGACGGCAGTCGCAAACCGGCATGTTGGAACCAATCGATCCCCCTTGGCTCCCTGACCCCTCTTGGAGATATTCGCCAAATTTGCGAAAGCTTTGGCTGAATCATGGCAATTCGTCGCCAGGGCGCACTGCGACGGTAATATTATCGATCCTTCGCTCGCGGAATCGCAGTTCCCAGACCCGTGGTTTGGGGGGCCTAGATGACGGCGCCGCGAGCGCGATGTCACGCCATCGAGCTCCCGGCGAGGCTGAGGCTAATGAGCGGCACGGTCGCGCCAAAACCGACAATACGCATGATAGGCGAGATCGGCAGCGCTTCTGCGCCAGCACTTCAACGGGTCGAACCCATCGTGCGCCAAGCAAATATTGCATGAGACGCGATCAAGGACGCCCCGGCGTCCGGCTCGCAGCTGGCTCGGAAAATCTGGCTCGCGAATGAACGGCCGGGCAAAGGCCAAGTAATCGGCGTCCCCCGATGTCAACACCTCCTCCATCATGTCGGTCGTCCGAAGTCCGCCAACCAAGATGATGGGAATATCCGTCTTCGCCTTTATCGCGCGCGCGAATGGGCGGTAATAGGCTTCGTCGGCGGGTCGGGTCCAGAGTCGGGGGAGCACCCAATCCTCTATGGCCCGTCGCAGTCCGAGGCCGACATAAGGGCGGATATTGGAGAGATAGGTCTCCATCACGCCGTAGCTCACCTCGATGGCATCGACGCCGCGCTGTGCCAGCAAGGCGGCCCTGGCAACGCCTTCGCTCGCTTGAAGACCCCCCTCAATCGAGTCGGCGACTCCGACCCGAGCGGAAATCGGGAAATCCCTGCCGACTGCCGAGCGCACCGCCTCATAGACAGCGAGAAAGAAGCGATCGCGGCCGCCGGCGGTGCCACCCCATTCGTCCACGCGCCGATTCGTATTCGGAGATGAGAATTGGGAGATCAGGTAGCCGTTGCCGCCGTGAAGATGGATGCCATCAAACCCCGCCGCGACGGCGCGGCGACCCGCATCGGCGAACGCGGCAACGACGACGTCGATCTCACCGCCGGACATCTCCTTTGCTTCGCGTCCAAAAATCTCGTTCCTCGTTGTGGATGGCGCGATCGGCGCGATGTTCGGCATGATCGACTGGCTGCCGGCGTGAGAGAGCTCCACGAAAATGACGCCTCCCCGCGCGTGGACGGCTTCCGTCAGCCGCTTGAGCCCGCCGATCAATCGATCGGAATAGATACCGATCTGCCGCGGAGAGCATTGACCGCGTTGCTCCACGTAACTATGCCCGGTTATCAGCAGTCCAGCACCGCCTCGTGCCAAGTCGGAGTACAGGTTGATCAAGCTGTCCGTGACCTCGCCGTCCGGCGTGCACATGGTCTCGGACGTTGCCGCGCGCACGAGGCGATTGCGCAGTTCGATTGGACCGATGCGACCCGGCCTCAAATACGAAGGGCTTCCCATGAAGAACGTATCTCGCATCCGTGCGCCAGCGCGTGTTCCAGCGTGGCACGACGTCGTGATTGAAGGCAAGAATTCGACCACGAAAGCGATCTGAATGCCGGAGCAATCGCCTGAACGTCGGGGCGCGGGGTACGGAATCGGAGCCTCCGTCCCGCGCAAGGAGGATGAGCGCTTCCTGCGGGGCCAAGGGCAATACGTCGGCGATATTCGGATTCCGGGCACGCGCGAGGTCGCTTTCGTGCGGAGTCCGGTCGCACACGCCCGTCTGCGCGGCGTCGCGGTGCCTGATCAATTCCGGGACGTGGTATTCACCGCAAAGGACCTTCTGGGCGTCAAGCCGATCTCGTCCAATCCGCCGCTGCCCGGCTTCAAGCATTCGACCGAGCCGATCCTCGCATCTGGCAAGCTGCGGTTCGTCGGTGAGACCGTTGCCATGTGCATGGCCAAGACACGCGCGCAAGCCGAGGACATCGCCAGTCTGGTGACCGTCGAATACGAAGAGCTCCCCACCGTCACCGACATGACCGCGGCGCAGGAGCCCGCCTCCCCGCTTGTGCACGAGGCTTGGAAGGACAACGTCTTCGTCGAATTCTCCGAGAACGGCGCGATCGAAGAGATCGCCGCTGTCGCCGACATCAAGGTGACGCGAGAGATTCGCACCGCGCGCCACTGCATGATGCCGCTGGAGGGACGAGGCGCGCTGGCCTATCGGGATGCGCGCTTGCGGCTCCTCACGCTCGTCACCTCCTCGCAGTTTCCGCATTCGGTGCAGACCGGCTTGTGCGACTGTCTCGGGATCGGGCACGGAGACATCCGTGTCATCTCCCCCGACGTCGGCGGCGGCTTCGGCTACAAGGGCGTGCTCAGCCGCGAGGAGGTCGCGCTCTCCTGGCTGGCCATGCAGGTGCATCATCCGGTGCGCTGGATCGAGGACTCGCGCGAGCACCTGACCGCCAACGCCAACTGTCGGGAGCATCACTACCGCATCACCGGCTACGCGACCCGGCAGGGCAAGCTTCTGGCAATCGACTGCGTCGGCGCGGTCGATGCCGGCGCCTATTCGGCGTACCCGATCTCGGCCGGGCTCGAAGCCGCGCAGATCGCAAACCTTTTGCCCGGCCCCTACGTCTTCTCGACGTATCGCTGCCGTGCCGCTGCGATCGCCACCAACAAATGTCCAATTCTGCCGTATCGCGGCGTTGCGCGAACTGGCATCTGCCTCGCGATCGAGCAGGTCATGGATGCGATCGCGCGCGAGGCCCATCTCGAGCCGTACGAGCTGCGACTGCGAAACATGGTGCAGCCCGAAGAGATGCCGTTCGACAATGTAGTCGGAAAGCACTTCGACAGCGGCGACCATCCCGAATGTCTGCGCCGCGCGGTCGAGGCCATCCGCCTGCCCGAGCTGCGTGCGCGCCAGCAGCGCGGTGAGCCTGACGGCCGGCTGATCGGGGTCGGGCTATCGTTCTTTGTCGAGCAGGCCGCGCACGGAACCTCGGTGCTCGCGTCGTGGGGCCGTCCGATGATCCCCGGCTACGAGCAGGCGACGGTCCGACTCACGGCCGACGGCGAGATCGAGATCCGGATCGGCACCCACTCGCACGGTCAGGGACACGAAACCACCTATGCTCAGGTGGCGCATGAAATCCTCGGCGTCGATTTCCAGCGCATCAAGGTGTTTCAGGGCGATACGCTCTACGCCCCCTACTCCACCTCCACCTGGGGCTCACGCTCGATGGTCATGGGCGGTGGCGCGGTGGCGCGCGCCTCCCGATTGCTGGCCAGCCGCGCGTGCCACATCGGCGCCTGGCTCCTGCAGACCGATCCGTCCAAAGCCATGGTGAGGAATGGGAGCGTCGTGGCCGGCCAAGCGCAGATCAGCCTGCGCGATATCGCGCGCGCCTGGTACCTGCAGCCGCAGAACCTGCCGCCCGACGTCGACACGGGGGGCCTCGAGGTCACCGCCGGATATCGCGCCGAGCGCGACAGCGGCACATTCACCTACGCGACTCATGCGGCCGTGGTCACGGTCGATCCGGAAACCGGAGCGGTTGAATTTCTGGACTACGTCGTGGTCGAGGACGGCGGCACGCTGGTCAATCCGATGATCGTCGATGGCCAGATTTGCGGCGGCACCGCCCAGGGAATCGGAACGTGTCTCTTCGAGGAGATGCCGTTCAACCCGCAGGGTCAGCCGCTGGCGGCAACGCTGATGGACTACCTCTTGCCGAGCGCGACCGAAGTGCCGCCCGTGCGCGTGTCGCACATGCAGACGCCCTCCCCGTATACCGAGTTCGGGATCAAGGGACTGGGGGAAGGGGGCGCTGTCGGACCGCCGGCCGCGATCGTCTGCGCGGTCAACGATGCGCTCCGGCCCTTGGGAGTCGAGGTCAATGACCTTCCGCTGACGCCCGCCCGAATTCTCGCAGCCATCCGATCTGGTGGCAGGCGGCAGATCGAGGCTGGGCGATGGAGGCCCGCATGATCGAGGTTAGACGTCGTGGCGAAGGCGATCCGCTCGAATTCGAGGTGGTCGTCCGCGAGGGACAGGGCGCGAGCCGGCACCATGTGACGATGCAGAAGGCGCTGTGCGAGCGGCTGACGGGCGGAAAGCACACCCCCGAGCGCTGCCTCGAGGCGGCTTTCCGGTTCCTGCTCGACCGCGAGCCGAAGGAGTCGATCCTGCGAAGCTTCGACGTGACCGTGATCTCCCGCTACTTTCCCGAGTTCGAACGCGAGCTACTGCGCTATCTCGCGCAGCTTCCGCCAGCTCGGTAGGAAGCGCTGCGGCTTCGTCGAGAGGCCAGGACGCCAACGACATCGCGGCCGCCTCACAGTTTCTTGATCTCGAGAGGGCGGCTGGCGCCGCCACCGTGTGACGCGTTTCACACTCGCGGCCGACAAGACGAGCTTATGACGAGCCCCGAAATCAAGGAGTTTCGTCATGGCCCAAGAGCACAAGATATCTGCGACGCAGGAGGGCGCCGAGTCCCGCGCCTTCGAAAGCGGCTGGTCGAAGGCGGAGTTTTTCGAGCTGGAAAGACGTTGGTCGTTCCTGGCCCGGATTGGCGAGCGCAAGGCGGAGCAGCCCACGGCGGGATGAGCCGCCGGAACCTGCATCATCCTTCACCCCGTCTCCGTTCTCCAGGTTTCGAAAATCGCCAGCGCCGCGCGGCAGGCGGATCACCAGCGCTCAGCGGACTCGACTCAAGACGCGTTTGCCGTCGGCCGGGCTCGTCCGTCGTCTTGGTAGCGGTCGTGCCGCTTCACCCAGTCCATGAGGTCGCCTCTCTCGGTCTCGTTGCGCCCTTTAGGCACGATGTCGAGCCAACTGTAGACCGGCAGGAACATCTCGCCGCCGCGGCCATAGGTGGAATAGGTGTGGTAGATGTCGCCATCGTCGTCCTTGTAGAAGACGCTCACGCCCGAAAGCTCGTCGATCTCGGGATCGGGCTGTTGCTCAAAATTGTAGAACACGCCGCGCTCGCGCGTGCCCTTTGGAAAGGAGACGTGATAGTCGAAGTTGAAATCGTTCCCGGCCGACGACACCCAGCGAAACGTCCAGCCCATGCGCTTGCGATAGGCCTGAAGCTTCTCGAGCCGTGCGCGCGAGACCGCGACGAAGCTGACGTCGTTGTGCTCGAAATGCTGGCGCGCGCCGTCGACCTGATCGGAGAGCAGCGAGCAGCCGGGGCATCCCTCCTCCCACTCGGGACCGAACATAAAGTGATAGATGACGAGCTGGCCGCGCCCGTCGAACAAATCGCCGAGCGTCACCGGGCCGTTGACGCCTTCGAAGACATAGCTCTTGTCGACCTTGACCCAGGGCAATGCGCGACGCTTCTGCGCCAGGCGGTCGCGCTCGCGCGTCCACGCCTTCTCCTCGACAAGCAGCGCGCGGCGGGCCTCGATCCATTGCTCCTGCGAGACGATCTGATGCTTCGTCATGGCGATCTCCTCTCGGTATCTCCCCGCGATGACGTCAGATAATGACGCTCCAGCTTGTCGAGGGCCCCGTTCCAGCCCTCCTCGTGGCTGCGGCGCGTCTCCTCGTCGGCGAGGCGCGAATGGGTCAAGGTGAGTTCGGTACCCTCAGCAATGGCGCGAAGATCGATCTCGAGAAGCGACTCGCCCGGATCCTCGCCGCCCGCCCAACGCCAGGTCATCGCCAGGCGCTTTGGCCTCACTACTTCGAGATATTCGCCGCTGCTTTCATGCTCGCTGCCATCGAGCATGCGGAAGCGAACCCGGAAGCGGCCGCCGACGCGCAGGTCCGTCTCGGCCACCAGCACCGGGCCGGCGTCGGGACCCCACCAGGCGGCGATGCCCTCCGGCGTGGTAAGCGCGTCGAAGACGATCGCGGGCCGCGCGGCGATCCGGCGCACGATGGTGAGACTGGTCATCGGCGACGTTTCTTCGCTTTGGTTTCCTCGCGCTCCGCATGGGCCGCGAGCCGATCGAGGCTGCCGGACCAGAAGCGCTCGTAGCGGCGCAGCCAATCCACGGCCTCGCGCATGGGCTCCAGGGCGAGCCGCACCGTCACAGTGCGGCCGACCTTGGAGCGCGTGATGAGCCTGGCCGCGTCGAGCACGTCGAGGTGCTTCATCACCGCCGGCAGCTTGATCGCGAACGGCCGCGCCAGCTCGCTCACCGAAGCCGCGCCCTCGCGCTCGAGCCGGGCGAGAATCGCCCGTCGCGTGGGATCGCCGAGCGCGCCGAAGGTGCGGTCGAGCCGCTCGTGATAGTTTACCATATGGCGAAGTATCTGACCGAT
>JBKPUA010000291.1:0-10888 GCA_046735815.1 Pseudomonadota bacterium
CAGCGCAGCGCGGCGGCCGCCCGCATTTCATCGAGAAACGCGAGTTTGTGCGCGAATTTCGGATTGAGCTCCGGATCGGGAAGATCGCCGCCCGCCGGCACATAGAAATTATGGACTGTGATGGGATCGCGCAGGCCGGCGCGTTCGCCGAGCACGGCGGAGACGTGCCGGCAGTCGGACTTGCCGCAGAAGGTTTGGACCTCGAAGCTCTCGAACGGCAGCCGCGAGAGCACGACCACGCCGTGATAACCCTTCTGCCCGTTGAGCGCCATGTGCTCGTAACCGAGGCGCTTGAAACGCTTGAGCGGAAACTTGTCGTCGGGACACTTGGTCTCCTGCAGACACAGCACATCGGGACGCACCGTTTGCAGGAAGCGGGCGACCGCGTTGATGCGCAAGCGCACCGAATTGATGTTCCAGGTGGAGACGGTCAGACGCATAAGAGATCAGTGGCCGGTCGTCAGCAATCAGAAGAAAGACGCATTGCCCCCGATCCTGAAGAACGCGCCGCCGGAGCGAGCGCGTATCATGCCATGTCACTAAATTGGTGATCAGCAGTCGGAGGTCAAGAAGCGTGTTCTGATTACTGACCACTGATTCCTGACTACTGGTAACGGGTATAATCGATCCTGAACAATCCGGGGTCGGGCCGCTTGCTGTTGTTGAGATTGGAGACAGCGACCGTGGTGTCGTAGCCCTGCGGGTCCGTGATGGTCCACTGTTTCAATTGGTAGTCCTTGGCGCCCAGCATCATCACCAGGCGACTAGTGCCGACGAGCGGCTGCCGCTCCTCGATCGTGATGGTCACGAACATGTCGTCCGAACGCACGTCCACCACGTTGGTCTCGCGCAGCAGATCGATGCGGTCGGAGAGCAGATAACGCAGCGGAGTCTGCGACAGTGGATAGAGATCCTGGGTGGCAAGCTTGCGGTCGCGCACCACCACCGACTGGCCGTCGGCGATAATCTCGATCGGGCTCGGCGCATCGTACTCGAAGCGAATCTTGCCGGGCTTCTGCATGTAGAACTCGCCCCTGACCCGGCTGCCGTCGGGCCCGACCTGGACGAAATTGCCGACCAATTGGGGCATGCCCGAGAGGTAGGCGCTGACCTTGTCGACCTGCGCGCGCTGGGTTGAGGTGAAAGCGCCGGGGGTCACCGCGGCGGGTGCGGGCTCGGGCTGCCGGTCCAGGTTGAACAGCGATTTGAGGCCAGCCGCCAGTCCGCCGACGCCGGATTGCGCGCTTGCGCTCGGTGGTGCCGGCGCGGCAGCCCCCTCCTTGGGCAGTGGTGCCGGGGTGGGCAGTGGAACGGTCTCGGCGCTTGCCATTGCCGTCAGCGCGGCCATGCCGACCAGCGCCACGCCTAGCCGCAGCCCCGTGCCCGCCATGATCCCCTCTCCCCCCGTGCCCTTGTGCTGGGAAACCGCTAGCCGCCCCGTGTGGCGAGATAAGGACGGATCGCTCAATGGCTTAGTTAACGGCCCGGGCAGGGGATTCTCAATAGCGTTCGGCGTCTTCCTCGCCCACGAGGATCTCGCGTTTGCCGGCGTGGTTGGCCTGGCCGACCACCCCTTCCTTCTCCATGCGTTCCATCAGCGAGGCCGCCCGGTTGTAGCCGATCTGCAGCCGGCGCTGGATGTAGCTGGTCGAGGCCTTGCGGTCGCGCAGCACGACCTGCACCGCCTGCTGGTAGAGGTCGCCGGCCTCGGGCTGGCCCATGCCGGTGGCGTCGAAGACCGGGTTGCCGTCCTCGTCTTCGTCCTCCGCCGCGGTGACGGCTTCGAGGTATTGCGGCGTGCCCTGCGATTTGAGGTGGCGGACGACCTTCTCCACCTCCTCGTCCGAGCAGAACGGTCCGTGCACGCGGCTGATGCGGCCGCCGCCGGCCATGTAAAGCATGTCGCCTTGGCCGAGCAGCTGCTCGGCACCCTGTTCACCCAGGATGGTGCGGCTGTCGATCTTGGAGGTGACCTGGAACGAGATGCGGGTGGGGAAATTCGCTTTGATCGTGCCAGTGATGACGTCGACCGACGGCCGTTGCGTCGCCAGGATCACGTGCAGGCCGGCCGCGCGCGCCATCTGGGCGAGACGCTGCACGGCGCCTTCGATGTCCTTGCCGGCCACCATCATCAGGTCGGCCATCTCGTCCACGATCACCACGATGTAGGGCAGCGGCTCGAGGTCGAGTTGCTCGTTCTCGTAGATCGCCTCGCCGCTCTCTTTGTCGTAACCGGTGTGGACCGTGCGGGTGAGCTTCTCGCCCTTGCCCTTCGCCTCGGCCACGCGCGCGTTGTAGCCGTCGATATTGCGCACGCCGAGCTTCGACATCTTCTTGTAGCGTTCCTCCATCTCGCGCACCGCCCATTTGAGCGCAACCACCGCTTTCTTCGGATCGGTGACGACCGGGGTGAGCAAATGCGGGATGCCGTCATAGACGGAGAGCTCGAGCATTTTCGGATCGACCATGATCAGCCGGCACTGCTCGGGCCGCAGGCGATAGAGCAGGCTGAGGATCATGGTGTTGATGGCGACCGACTTGCCGGAGCCGGTGGTGCCGGCGATCAACAAATGCGGCATGCGCGCGAGATCGACGATCACCGGCTCGCCGCCGATGGTCTTGCCGAGACAGAGCGGCAGCTTGGCGGTGGTGTCGACATAATCGCTGCTGGCGAGCTGCTCGCGCAGGTAGACCTTTTCGCGCGTCGGATTGGGCAGCTCGATGCCGATCGCGTTGCGGCCCGCGACCACGGCGACGCGCGCCGAGAGTGCGCTCATGGAGCGGGCGATGTCGTCGGCGAGTCCGATCACGCGTGACGACTTGATGCCCGGCGCCGGCTCGAGCTCGTAGAGCGTGACCACCGGTCCCGGCCGGGCGTTGATGATCTCGCCGCGCACGCCGAAGTCGGAGAGCACGCCCTCGAGCGCGGCGGCATTCGTTTGCAGCGCATCGGCGCTAAGCACGGCGCGGCCGATCGCTTTGGGCGCGGCGAGGAGCTCGAGCGGGGGCAAGATATAGCCGCCGCTCGACTTGCGCGCCGGGCGCGGCGCGGCCTTCGGCTTGCGCACCGGTGGTGCGTCCGCTTCGTCTTCCTCTTCCTCGTCGATCTCGGGCTCCGCCCGTGGTTGCAGGGTGACGCGCTCGCTCTCCTCGAAGCGCGGCTCGGCGCGGCCCTGCATCGGCGCATTGCGCCTGGCCGGCGCCCGCGGGCGTCGCGTCAGCAGGCGCGCGCAGCGCGCTTTGAGGCTGAGAAAGCCATGGGTGATCCAGCCAAGCGAGATCGATCCGCGATCCTCATCATCTTCGTCATCGGTGGCCGCGTCATCGGCCGCGGTGTCATCGTCGTCGCTTTCACCACGCCATCCGAAGCCTGCGGCGATTGCGAAGGATGCCAGCGTCGCAACACCTGCCACGACCGCAATCACCGTCCGCACAAGCCCCGAAAGCGCGCCGCCGGCGAGCATGGCGGGCAAGCGCAACAACCAGTCGCCGATGACGCCGCCGAGCCCGACCGGGAGCGGCCAGGCCGGGCTGCGGGGCAGGGCGGACGCGAAGATCGCGGCCAGCAGCACGGTGAGCAACCAGAAGCCGAGGCGAATGCGCTCGCGCCGCAGCGGCCGATGGGTGACGAGGCGCCAACCCCAGACGGCGGTCGGCAGAACCAGCGCGAGTGCCGCCACGCCCAAAAGCTGGATCAAGAGATCGGCGATGACGGCGCCGGGCACGCCCAGCGTGTTGCGGACCGGCGCATTGGTGGCATGGCTCAGCGACGGGTCCTGCACCGACCAGGTGGCGAGCGCGAGCGCGAGCAGAACCGCGAGCGCGAGCAGGGCAAGTCCGCCGAGCTCGCGCAAGCGCCGGCGCAGCGCGTCGCGCACTGCATCGGGGAGGAAGCTTAGACTGCCGAGACCGCGGTCGATGGCCGGCATGATCTCCCTCAGCCCAGCACCTCGACCAGGCGATGCAGCGCCTGCGCCGTGGTGTCCTGATCCTGCACCATGGCGACCCGGATATAGCCGCGCCCGGGATTGGAGCCGTCCGCCTGATCGCGCGCGAGATAACGGCCGGGCACGACGCGTAGCCCCGCCTGGCGCCAGAGCCGCAACGTTGCGACTTCATCTCCGCCGTGCACCGAGACATCGAGCCACAGGAAGAATCCGCCGGCCGGGCGCCGATAGCCGTAGCGGTCGCCGATGATCTGGTCGGCGAGATCGAATTTCAGGGCATAGAGGCGTCGGTTTTCTTCCACGTGCGCCTCGTCGCCATAGGCGGCAATGGCCACCCGCTGCATCGGCATCGGCACCTGCGGCGCCGACACGTTGCGCAGCTCGAGGAAGCGCGCGAGAAATTGCCGATCGCCCGCGGCGAAACCGATGCGTAGCCCCGGCAGGTTCGAGCGTTTGGACAGAGACTGGAACTCGACCACGTTCGCAAAATCGGGGCCGGCTGCTTCGAGCATGCCGGCGGGGGCGTGGCGGGTGTAGATCTCGGAATAGCATTCGTCGCTGAAGATCAGGAATCCGTGGCGCCGCGCGAGCGCCACCAAGCGCTTGAGATAGGCAAGATCGGCGACCGCGCCCTGCGGGTTCGACGGCGAGGCCATGAAGAAGGCGACCGTGCGCGCAAGCAGCTCCTCGGGCAGCGCATCGAGATCGGGAAGAAAGCCGGTTGCCGCCGTCGCCGGCAGATAGACCGGCTCGCAATTGGCCGCCACGGCTCCCGCGGCATAGGCGGCATAGAACGGGTTGGGGATCAGCATGGCGGGTCGCCCGCGGCGGCCGCCGACGAAGCGCGCCGCCGCGATGGCGGCGAGGAACAGCCCTTCACGCGAGCCATTGAGCACCAGCATCTCGTTCGCGGGATCGATCGCGCGCGGTAGCGCGAATCGCCGCCCGAGCCAGCTGGCGGCGGCCTCGCAGAATGCGTCGAGGCCCTTGTTCATGGGGTAGCGGCCGAACTCGTTGATATGAGCGGTGACCACCGGCCCAACGAAGGCAGGCACCGGATGCTGCGGCTCGCCCACCGCCAAGCTGATCGCCGGCTTCCCGGGCTCGGCATCGCCCAGGAGCTCGCGCAACCGCACGAATGGCGAGCGGCCAATGTCGGCGCGGGCGGGCGCGGGAGGGGTCTCGCGTTCGGCGGCGGTCATGAACATCGATAAAGCGGCGCCAGCACCCGCCGCGCAAGAGGTTGTCCTACCATAGCGGCAGCGAGGTTAAGGCGCGATTAACCATCGGGGCGGGCCGACAGGTCGGAAATGCCGGTTCCACCGGCATCATGGCTGCCTGCAAAATTCGCATACCGCGCATTGGACGTCAGACCCGGCCCGGGCCTATGTTGCGCGGAAACATTCGTCGCCGTGCGGAATTACGCCACGGTCGCCGGCGGCATCAGGACGAGGTCGCGGCGCAATAGAGACCGAGCGCGCGTGTCTCGCGACAATGTCTGGAGAGTTCCATGAGCTGCTGCGATGAAAGCACTGCTCGCGTGCCCGATACCGATGTGTCCCGGCGCTCGCTGTTCAAGGGCGCGGCGCTGATCGCAAGCGTCATTCCGGCGGCGCGCCCCACCCGCGCCGCGGGCGAGGGCAAACAGATCAAGCTCGCCTATTGCAGCCAGCTTCTGTGCGGGGTGCCATACGAAGTTGCGCGCTCAGCCGGCCACTTCAAGAATCACGGGCTCGATGTGCAATTCGTTTATAGCCGCGGCGGCAACGCCGCAATGCAGGCGTTGGTCGGCGGCGCCGTCGACTATGCCGCCACCTCGCTGGACGTCGCGATCCAGGCCTATGCCAATGTCGGTGCCGACATTCGCCGCTTTGCCGTCACCGGGCGCCTTCCGCTGTTCGCGGTTGTGACCTCGCCAAAGACCGCCAGCCAGATTCAATCGATCAAGGATCTAGAGGGAAGGACTGTCGGCATCATCGCGCTGGGCACGGCCGATCACGCCTTGACGCTCTACCTTCTGCAGCAGGCCGACGCTGACGCGAAGAAGGTCCAGTTCGCCACCATGGGGGTCAATCTGCTGGAAGCGTTGCGCCAGAACCAGATCGACGTGGGTCTGGTGCAGGAGCCCGCGTTGACCTTGCTGCGGCGCGCCGGCGCGCGCGTGCTGGTGAACGCCATGGACCTCGAAGAGGCCAATCACTATCTCGGCGGCTCTTTCGAGTTCATGGGTGTCGCAGTGCGTGCCAAGGAGATCGAGCAGCGCCGGCCGGAAATGATTGCGCTGACCAAGGCGCTGACAGATGCGCTGCACGCGCTGCGCCAGATGACCGGAGAACAGTTGAGCGCGGCTTTTCCCAAGGAGCTGACGACGGGTCTCGATCTCAAGGAGCTTGGCGAAATCATCGCGCGGCATCGCGACTCGCTCTATCCCGAGACGGTGAATATCGACCTCGATGCGGCCAAGCGGGTCGAGCAGAGCCTCATTGCGGGCGGCCTGATGAAGCCGGGCGCGACCATGTCCGGGCTGCACGACACTTCGATTGTCGGAGGCTGAACCTGCGCGTCCGTGATCTGACGATTTCCTACGGCGGGGAGCCTGTGCTCGAAGGAGCGAGCCTCGCCGTGGACGAGGGACACTTCGTGAGCCTCGTCGGGCCTTCCGGCTCGGGCAAGTCGAGCCTGTTGCGAGCGGTGATCGGGCTGCAGCAGCCGCTCTCGGGTACGATCGACACCGAGCTCTCTCGCGCGCAAATCGGCATCCTGTTCCAAGACGATGCGCTGTTGCCGTGGAAGACTGCGCGCGACAACGTCGCGCTCGGCCTCGTTTTCAGTGGCACGGAGCGCCGCGAGGCCTTGGCCGAGGCGGAGACATGGCTCGAGCGGCTGGGTCTCGCCGGCTTCGGCGACCGATTTCCCCGCCGCCTGAGCGGCGGCCAGCGCAAGCGCGTCGCCCTGGCGCAAGTCCTGGCAATGAAGCCGAGGCTCATACTGATGGACGAGCCGTTCGCCTCGCTCGATGCCATCGTGCGCGCGCGCGTGGTGCGGGACGTGGTCGCGCTGGTCGAGCGCGAGCGTATCAGCGTTCTTCTGGTCACCCATGACCTCGAAGAGGCGCTCAGCCTTTCCGATGAAGTCTATCTGCTGTCGCAAGGCCCGCGCGCGCGCATCACGCAATATTACCAGGTACCGATTCCGCGGCCGCGCGATCCGGTCCGTTCGCGCACGCATCCGGCCTTCGCGCCGCTCTACGAGCGGCTGTGGGCGGACCTCTCGCGCCAAGTGGATCAGCGGGCGGAGGCGGCGTGATGCTGCGCGATCCGCGCCATGCTTGGCTGCGCCAGCTTGCCGCGTTCGTGGTCGTGCTCGCGATCTGGGAGGCGGCCGATCGCGCCGACATGCTCAATCCCATGTATGCGCCGAGTCCGAGCCGGGTTGGAGCGGCGCTGGTCGACCTGTTCGCGGACGGCCGCATCTGGCCGCATCTCGGCGCGACCTTCACGGCGGCGCTGGGCGGTCTCGCGCTCGGCGTCGTAGTCGGCGCTCTGCTCGGAGTCAGCGCCGCACTCGTTCCCCTCATTGCGGAGCTGCTGGAGCCGGTGATGAGCGTGCTCAACGCCATCCCGCGCGTGATCCTCGCGCCGCTGTTCGTGATCTGGCTCGGCATCGGGCTTGCCTCCAAGGTCGCCCTTTCCTTCATTCTCGTGGCGGTGCTGATCTTCTTCACTGTGTTCACCGGTATCCGGCAGGTCGATCGCAGGCTGGTCGAGCGCGTCATCACGTTGGGGGGCGACCGCTGGTCGCTGGTATGGCACGTGTATCTGCCGTCGGTCGCGGCCTGGGTGCTCAGCAATCTGAAGATCGCGGTGGGTTTTGCCTTCACCGGTGCGTGCGTGGGAGAGTTCGTGGCGGCAACCCACGGGCTCGGCTATCTCCTGTCGTTTGCGCAGAGCACCTACAACGCCGCGCTGATGTTCGCGATCATTCTTCTGATCCTGGCGGTGGTGCTGGTGATCTTTGGCGTGGCGGGACGGCTGGAGAGATATCTGCTGCGCTGGAATTGAGCGCCGACGCCTCTCCGACGTCGGCGCTCGCGCCAGCGATGGAGATGACCGCAAGACCCGGATCTGGGGAGCTGCTTCCATGTCGCAAAGTCGCTTCGAGACTTGGCACCGCGACCTCACTGATCTGATGGGGTTGGCGGTGGCACCGGTCGCTATCGCCTTTCTCGACCACGTGCCGGCCGGAATCGACCGCATCGGCCGAGCCATGCCGCCCGCAACGGCGGACGGCAGGACGGGGACCGTTGCGGCGAGTTGCGTGTTCTGGATCGAGGCCACGCAGGGAGTGTTCGCCACGCGGGCAGCGGATCACGGCAATTGCAGCGTCGGCAGCTTGACGCACGGCTTCAAGACCATGGCGGAGATTGCGCACAATGCCGATGTCGCCACTTTGTGCGAGACCGGATGGGCCACCGCAGAGGCGGTGGGAAAGATAGCAGCGGTGCGGGAGAAGCCGACAAGCATAGTCTATGGACCGCTGCGCGATATTCCCGTCGAGCCGGCGGTCATCCTGCTGCGGCTGAATGGCAAGCAGCAGATGCTGTTGCATGACGCGTGGCCGGGCCTTCGCTTTGAAGGCAAGCCGCAGTGCCACATCATCGCGATCGCCAAAGAGCACGGCGAGATTGCCGTCAGCGTCGGCTGCATGCTGAGCCGGGTGCGCACCGGCATGTCGAACAGCGAGGTGACCTGTGCGATTCCGGTAAGCCGTGTGACTGCGCTCACCGAACATCTGCGCGCGGCGCGTGCCGCCGATACCGCGGTAGCGGCGTATGCCGCGGAAGACGCCAAGCGTTTTGTCCGTCCGCAATAAGCAAGCGGCCCAAAAGTGAGGGGCCCCGGCTTGCGCCGGGGCCCCTCGACGGCAAGGGCGGTGCCGGGTCTCCGCCCTAACCGTATCCGGTCAGTGCACAGCCTCGCCGTGCAGCGCGAGATCGAGACCTTCGCGCTCCACCTCGTCGCTCACGCGCAGCCCGATGAAGATGTCAACGATCTTGAGGATGATCAGCGACACGATGGCGTCGTACACGAAGACGATGACGACGCCGTACACCTGGTTGAGGAACTGTGCCGGGTTGCCTTCGATCAGGCCGGCGGTGCCGCCGTATTGCTCGACCGCAAACACACCGGTGAGCAAGGCGCCCACAATGCCGCCGACCGCGTGCACGCCGAAGGCGTCGAGCGCGTCGTCATAGCCCAGCATGTGCTTCAGGCCGGTGCAGCCCCAGTAGCAGAGGACGCCGGCGGCGATGCCGATGGCGATCGAGCCGATCGGGCCGACAAAGCCCGAGGCGGGGGTGATGGCGACGAGGCCTGCGACCGCGCCGGTGCAGATGCCGATCACGGTGGGTTTGCCGCGCATCATCCATTCCACGATCATCCAGGTGAATGCCGCGGCGGCGGTTGCCATATGCGTCACCAGCATGGCCATGCCGGCCTGCATGCCCGCGGTCACCGCCGAGCCGGCGTTGAAGCCGAACCAGCCGACCCACAGCAGCGAGGCGCCGATGAAGGTGAGCACCATGTTGTGTCCCGGGCCGGTCTCTTTGCGCTTGCCCAGCACCAGGCACGCCATCAGCCCGGCGACGCCGGAGTTGATGTGCACCACCGTGCCGCCGGCGAAGTCGAGAACCTTGATCCAGTTGTCCGAATTGCCGGCGGCCAGGAAGCCGTCGGGGCCCCAGACCCAGTGCGCGACCGGCGAATAGACGAAGATCGCCCACAGCCCGATGAACCACAGCATGGCCGAGAATTTCATGCGCTCGGCGAAGGCGCCCGCGATCAGCGCGGGGGTGATGATGGCGAAGGTCAGCTGGAAGACGATGTAGACCGTCTCCGGGATCGTCGCCGCCAACGGATTGGGATTGCCGATACCCTTGGAGATGTCGCTTACGATTCCCTGCAGGAAGGCGCGATCGAACCCGCCAATGAACGGGGTCCCGGCCCGGAACGCCATACTGTAGGTGCAGATCAGCCAGAGCAGGCTGATGAGACAGGTGATGGCGAAGCTCGTCATCACGGTGTCGCCCACGTTCTTCTTGCGGACCATGCCGCCGTAGAACAGGCCGAGCCCCGGGATCGTCATCATCAGCACCAGCGCCACCGAGGTGAGCATCCAGGCGGTGTCGCCGGAATTGGGCGTGCAGTTCTCGAGCACCGCCAATTTCGGATCGGCGTTGGCGGCGCAGGCGGGTGGGCCGGCCGCATCGGCCGCCGGAGCCGCCGCAGCGGCCTCTTCGGCGTAGGAGCGATCGAGCACTGACATGCTCAGGAACAAAGCGAAGAGAACCCCGAGCGCGAGGGCCAAAAGTCCCGCACGGTTAGGTTTCTTGAACGTCATGGGTCTAACTCCTGTCGCTAGACGTGTAAGTGCGGGATTTCAGAGCGCTGCAGCGTCGGTCTCGCCGGTGCGGATGCGCACGGCGGTATCGAGCGAGAGGACGAAGATCTTTCCGTCTCCGATCTGACCGGTCTTGGCGGCCGTGGTGATGGTATCGATGGTCTTGTCGACCTGGTCGGTGGCGACCGCGACTTCGATCTTGATCTTGGGCAGGAAGCTCACGGCGTATTCGGCGCCGCGATAGATCTCCGTATGGCCCTTTTGGCGCCCATATCCTTTGACCTCCGTCACGGTCATCCCGTGCACGCCGATCGCGGTGAGCGCGTCCCGGACCTCGTCGAGCTTGAAAGGCTTGATGATGGCCATGACGATTTTCATTGGGTTCAACCCCCACTTGGGCCCCCTTCCTGCGGGCGCAGGTTGTGGGCATTCTCCGCTGAGCCTTGTTGCTTGCAGGCAGATTGCGCGCGGCAAGGCGACAGCCACGAATCAAGCCCCGTGCCAGTTCGCGGCAATGGGCATAAGTACATGGAAATAAAAGG
>JBKPUA010000292.1:0-5995 GCA_046735815.1 Pseudomonadota bacterium
AATCACTTCCAGGCGGGGCGCTACACCCGCAATTCCACGATCTCCGGGCGCATCTGCCGATCCGACACCCGAATGCGCGCAATGGTGATCGGCAGCCTGAAGCGGCGGGGACCCGCGCTGCCGGGATTGAGAAAGAGCACGCCGTCGCGCGTCTCGATCAAGGGGCGGTGGGAATGCCCGAAGACAACGGCGGCAAAGCCCGCACTCGCGGGGTCGACGTCGAGCTGCGCAATCTCGTGCAGCACGAACAAGGCAAGCCCTCCGGCCTCGACTCGTTGCGTCAGCGGCAGGCGCGCTGCCCAGCTGTCGATGTCGATATTGCCGCGCACGCCGAACGTGGGCGCAAGCTCGCCAAGCCGCTCGAGCACCTCGGGCTTGCCGACGTCGCCGGCGTGGATGATGAGGTCGGAGCCGGCGAGCGCAGCGACGGCCTGCGGCCGAATGAGCCCGTGCGTGTCGGAGATCACGCCGATGATGACGTCACCCGCGGCCATGCGATCGAAGTTGTGGCCGTTCGACGGCTTCGTCAATTATCCATGAGGGCAGTTTATTCGTGGGGCAGCGCGCGGGGCGCAAACGGCGCTATTTGCTGTCAGGCGCGGCGTCGTAGCTCTCGTTGCCCTGATCGCGGCGCGCACCACCACTCGTTGAGCGTTGGCTCGGCGAATTCGTCGTCGTCACGCCGCGATCATCGGTCGTAACGGGTGCGCCTTTGGGCGGATCGTAATTGGTCTGCCCGGGGGCGGTGGAGGTGGGACCGGCGCCGACGGCTGCCGGATCCTCGCGTGGGCGTGGGGTCGCTGGCTGCTGGGACGAAGGCCCGCTCTGCTGCGCCCATGAGGCGGTCGTCGACGCACAAATCAGAGCAATGAACGTGAATGACCGGATGCTGGCCGCCATGATCCTGTTCCCGCTTCGAAGGCAATTTTGCGCTTTCGCAGGAAACGTCCGATCGGTTTTCCGGGTTCCGTGTTGAATTTACCCGCTGCCGCGCACGCGTTAACCTGATCGCAACGCATGATGGAGCCCCAATCGATCCCGGCAGTGCCCGCCACCCTCGCTGCCCGCCTGGCGGAGCTGGCCAATCCCGAAATGGTCGCCGGTGTCGCCGTCACCGTGGCGCGTGACGGCGAGGCTATCGGCTTCTGGAGCGCGGGTTACGCGTCGCTGCCGTTTCGCGTGCCGGTCACGCAGCGTACGCTGTTCCACATCGGCTCGGTCGGCAAGCACATCACCGCGCTCGCCGTAATGCAGCTTGTCGATGCCGGCGCCGTCGCCTTGGGCACAGCACTCGGCCGCTACGTGACGGGGTTGCCGGAGGCTTGGGCGGCGGTGCCGGTGCGCTCCCTGCTCACGCATACCAGCGGCCTGCCGGACTACGGCAAGGTCATCCGGGAGTGGGATCGCCCGCAGGGCCGCGACATGATCCTCAATGCCATCGGCGCCATGCCTCCCCTGTTCGCGCCGGGCGAGGCTTGGGCCTATAGCAACACCAACTACCTCGTGCTCGGGTGGCTGATAGAGGTCGTGAGCGGCAAGTCCTATTCCGACTATCTGCGCGAGCGGCTGTTCGGCCCCGCGGGATTGCCGACCGCACGCGAGGACAACGGCGAGGACGTGGTCCCGCTGCGTGCCGAGCCGTACGATTATCGCGACCGGCGGTTCGTGCATTCCGTCCAGATCGAGCGCTCGGTGTCCGCGGCCGCGGACGGTGGCGTGCTGTTCTCCGCCGACGACCTCGCGCCCTGGACAGCGGCGCTGTCCGGCAATCGGCTGGCGAGCCCGGCGCTGATGGCGGAGGCGGCAACGCCGGCGCGGCTCTCGACCGGTCGCCCAGTGCCCTACGGTTTCGGCTGGTTCGTGGAGCGCACGCGTGGCGGCGATCTGTGGCGGCACGCGGGCCGGGTGCCGGGCTTCGGCGCCCTGCTCATCCATCTTGCCGCGCCGCGGCTATGGGTGGCGGTGATGGCCAATACCACGCCGCCGGCGCCGCTGTTGCTGATGGCGCTCACCACGGCCGAGGCATACTCGCCCGGATCGACTTTCCTCAGCCTGCCGTCGGCGGGCGATGCCGGCGATGCCCGCACCGCCCGCGTGCGCGAGCTGTTCGAGCGCGGCGCCACGCCGCCCAGCGCGGAGTGGTTCGCGCCGGAACTGCAGGTGCTGCTGCGCGCCGCGCCCGGCGTGTTGCCGCCGGCGTTGCCCCCCGGGATGCGTCTCGATCAACTGCAGCCGATCGAGGACTACCCGGTCGAAGGCGGACGCATGGTGCGCTACCGCGCGAGCCTTGGCGGCCATAGCGCGCACTATCTCTTCGGCTGGACCGCGGACGATCGCATCTTCTGGGCGGCGTAGCGTTGCTTCACATCACCCGCAGCGTCGAACCTGCGTGCCGGGCGCATTCGGCTCGGTGTACTCCGCGATCTCCACCGCGTTGGCATTCGCAAACGTGTTCGCGGCGATGTCCGAGGGGATATCGTGGGTGAGGGGAGCGAGCGGCTTCTTGTCGTCGCCGCATTTGACCGAGATGCCGAAGCGCCAGGAATAGAGCGCCGCGCCGGCTCCGGTGCGAACAGCGAGGGTGAGATTCGCCTCGTCGGAGGTCTGATAGCCGAGCGACGAAACGCTGCCGGAGAAGGTGATCTTCACCTGGCTGCCGGTATCGCTACGCAGCAACGCGACGGAGATATTGTCGAGCCGGAATTGCCGTTCCTTCTCACCCTCCTTCCTGCGCCAGATCAGCTCCTGGCCTTTCTGTGCCGTCTCCTTCAGGCTGCCGGTACGCGGGGAGAGATCGAAGACCGCGGGCCGCTCGAGCTCCGCCGTGTCCGCGCCGTCCGGCCGGGACTTGGTCTCCGCCCAGAGCGGCGAGGCGATCAGAGCCAAAAACGTAATAAGAACCACACGGCGGCTACCCATCGTCATCCCTCCAAGGCGAGCCGCAGCTCGTTCGATCCGGGAAATCTCTTGGCCATAAGCTGCACGCTTGCCTGTGAGCGGGCAAGAGCCGGCAGGGCTCCACGCCGATTGTCCGATCGCGGTCCAGCGCCGCACCAGGACGGTCGTGCGACGTTTTGCCGTGACGGCGGATGGTACCGCGGTCTCACGCGGCACGCACCACGCCGACAAGATCGTCGCGAGCGGTGTCGTCCGGTACGTTTCGTACTATGCTGCTGGTCGCTCTGCCACGGTGACCTCGGTGCTGCCCAAAGCATCGCTTCCCCTCCGTCTCGGGCTGCTGGTAGCCGGGATGGTTTTCCCTCTCACCGTCTTCGCGGCGGTGCTCGTCTATTACAACTACGACGCCAACCGAACGACGGCGTACGACCGCATCCTGCAAATCGCCCGCAGCCTTGCCAGCAACATCGACGCGGAGGTGCGCGCGACCATCGCGTCGCTGCAGGTGCTCGCGCTTTCCGAGGCGCTGGAGCGCGGCGATCTTGATGCCTTCCGCGCGCAAGCCGAGCACTTCGTGCAGCTCCACTTTCCGCAATCGAACGTGATCGTGGCCGATGCCGGCGGACAGCAGCTCTTGAACACGGCGGTGGCGGCCGGAACGTCGCTTGCGCCCTACCTCCGGGCCGAGGCGCTGCACCGCGTCTTCACCAGCGGCGATCCGGACATTTCCGACCTGCTGCTCGACCCCGTCCTGCGCCGCAATGTCGTCGTGGTGGAGGTTCCGGTCCGGCACGAGGGCAAGGTGGTGTATCTGCTGGCGGCTTCGTTGCCGCTCACCGCTTTCAGCAGCATCATCCTGCGACAGCGGCCGGCAGCGGATTGGACCATCGCCGTATTCGACAAGCAAGGAGTCGTGATCGCGCGCTCGCACGATGCCGAGCGCTTCGTCGGGCGGCAAGCGGCGCCGTCGCTCTATCCCGCGCTCATGAGCCAGTATGCCGGCGTGCTCGACACTACCACCTTCGACGGCACCTTGGTTCTGACCGGCTTCAGCCGCTCTCCATTCTCGGGGTGGAGCGTCGCTGTCGGAATCCCGAAATCGAATCTCACCAGCCAGCTTTGGCGCTCGGTCGCAGTCCTCACCGCGTTCGGAGTCCTGTGCCTGGCCATCGGCATATTGATCGCAGCCCGCCTCGCTACGCATCTCGCGCGCAGCCAGGCCGATCGCGAGCTCCTGATCAACGAGTTGAACCATCGCGTCAAGAATACGATCGCTACGATGCAAGGACTCATCGGCAGCACGTTGCGCTCGGCCGCCTCCATGGCGGAGGCAAGGACCGCTGTGGAAGAGCGCATCGTCGCGCTTGGCCGCGCTCACGATGTGCTCACCGAGGAGCACTGGGGCAGCGCCGATCTGCGCGAGCTCCTGGTCAGGATTATCGAGCCTCACCGCGCGGCCTCTGACCAGCGCGCCGATGTGTCCGGTCCGGATCTGAGGATCAATCCCAGAGCCACGGTTGCCATCGCAATGGTGTTCAACGAGCTGGCGACCAACGCAGTGAAATACGGCGCGTTGTCGCGCCCGGACGGCCATATTCGGATCACCTGGAGCACGGGCGAGGAAAACGGGCAGAAGCTGCAACTGGTCTGGAAAGAAATCGGCGGGCCTTCGATCCAGCCACCCACCCGTCGCGGATTCGGATCGGCCTTGCTCGAGCAGAGTATCACCCGCGAGCTCGGCGGAACGGTGACGCGAGACTTCGATCCGGCGGGCCTTACCTGCACCATCACGGTTCCACTCGAACGGCTGCGTTGACATGAACCGCGCCACCTGAGCTCACAAGGAGGGCCGCCGAGAGAACGTCTCGGCAGCCCTCAAGCGTCAGGCGATCAGGTTGTTTGTTATTGGCGCGGGGCGGGAGCGGCTGGAGAACCCGTCGTCGCGGGAGCGTCCTCCGAAATCCAGGTCATCGCGTTGCGGTCGTACTTGAACCCCTTCGCGCTCTTGAGCGCGTCCTTGTTGGAGTTCATCACGAGGTACCACTTGTTGTTATCCTTCGTGGTGGCTTTCACCGCATCGAAGGGCACGGCGACATCCTTCTCGCCCATGCCGAGAAAACCGCCGACGCCGATGATCAGCGCGGTGACCTTCCCGCTCTTGTCGACCAGCACGTCCATGATCTCGCCGATCTTGTTGTCGCTCGGATCATAGATGCTCTGCTTGTACCAGTGCGTTACCGTTGCGCTGTCGCTCGGAACGCTGGTCATGATCTGCGCGGCCGGGCCGGGGCTTTGGCGGGGCGCCGGAGCTTGCGCACTCGCGACCGTCGTCATGAGTGCGAGCAAGGCTGACGTATACGCAAGCTTCTTCATCGGGAATGTCTCCTCTGGAGTCTCTGAATTCCTCCCGCACAGCAACGTGAGAAGCAGGAACTAGGTTCCAGGCTTGAGCGGTGTACGCGAGTCATTGCAGCGCGGAAGCGAGCGATCGGTACGGTGTCCGACATTCGAGGTGGGTGGACGCGTGTCGTTTTCCGCTCGCCCTGGTTCGGCCCTCGCGATCATTGAGAGCGCAGCTTTGGATCGCGGAACGTTCAAAGCGCGCGGCGGTTGTCTCGAAAAGGAAAAATCGAGTAGCCGGACCATGAACGTTGCCGAGGAGCAAACGCAATCGCTTTGGATGAATACTGCCGTCGCGGACGCGCCGGCGCTCGACGGCGACCGCAATGCCGACGTGGTCATAATCGGCTCGGGTATCGCCGGCTTATCGGTCGCTTACGAGCTCATGGCCCGGGGACGCCACGTCACCGTGCTCGATCGCGGCCGTATCGGCAGCGGGATGACCGCGCGCACCACCGCCCATCTCGCGTCGGCCTTGGACGACCGCTATGCCGAGCTGATCTCCGCACGCGGTGTGGACGCCGCGCGGCTCACCTATCAGAGCCAAGCGACGGCTATCAATCGCATCGAAGCGATCCAGGCCAGCGAGGGAATCGCATGCGACTTCCACCGTCTCGACGGTTATCTGATGTTGGCGGCCGAGACGCCCGCGTCCGCGCTCGACGATGAACGCGACGCGTGCCGGCGGGCCGGCGTC
>JBKPUA010000293.1:0-14692 GCA_046735815.1 Pseudomonadota bacterium
CCAGGCAACGTGATCGACAGTCACGCGCGAGGGATCGCGCAGCCGGTTCTCGCGCACAGCGGCGCGGATCTCCATGATCCGGGGAATATCGGCTCTCGTCGCCTTGCGGATCAACCCGCCCTCCTGTCGCGGCGACCTGTCGGGAACGCACGCGCATCATACTTGCTTCGGTCGGTCACGATCAGGATCGTGAAAAACCAACACAACAATAACCGACAAAAAGGCGAGACCGGCCATCAGCCAAAACGCATCCACAAACGATCCATGCAGCTTGAGCACCGCGCCAGTGACGACGGGAGCCAGAAATCCCGAGATCGCGAAAGCGAGATTCATGATGCCGAATGCGGTCGCCGCATGCTTGGGGGCGACATCGACATTGACCGCGAAATACACGGCATTGGCGCCCATGGATGCCGCGACCGCGATGGTGATGCATGCGATCGCGGTTGCGAGATTCTGCGTCAGAGCCACCGGGATCACGGCGATAGCGGCGATGAATTGCGTGCCGGCAATGAGGTAGCTGCGGGCGATACGCAATTGCCCCGTCCGGCGCAACAGATGATCAGATGCACGCCCGAGCGCCCACAAGACAACCGCCGCCGACAGCCACGGCAGCACCGTAAACAAGCCAACATCGACGAGCTTGAGGGCATAGACTTGTTCGAGGTAGCTCGGCAGCCACGTCATGAAGAAGAACAGAAAGTAGCCGTAGACGAAGTACGCCCAATAGTTCGCAAGCAGCGTCCGGTTCGTGAGCAGGAAGCGGACGGCATCCCGACCCTTGATGGACTGACCATCATGGCTCCTCGGCTCCCGGCCGCCTTCCGCGTTGCCGATATGAGCAAGCTCGGCCGGGTTGACGAAGCGCGATTGCCGCGGATCGTCACGGTAAAAGAACAGCCATAGCGGGACCCATAGGATGGAAAGTCCGAACAGAACAAAGAAGGTGCCGCGCCAGTCGAACCAGGCCAGCATCTGGGTAACGAGCGGCCCGCCGATGGCGAGCGCGAGCGGCACAGCAACGAGCGCATTGCCAAGCGCTGTCGCCCGCTCCTGCGGCGCGAGCCACCGCCTGACCGCCCCCGTTACAGCCGGGAAATTCGGGCCCTCCGATACACCGAGGAGGATGCGCGCCGCGTAGAGCATCGCAAATCCGCCCGCGAGCCCGGTCGCGCCGATCGACAAGCTCCACAAGACGGCGGCAACCGCCAGAACGCTGCGTGACCCAAAACGATCGACGACGATGCCGCCGAGGAGCGTCGTGATCGCATAGCCCAATCCGAAGGCGCCGAGAATACCGCCTGCGTCGGCCGCCGACAGGTCGAGATCGCGCTCGATCGTCGGAATCGAATAGGAGATCGCCGCCCGATCGATGTAGTTGACGATGCTGATCGCAAACAGGAGGAATATGACAAACCAACGGAAGCGGGTCGGATGCATTCGGGTTTCCCTCCGACATTGACCTGCTTCACGCGGCCGCGAGATGCGCGTGCATCCGATCGGCGGCACCGCCGTCGTTCCCTGGGCGGCAAGGCCTTTGCACCGCTGTTGGAAGACGAGCTGCTAAGTCGGCCGGATTGGAACGGCCGCGAGAATGTTCCGAAATATAGCATCACTTCGAAAGCCACGGGCGAGAAGGTATTCGCGCGCGAAACATCACCTGGCCGCCATTAGGGCCGGGCTGATTGCCGACTTCTGCTACGCCGTCTGGATGTAATCGCGCAGCGCGGCGGACTCCTGCTCCATCTCGTGCAGGCGGTGCTTGACCACGTCGCCAATCGAGACGACGCCGACGACCTGGTCCTGCTCGACCACCGGCACGTGACGGAACTTGCCCGTGGTCATGCGCTCCATCAGCACGCCGACCGTGTCGGACTGGCTGCAGGTCACGACCTTGCGGGTCATGACTTGTGACAGCGGTTGCGCCAGCGCGGCGGCGCCTTGCTCGGCGAGCACGCGCACGATGTCGCGCTCGGACAGGATGCCGGTCATGCGGCGATCGGGGCCAAGCACCAGCAGCGCGCCGATCTTATGCTCGGCGAGCTTCTTGACCGCGGCGTCGAGCGTTGCCGTCGGCTCGATCGAAACGACGTTGCCACCCTTGGCGGAGAGAATGGTCTTGACGGTCATCGGTCGCTCCCTTGACCGGCTTGTCCAGCCGCGCGGAATGCCGGTCTGACGATAATGTTGGGCTAAGTATCGAGTTCCGTCGCGTCAGCTGCGCCATGCGGCAAGCGACGAGCCGTTGGACTTGCGCGTCGCCAACGCAACCGGCTCGGCGGCTCTCGACACCATCGGCAACCGCATCACACGGGTACCGACCTCATCGTTCAATTATCGGTCGAATTGGCGCAGCCCGCAAGATCCCTGACGAACCCTGCGCCAGCCACACCATCCGTCTGCATCCGGGCGGCTCGCCGCCGCGTATAGCCAGAGCGCGCCACGCGTTCCAGCGTCGGCGGCTCCGATGGTGCATCGATGGGTAAAGAACCCACTCCCGAGTCTGCAGACGAAGACGATTGGCTCAAGCCATATTCCGAGAATGCTCACAGCAGGCCCGGCGCGACGACAGTTGTGGACTTCTTGTCCTGGCGTAAACGCGAACATAGGCGCTCGAACAATCGGCTGCGCACCATTGGTGTGATGCTTGCAGCCGCTGTGGCGCTGGGCTTGTCGATCGCCACTGCCGCCACCCTGATCAGGTATAGCTGCATCAATCGCCAAGCCGCTGCCTCCGAAGCCGGCGGCGGCGCAGGACAACGGCGGCCGGCAATCTCGCCGCTCGACATGATGATGGAACAGGGCGCCATGCTCCCGATCGAGCATTGGCACGGTGCATTCTGAGGAGTGGCCGCGGCGGACGCTTCTCGCCCGTGACGCGTCAGTCTTCCGCGCGCGCCGGCGGAACCGGATCGAACGCGGAGAAGGCGAGGAGACCCGCCAGGAATCCGCCGATGTGCGCCTGCCAGGCGATCGACTGCTCGACGCCGGGCATGCCGAGCGAGAACACCCCGAACAGCAGGTTGACGCCGAACCAGACCGCCAGGAACGCCAGCACGCGCGGGTCGCGAAAGCTCGCGGCCAGCGACATGGCCGGCACATGGGAAGCCAATTCGGGGTGCCGCCAGACCCCGAGCGCGCCGCCGGGCTGGAAGACGAAACGCGCCGCGGCGGCCATGGCGCCGGAGATCGCCGCCGAGGCGCCGACCATCGGCAACAGCTCGCCGAAATGGGTGACGAGGTGGACCGCGGCGCCCGCGGCGGCGGTCAGCCCCATAAAGCCGGTGAAGCGCAGCGCGCCGAAGCGCTGCGCCACCGGCGAGCCGAACGCCACGAACCACACCGCATTGAAGATCAGGTGGCTGAGGTCGGCGTGAATGAGCGCGTAGGTGACAAAGGTCCAGATATCCGCCGCCCAGCCGCCCGGCCAGGCCACGTCCGGCAGCACGCTGGCGTCGTAGCGCGCCGGGATGAAGGCGAACAGCAGCAGGAATTCCGTGGTCTGCTCCGGCGTGAGCAGCAGCATGATCACGGCATGGACGAGCACGAGCACGGCGAGCAGCGCCGCCACGACCGCGGGCACGTTGAGCATTCGTTCGCGGCGCGGGTGATCGAGCATGTCGGGGTGATCGGGCCGAAGGTGGCTGGAGGTGATCCGGGATCGAGCGGTTCGCGCTGTTGCATAGGCTGCCGCCCGCCTTCGGGCAAGCGCGCTAACGCACTCCGCGATCGCGCCACAATCCCGCCGCGCCGGGAGCTTTCTCGCCGACAGCGTCACCAGCCGGTAAATGCATCCGCGCCTCGCCGCGGCCTGAGAGAGCGGATTCGGAGGCCGCCGCCCTGCTTGCTTCGCTCGCCCGCGCGGGCGATCAAAGTTAACGGCGCAAAGGCCTGTACGGCGCGCCGGCGGTATCGCAGGTGCGCGACGGTTAACACCGGCATTTGACTCAAATTGTATTGATTCGGATTTGAATCGAATGTGTCTCGCATAATCACAGTATTCGTCGCGCTGTTTATCTGCGTTGTCTTCAAAATCGCCGGGCGAGATTAGCGGCGATACAAGTCGTTTGTGGGAAATGTGGCCCTCAAGAACAGGGAAGGGTCACAAAATGAAATGGGCTGTCATCAAACTGCTTGGAGCTGCAATTGCCGCCGCCGCACTGGCGGCCACGCTGAATGTCACGCCGGCGCAGGCGGCGAGCGAACGCTCGCTCTTCGTGTCGCTCGGCGCCGCCACCCGCGCGCCGATCGGCTGGACCGAGTTCTGCGCCGAATACGCGGGCGAATGCGAGACCAAGCCGCTCGAGGCGCGCGACATCGTGCTCACGGCGAAAGCGTGGAAGGACCTGATGCGGGTCAACGCGCGGGTCAACGACGCGATCAAGCCGGTCACCGATCTCGAGCATTGGGGCATAGCCGAGCGCTGGAACTATCCCGACGACGGACGTGGCGACTGCGAGGACTACGTGCTGCTCAAGCGCAAGCTCCTGATGCAGGCGGGGTGGCCGCGCCAGGCGCTGCTCGTCACCGTCGTGCGCGACAAGCAAGGCGACGGCCACGCCGTGCTCACGGTCAAGACCGACCGCGGCGAGTTCATCCTCGACAATCAGAACGAGGAGATCGTGCTCTGGTCCGACACCGGCTATCAGTTCGTGAAGCGTCAGTCGCAGACCGATCCGAATGTCTGGATCGCGCTCGGCGATCCGCGGCCGGCCACCGCCACCGCGAGCTCGCGCTGATCTCCCCTCACTGAACCCGCGGTATCGTCCCCGTTGCTACCCGGGTTCGCGCGCGGCCGGCTCCACCTCCGAGCCGGCCGCAGCGTTTTTCGCTGCGCGTCTCATCCGATCCGCTTCAACCCTTTTGCGTATTGCTGCCAGCGCCGCACATAGATGTCGGCGCCGTTTCTGATCGCTTGCGCCGAGGCTTCGTCGAGCGGGCGAATGGCGCGCGCGGGCGCGCCGACGATCAGCGAGTTGTCTGGGAATTCCTTGCCTTCGGTCACCAGCGCGCCGGCGCCGAGGAGGCAATTGCGGCCGATCCTGCCGCCATTGAGAACGATCGCGCCCATTCCGATCAAGCTGTTCGCCCCGATCGTGCAGCCGTGCAGCACCACGTTGTGGCCGATCACGCAATCCTCGCCGATGGTGACGGGAAAGCCGGGATCGGTGTGGAGGGTGGCGTTGTCCTGGATCTGCGAGCGCTCGCCGAGCTCGATCCATTCGTTGTCGCCGCGCAGCACCGCGCCGAACCACACGCTGGTATTGCTCTTGAGACGCACGCGACCGATCACGGCGGCGCTGTCGGCGATCCAGTAGCGTCCGTCCGCGGGCAACTCCGGCGCCTGGCCATCGAGCTCGAAGATCGCCATTCACGCCCTCCTCTCTCGCGGGCGCGAACTTGCCATGGCGCAGGAGGGTTGGCGAGGCGCCGCCGGCGCGGCGCCCCGCCTTCAACCCACCGGAACGGTGAACATCCCCAGCGCCAGCGACACGACCATGCTCGAGGTCATGCTCCAGCAACCGACGATGGCAAAGCCGACCGCCAACGCGAAAATACGCTCGACTGGTTCTCGTGACATCGCCCGCCCCCTCTTCCCCGCGTGACCCTTGGCAGAGCCGAAGCCAGGGCGCCAGAACATGCTTAATCCATGGTTAACGACGTCAGGATTGCCCGCCATTGGCGCGGAATCCGCGTGCGGCCAAGGGCGGCCAATGGACGCCGGCGGACTACTGGGCGCCGACTCCCGGTGTCATAATCCGGTGATTCGCGGGACAGATCTCATGACCACGCTTCCCGTCGGAGGACGACGCCGCCCGCATCCGCCGCGCCGCGGCGGTCGCCGGTTGCTGTTGCTGCCGCTCGTCGCATTCGCAGCGCCGGCGCTGATCGCGTTCGTCTACATCGCCTACGTGCTATGGCCGCGCTGGCCGGGGCCGCCGGTCGGCGTCGATGCCCCGCCGCTGCCGATCATGGTCGGCGGCGTCGCCTTCAACCTGCCGCCGGCCGCCATCCGCGTGCCGGTACAGCGCCGGCCGGGGGTGCAGGAGCGCGTCGATCTCGCCTTCCTCTGGCCCTCGCTCGCGCCGCCCGAGCCTGACGCCAAGCCGTCGCCCCCCGTGCCCGGCGCAACGCCGGCAGCGACGCCGGCGTCGGAGCGCGTGTTCGTCACCATCTCCACCGCCGGGGACACGCTCCCTCCGGCCGAGCGCGCGCGCGAGATCTATCCGCGCTACACCGCCGCGCAGGCGGTGTCCGGCCCGGACGGGCTCGCTCTGCTCGCGTTCCGCGCCGGCACGCCCTACCAGGGCGAGGACCTGATCTACGATCCCACGGCGCCGGGCTTTCTCGCGCGCTGCACCCGCAACGGCGCCGGCCTGACGCGCGGCGTCTGCCTCTACGAGCGCCGCATCGGCGGCGCCGACGTGCTGGTGCGCTTCCCGCGCGACTGGCTCTCCGACTGGCGCATGGTGGCGGACAATATCGATCGGCTGATCGCGAGCCTGCGGCATTGAGCGCTGCCGCGGCTTCGATTACCAGCTGCTTCGTACGCCGTCGTCCTCGCGCAAGCGAGGACCCATGACCACTGGCCCTGGAATATGGGTCCCCGCTTGCGCGGGGACGACAATCGCGATTGGAGCGCGCTAGCTCTTGAGCAATCCGGGCTCGTCGAGGTCGAGGCCGAGGATCGGCAGCTCGAAAAAGGACGAGCGGGCGTCCTTCTCGTCGAAGAACACCACACCGATATATTCCTCGCCCACGTAGACCTCCGCGGAGTCGGTCTTGCGCGCGCGCGGGATGATGCGGATGCGGTCGTTGTCGAACTTGCGCTTGAGATACGCGTCCAGCTTTTTCAGGTCGGGCGCGGTGGTGGACGCATCGCCCAAGGTGATCTTCATCTCGAAATTGTAGGAGCGCTCGTCATCCTCCTCGTCCTCGTCGAGATTGAGCGAGCCGATAAGCTCCTCGCCGACGAAGATGTCGGCGGAATCGCCCTTCTTCGGCACCACGCGGATGCGCGCGTTACCGAACAGACGCTTGAGGTAAGCGTCGAGCTTGCGCACTTCGAGGACGTCCACGGCTCGCGCTCCCGCTTGGTTTAGAGGTCGACATCGTGGAACAGGTGATCCATCGCGCGCGACGGCTCGGGGCAGCCGGCGGTGCCGATCACCTTGGCCGGAACGCCGGCGACGGTGGTGTTGTGCGGCACCGGCTTGAGCACCACCGATCCGGCGGCGATGCGCGCGCAATGGCCGATCTCGATATTGCCGAGGATCTTGGCGCCGGCGCCGATGAGGACACCACGGCGAATCTTGGGATGGCGATCGCCGGCCTCCTTGCCGGTGCCGCCGAGCGTCACCTCCTGCAGCATGGACACGTCGTCCTCGATCACCGCGGTCTCGCCGACCACGAGGCCGGTGGCATGATCGAGGAAGATGCCGCGGCCGATGCTCACCGCGGGGTTGATGTCGGTCTGGAACACCGCCGACGAGCGGCTCTGCAGGTAGTAGGCGAAATCCTTGCGCCCCCTGCCCCACAACCAATGCGCCAGGCGATGCGCCTGGATGGCGTGGAAGCCTTTGAAGTAGAGCACGGGCTCGAGAAAGCGGTTGGTGGCGGGATCGCGATCGACGGTGGCGACGATGTCGGCGCGGAACGCCGCGCCGATCGCGGGCTCGCCAGCGAGCGCCTCGGCATAGGCCTGCCGGATCAGCTCGGCCGAGACCTCGGGGCTGTCGAGCCGGTCGGCCACGCGGTGAACGACCGCGGCCTCCAAGGTGTCGTGATGCAGGATGGTCGAATAGATGAAGGTCGCGAGCTCGGGCTCGCGCCGCGCGATCTCCTCGGCCTCGCGGCGGATGCGCGCCCAGACCGGGTCCACCTTCTCGAGCCCCCCGGCTCGCACCTGCTGCTGAGCCATGGCCGCCTCCTACACGTTGCGTCCCACAACCTTAGCACATTTGCCCCGGCAGGAGACCAGCAACGAAAAATGACCCCTCCCGGTGCAGGAGGACTTAATTGCCGTCCATGACAAAAGAAAGAGCCCACCTCGCGGCGGGCTCGTTTCGGCATGGTGGCCACGGTCGGGCGGTATCGCCGCCGCCCCGCTCGAGTCTCGGTCAATCGTCGACGCGTACCTCGAAATCCCTTGTGCTTGAGGGCGGCGCCGCCAAACATGACTGCATGCCCAAAGCACACGACCACAAAGCGATGTACCAAAGAATCGGCATGGCGAATTCCTTTCAGTGAATCCCTTCACGCAACGCATCAAAGAAACACGCTCGTGCGCCGACGGTTCGCGCCCGCGCGACGCCTACGCTCACAAATTTTTTATGAACTCGGTGGAACCCGAACGTCCTTGCGCGAATCGCGGCGCGCGTTGCCGCCAGTCCTCACTCGGGCTCTGCCAAAAAGCCAAGCACGCCTTCCTTGAATACCTTGTCGCCGACCGCCAACATGTGATCGCGTCCGGGGATGTCGAGCGCGCGGCCCGCCGGCAGCAGCGCCGTGAGCTCGGGCGCGGAGCCGGCAACTTTATCCTTGCTGCCGACCGCGACCAGCACCGGCGCGTTGATTTGCGCTACCTCGGCGCGGGTCAAGACCTGGCGCGAGCCGCGGATGCAGGCGGCGAGTGCCGCGAGGTCGGACTTGGTCTGCTCGGCAAAGGCGCGAAACGTGCGTCCGGTGGGATCGTGAACGTCGGCGAGCGATGGCGCTTCCAGCGCCTCCGCGACCTTCTCCGGCAAGCCGACGCCCTCGACTAGGTGCATGCCCAACCCGCCGAGCACGGCGCGGCGCAAGCGTGCGGGGTGCGCTAGCGCGAAGAACGCCGTGATGCGCGCGCCCATGGAGTAGCCCATCACGTCGGCGCGATTGATCCCGAGATGATCGAGCAGCGCGCGCACGTCCTCGGCCATGCGGGCGCTGTGATAAGCGGCGGGATCGTAGAGCTTGCTCGAGGCGCCGTGGCCGCGGTTGTCGAGCGCGATCACGCGCCGGCCCGCGCGCGTGAGCGTCGTCACCCAGCCGGGATGAACCCAGTTGACCTGCGCGGTCGAGGCGAAGCCGTGCACGAGCACGATCGGCTCACCCTCCCCCTCGTCGAGAAACGCGATCTCGACGCCGTCGTGCCCAAAGCGCTGCATGTCACGCGGGCGCCGCGGCGGCGGACATGGCAGCCTGTGCGGCGCGCGCGCGGCGAAGTTTTTGGCGCGCACAATGCCGCTCGGTGATCCGCTCAGCCATGCGCTTGAGCGACGAGACGAAGCCGAACGCCATCACGATCGCCCAGAACACCCACAGCGCGAGATCGAAGGTGCCCATGGCGAGCACGATCGCGGCGCGGCCCGCGAGCTTGAGGATGGCGCGGGTCTTGCCGCCCTTGGCGGCGGCAAGCCGCGCGAGCTTCGACATCTCCTGCGGCGTCTCGGCAAGCTTCAATCCCTCGAGCGCCGCCTGCGTTCCCGCCTTCGCCTGCACGCGTCCCACATCGCCGACGAGGTGCACCAACTCTTTCGCCTTCTCGACCTTGACCGCCTCGCGCGCCGCGCGCACGGCAACCGCGGGCGCGGTGACACTGGCGCCGCCGACAGCACGCCGGAGCGTCGTCCAATCGACCACCTCGCGGGCGGAGCGTCCGATCCAGGCGGCCATCTGGCTGCCAATGCGCCCGGTCTTGCGCGCGGCCTTGAGTACGGTCATGCCCACCCGCGCGGGCGCCGCCACGCCGACCGTGGCATAGGTGCCGGCGGTGATGACGAGACCGACACAGGCGAGGCCGAGGATCAGCTCGTCGGCCTGCTCGCCGGCGGCGAGCCGCGAGCCCTCGCGCAAGGCGTCACGGATATCGCCGAAGACGAAGAGATCGCCGAGCGCCGTGCCGGCGAGGCTCGACATATCGTCCGGCTTGCCGCTGACCAGCCCGCGGGCAAAGCTCGTGAGCGAACGCGCCGCGGTGGCCGTGGTCGCATTGGCGAGCTCGACCTTCGCGGCGAGCGCAGCATCGACCGGCACGCCGCGCTCGCGCGCGAGCTCGAGAAAACTCTGCGCGAGGTCGGCATCGTCGGCCGCGAGCGCAGCGTTGATCTCGCGCGCGGCGACGTCGGCATCGAAGGCGCGCGCAATCGCATGGTCGGCGAGCGCCACCGGATCGTCCTGCGCGCCGAGCAGGAATTTGGCCTCGAAGGCGCGCGGCGCCGCGGCGAGCGCGGCGATCCCGCAGAGCATCGCCAGAGCGAGCGCCATGCGCGCTGCGATCATCGATCGGCCTCCTGCCCCCGCCTAGCAATGTGCTTAGCATGCCGGCCCTAGGAATCCAGGGCCCGCGCGGTTATGGTGCCGCCGCTAATTGCGAGCGCGGATCAAGGCCATGGCGGACAAGGTGGTTCCTCACTTCCACAACACCCCGGGCGTGCCGGTGATCGAGATCGGCGCGCACGAGTTCATGTGCGAGGGCGAGCTCGCGCCATTCGACCATCCCCATGTCTACCTCGACATGGGCGATGCCACCGAGATCATTTGCCCCTATTGCTCGACCCTGTTCCGCTACGATCCCACGCTCGATCCCCACACCGCGCGGCCGCCGGAATGCGCGGTGCCCGACCCGGCGACGGCCTAGCTTTCGAGTGACGTATGGCGCCCGGGCCCGTCCTCATCGCCGGCGCGGGCATCGGCGGTCTGACCGCGGCGCTCGCGATTGCACAACGCGGATTTGAGGTCGCGATTTTCGATCAGGCCGAGCGCCTGGAGGAGATCGGCGCCGGCATCCAGCTCTCGCCCAATGCCTCGCGCATCTTGCTTGCGCTCGGGCTGGGCGAGCACTTGCAGCGCCACGTCGTCGCGCCCGAGGAGCTCCGGGTCATGAGCGCGAAAGGCGCGCGGGTGCTGGCGTGCGCGCCGCTCGGCGCGAGCGCCGCGCAGCGCTACGGCGCGCCCTATTGGGTGATCCATCGCGGCGACCTGCAGGCGGTGCTGCTCGCAGCCGTCGCGGCGCAGCCCGACATCACGCTTCATCTCGGCGCGCGCATCGACGATTTCGCGCAAGATGGCGCGATCATCTCCGCGCTCACCGTGAGCCGCGACGAGCACCGCGGCATCGCGCTGATCGCTGCCGATGGCTTGTGGTCGCGGCTGCGGGCGCGGCTCCGCCACGGCGACGCGCCGCGCTTTGCCGGCCAGGTGGCGTGGCGTGCGCTCGCTCCCGCCGACGCGATAGCGGCCGATCTGCGCGCGCCCGCGGTCAATCTCTGGTTCGACACCGACGCTCACCTCGTGCACTACCCGGTCCGTGGCGGCAGCCTGATCAATGTCGTGGCCATCGCGCGCAACGATTGGCATGAGCCGGGGTGGAGCGCGCCCGCAAACCGCGACGAGGTTTTCGCGCGCTACTCTGCCACGATCTGGCCGCCCGCGGCGCGCGCGCTGCTCGCGGCTCCGCAGCGCTGGCAGAAATGGGCGCTCTACGACCGGCCGCCGCTCGCCGATTGGGGCCGGGGCGCGGCGACCCTGCTCGGGGACGCCGCCCACCCGATGCTGCCCTATCTCGCCCAGGGCGCTGCCATGGCGATCGAGGACGCGGCGGTGCTGGCGCGGTGCCTCGCCCTACGGCGCAATAATCCCGCGGGCGCGCTGCGCGCCTACGAGCAGGAGCGCAGTGCCCGCAGCGCGCGGGCGCAACGCGCAGCCCACCGCAACGGGGCGATCTATCACCTCGGCAAGCCGGGAGCGCTGCTGCGCCAGCTCGCGCTCAAGGCGATGGGCGGGGAACGACTGCTCACGCGATACGATTGGCTCTATGGTTGGACCCCGGGCTAGAGCGCATCCCGATCGAGCGGAATCGGGATGCGCTCTAGATTCTTTGAGTTTGCGCATGTTCTATTCGGAAAACCGGTTCCCACTTTTCCGGAACATGCGCTGACCCTGTAGGATCGCATCCATCATGCCGCTGTTTCCAACCACCATTGCCGGCAGCCTGCCGAAACCCCCCTGGCTCGCGGAGCCCAACCGGTTGTGGGCGCCGTGGCGCCTCGCCGGTCCCGACCTCGACGACGGCAAGCGCGATGCCACTTTGCTCGCGCTCAAGCTGCAGGAAGATTGCGGCATCGACATCGTCACCGACGGCGAGCAGTCGCGCCAGCATTTCGTGCATGGCTTCCTCGAATTCGTCGATGGCATCGACTTTGCGCGCAAAGTCGAGATCGGTATCCGCGCCGACCGCTACAAGGCGATGGTGCCCACCGTCACCGGCGCGCTGCGGCTCAAAGCGCGCGTGCACGCACGCGAGGCGCAGCTCGCGCGCGCCCACACGAAGCGCAAGCTCAAGCTCACGCTGCCGGGCCCGATGACCGTCGTCGACACCATTGCCGACGAGCACTACGGCGACCGCGTGACGCTGGCGATGGCGTTCGCGGACTTGCTCAACGTCGAGGCGCGCGCGCTCGCCGCCGACGGCGTCGACGTCATCCAGTTCGACGAGCCGGCGTTCAACGTCTACATGCGCGAGGTCAAGGACTGGGGCATCGCCGCGCTGCACCGCGCGATCGCGGGGCTGACCTGCACCACCGCCGTCCACATCTGCTACGGCTACGGCATCAAGGCCAATATCGACTGGAAGGCGACGCTTGGCGGCGAATGGCGGCAGTACGAGGAGGTCTTCCCGGCGCTGGCGGCAAGCCGCATCGACGAGGTCTCGATCGAATGCCGAAACTCTCGCGTTCCGCTGGGCCTGTTGAAGCTGCTCGACGGCAAGACCGTGCAAGTGGGCGCCATCGACGTGGCCACCGACGCGATCGAGACGCCCGAGGAGGTCGCCGCCGTCATTGCGGAAGCGACAAAATACGTCGCGAAGGAGCGCATCGTCGCCGGCACCAATTGCGGCATGGCGCCGATGCGGCGCGACATCGCGCTCGCCAAGCTCGCCGCCCTCGGCCGGGGCGCCGAGCTCGCGCGCAAACAATTGGGTTGAGCTACGCTATTTCTGCGGACAGTTCTTGTTGCGCGCGGTCATCTCGATGACCTTGAGCCGTTCGGTGGCCGCGACGTATTCGCCCTGGTAGGCGATGACGTTGACGACCGCGCCGCCCGTGCCCTGGCTGGCCTTGTCCATGAGCAGCTTCAATTCCTGCTCTTTGGCTTTCCAGCCGGTTCGTTGCGCGGCGAGCTGATCGCAGTTGTAAAAGCTGTACTCACCCGGATCGGCGAACACCGTGAACGGATTGTTCGCCGTGAGCGGATTGTTCGCCAGCACGCCCTCGGTCGACGAACATGCCGACAGCAATCCGCCGCCCGCGAGCGCAGCGGCGGTGAGGGCGCCGAAGGCGGCCAGGCGTGCGGACCGGTGTTGTGCGTTTCGATGCGGCATATGCGGGCGCAACTGGCAACCTCCTCGCACGCAAAGGTAAAGCTTTCGTGGCGCGAGGGACGCGCCTGTATGGCGCCGGAATGCGCCCTAATCGTGGTGACGCAAGCCGCCCGCAACCAGCGTCAATTGATATGGACGAGCGCGCCGCCATCGACCGGCAGCGCCACGCCGGTAATGAAATCGGCCTCGTCAGAGGCGAGAAACAGAGCCGCGTTGGCGACGTCCCAGGCGGTGCCCATCTTGTGGCGCAGCGGCACCCGCGCATCGCGACCGGCGGCAACCTCCGCCCGGCTCTTGCCGCTGGCGCGGGCACGGGTATCGACGGCCATCGGGGTGTCCATCAACCCCGGCAGGATGACGTTGGCGCGGATCCCGAATTCCGCGTTCTGAATGGCCAGCTGCTGGGTGAAGGCGATCAGGGCGGCCTTGGTCGCCTTGTAGACAACGTTGGGATACTGCTCCCACGCGGCGACCGACGAGATGGTGGTGATGACACCCGAGCGCTGCGCGCGCATCACCGGCACCACGTGCTTGCAGGCCATGATCGCGCCACGCAGGTTGATGGTGGCGATGCGATCGAACGCCGCCTCGCTGATCTTGTCGAGGGGCGCGTCGCCGCCAGCAATGCTCACGCCGACATTGTAGTGCAGGATATCGATGTGCCCCCAGCGCCCGCGCGCGGCCTCGACCATGGCGGCGAGTGTCGGCTCCTGGGCGACGTCGGCCGCGAACGCCAGGCATTCGCCGCCCGACTGTCGCGCCATCGTGGCGGTCTCCTCGGCGGAGGCAATATTGTTGTCGACGGCGAGCACCTTGGCGCCCTCCTGGACGAACCGCAGCACCGTGGCGCGGCCATTGCCCATCCCCTCGCCCGGCGATTGGCCGGCGCCCACGACGATGGCGATCTTGTCCTTGAGCCGCATGTCGACCTCGGCTGCGATGGGCTATGCCGAAAGCTTACGGAAATCCCACGATCGAAACGAGCCCGATGCGCTCGATTGATCGCTGACGCCCACCCCGGTTAGTCTCTACGCCCAACAACCGGGTCGAGCGCCGGCGGACGGCGCGTAGGAGGCAGCCATGGCGAAACTCTCCGAGGTACCGTCGGTGCGTGCGCGGGTGAGCGAGGCCGAGTGGCAGGCGCGCCTCGAGCTCGCCGCCGCCTATCGGCTGGTGGCGCATTACGGCTGGACCCATCTCATCAACAATCACATCTCGCTGCGGGTGCCGGGCACAGAGGATCAGTTCCTCATCAATCCTTACGGCTTCCTCTATGAGCAGATCACCGCCTCGAGCCTGGTGAAGATCGACGTCGACGGCAACATTCTCGAC
>JBKPUA010000294.1:0-6808 GCA_046735815.1 Pseudomonadota bacterium
TTTCTCGCCGCCGCCGCCGCGGCGAGCCTGGTGCAGGCGAGTCACGCCGTCTATTACGGCTTCTCCGCGCTCGCCTGGCAGGCGGAGGGGCTCGACGGCGTCACCATCGGGCTGCTCTGGGCGCTCGCGGTCATGGCCGAGATCGTGCTGTTCGCGTTCTCAGGCCGCCTTCCGTTCGGCCCGACGGCGCTGCTCATGGCCGGCGCAGGCGGCGCAGTGGTGCGTTGGGGCGCGATGGCGCTCGACCCGCCGGGCGTCCTGCTGCCGGCGCTGCAATGCCTGCATGCGCTCTCGTTCGGCGCCACCCATCTCGGCGCGCTCGGCTTCGTGGCGCGCGCCGCGCCAGCGCAATTCGGCGCCACCGCGCAGGGCTACCTCGCGGTGGCGCTCGGGCTGGTCATGGCCGCGGCGATGGGTGTCTCGGGCGTGCTCTATGCGAGCTCGGTCGGCCTCGCTTATGGGGCGATGGCGCTGGCGGCCGCGCTGGGCGCAGCGTTCGCCATCGCTGCCCACCGGTTGGCGCCGGATGGCGCGAGCAAGCGCGATTAGATGCTGCCGGAAAAAGTCGGCCGGCGACGCGAAAATTTGCTCAAAAATACCACACGACGATCGCCTTCGGTCGGTGCTGATCGAAGATCGGCACCGCGACCATGGTGTCGAGCCCGGCGGCGGTAGCCGAGCGCCCCGCCGCTGAGGTGTCGCCGGCCATGCTCGCGCGCACCGCCGGAATGCCGCTGCGCCAGACTTCGCCGATGGTGCCGTCGCCCTGGCCGATCCGGGCCGAGGCGTAGTCGGCCTCCAGCAGCGTGTTCTGGTCGCAATCGCCGGCATGGAAGATCAGCGCGTCGCGCGCTTCGTTGGGGACCCAGATCTCGAACCGCCGTACCAGCGGCGTGTCGCGCGCCGACAGAAAGGTCATGACCCAGGTGTGACCGGAGGCGTGGGGGTAGGGGATTCCGAGCCCGCGGTTGATCCCGACCTCCATCGCCTGCTGCCAGCGCAAGAACGCCTTGGAGCGATAGAGGTCCTTCACGATCATCGGCATGTTGCTCTTCCACACGCGGCCGGGCAGGCCGAAGCCGCGCGGAAACCGCGTGTAGCGCGAATTGAATTCGAACATGTCGGCGGTGCCGTAGTAGCCGTCGACCAGCCGCATCTCATAGGAGACATCGGGATCGTTGTGCCATAGCTCGATCGCGCCGACATGCGCCTCGTCGTCGCCGCAGAAGAACACCACCACCGCGCTCAGACGGTCGCCGGCAAGCACCGGCAAGGCGACGCCGCAGGTCAGTCCCACCGCTTTCGCCGCCTCGGTGCGTTTGAAGTAGGAGTTCTCGAACTGTTTCAGGATGATCGGATGCCCGCTGGCCCAGGCCTTGCCGGGCAAGCCTTGGTCGAACGCGAAGCGCATGCGCTCGCTCGCCTGGCGGAATTGATCGAGCGGGCCGTAAAGGCCGTCGAGATACTCGAGCGCGCTGCCGTCCTTGGTCGGCACCCAGATTTCCGCCGCGCGAATGAAGCTCTTCATCGCGCGCTCGGACCCGGTGCGCGGCGATGACCGCAGCGGCACGGGTTCGCTGAGACGTTGCTCGACGTGATTTCCCGCCATTGCATCACCTGCGGTAACGCCCGGATGAAAAGGGTTAGCCTGTCGTGCTCAGCCAGATCCTGCCGTCCGCATCGAGCGCAATCGGATAGGTGCGGACCTTGCTGCATTCCCCGTTCATTCCCGCGCCGGTGCGCAGGTCGTAGCTGCGCTCGTGCAGCGGGCAGATCACGGTCGCGCCGCCGACGAGACCGTCGGCGAGCGGTCCGCGCAGATGCGGACACTCGGCCTGGGTGGCGAACACGTGGCCGGAGCGGGTGTGGAACACCGCAATGCGCTCGCCCGCGACCAGGAAGGCGCGGCCTTCGCCTTGCGGAATCTCCGTCACCTTGCCGATGAGACGGGCGCCGTTCATCTTACGCCTCCGCCGCCGGAATGAGCGTGGCGAACTGATTTGCGGTCTTGGGCGCGATCGCCTCCTTCCAGGGATCGTAAGCCGCCGCCACCGAGGCCTGCATCGCCGCGTCAAGCTCGGCCGCGATCCCTTCGCTGTCCTCGACCACCACCGCGCGGATGCGCGCGATCCCCAGGCGCTCGACGAAGGTGTAGGCGCGCTCCTTGTACTTCGCGTTCTCGCGATAGAACTGCATGAAGCGGCCGGCATAACGCAGCACGTCGTCCTCGGTCTCGACGACACACAGAAGGTCGCCCTTGCGCACATGGGAGCCGCCGGCGCCGCCAATATAGATCTCCCATTTGCCGTCGCCGATCGCGACCGCGCCGACATCCTTGATCAGCGCTTCCGAGCAGTTGCGCGGGCAGCCGGCGGTCGCGAGCTTGAGCTTGCCGGGGCTGTCGATGCCGCGGAAGCGCCGCTCGATCTTGAGCGCCAGCCCCATGCTGTCGCCGAGGCCGAAGCGGCAGAAGTCGCTGCCGATGCAGCTCTTGCAGGTGCGATAGCTCTTGCCCCAGGCGTAGCCTGCCGGCATGCCGAGGTCGCGCCACACATTGGGCAATTCGTGCTTGGGCACGCCGACCAGATCGATGCGTTGTCCGCCGGTCAGCTTGACCAGCGGCACCTCATACTTCACCGCGACCTCGGCGATGCGACGCAACTCATCGGGCGTGCAGATGCCGCCGGGCATCTCGGGAATGACCGAGAACGTGCCGTCCTTCTGGATATTGGCGTGCACGCGGTCGTTGATGAAACGGGCATCGCGTTCGTCCTCGTAGGCCTCGCTCCAGATGGTGATGAGCAGCGAGGCGAGCGCGGGCTTGCTGGCGGGATCCTCGACACCGCCGGCGAGCGCCTCGAACACCGCCGAGACCGACTTGAGCCCCTGCTCGCGGATCGCCTTCACCAGCTCGGGCTTGCGCAGCGGGACGCACGGCACGTAGTAGTGGATCGAGGGATCCTCCTCGACCTCGCCGCCGCACAGCCACGCCACCAGCTCGCCCACGAGCCCTTTGCACGAGCCGCATCCCTTGCCGGCGCGGGTCGCGTCCATCACCGTCGGCGCGTTGCGCTTGCCTGCGGCGACGCAGGTAGCGATCGCCGCCTTGGTGACGCCATTGCAGTTGCACACTTGCATCTCGGCCGGCATCTCGTCGAGCGTGATCTTCTGCTCCGGGGTGCCGAGATCGAACAGGAGCGAGAGGCGCTCCTCCGGCAATGGCGCGTCGCGATCGAAGCATTGCATCAGATAGGCGGCCTTGCCGATGTCGCCGAGCAGGATGCCGCCGACCAGCCGGCCGTCGCGCACGATCAGCTTCTTGTAGGTGCCCTTCTTCGGCTCGGTGAATTGTACGATCTCGTCGCGCTCCTCCGCCGGCTCGGTGATGCCCATGGAGGCAAGCTCGACACCCATGACCTTGAGCTTGGTCGCGAGCTTCGAGCCGTGATAGGCGGCGTCAGGATTGCGCTGCGTGATGTGATCGGCGAGCACCTTCGCCTGCTCCCACAGCGGCGCCACCAGGCCGTAGACGCGCCCGCGGTGCTGCGCGCATTCGCCGACGACGTAGACGTCGGGGTCGTCGACCGAGCGCATATGGTTGTCGACAACGATGGCGCGCTCGACCGTCAATCCGCAGCGCACCCCGATCTCGGCGTTGGGCTTGATGCCGGCCGCGATCACGACCATGTCGCAGTCCAGTGTCGAGCCGTCCTTGAAGGCGAGGGCGGTCACTTTGCTGTCGCCCAGGATCTCGGTCGTGAGCTTCTTGAGATGGACGGTGATCCCCATCGCCTCGATGCTGGCCTTGAGGATGGCGCCGGCGGGCGCGTCGAGCTGCATCTCCATGAGGTGGCCGGCGAGATGGACGACGTGGACCTCGCAGCCGTGGTTGACCAGGCCGCGCGCGGCCTCGAGGCCCAGAAGCCCGCCGCCGATCACAGCGGCGCGCCGGCACTGCCTGGCCTGCGCCACGATGCGATCGCAATCGTCGATGGTGCGGAAGCCGAACACCCCGGGCCGCAGGCGGCTGTCGGGGCCGTTGACGCCGGCCATGGGCGGAATGAAGGCGCGGCTGCCGGTCGCGATCAGAAGCTTGTCGTAACGCTCGCGGACGGCGTTCGCGGAGATCACGAGCTTGGCGGCGCGGTCGATCTCCTCGACGCGGGAGCCGGCGTGGAGCTTGACAGCGTTCTGCGTGTACCAGTCGAGCGGATTGATGAAAATTTCGCTCGCATCCTGGGCGCCGCTCAAGATGTTCGACAGCAGAATCCGGTTGTAGTTGCCGTAAGGCTCGTCCCCGAACATGACGATGTCGAAGCGATCGCCGCCGCCACGCGCCAGCACCTCCTCGACGGCGCGCGCGCCGGCCATGCCGTTCCCGACCACGACCAGTCTCTGTTTGGCCATCCAACTCCTCCGCCGGTTCGGCGCCCGGTGTGTGCTCAGATCTCCAGCAGGCCGATGTCGAGCACGAGGTGGCCGGCGGCTCCGCTCGGCGCCGACAGCATCACCTCGAGCTTGGTTTCCGGAAAAAGGTCCTCGACGACGGCGAGCGGCACATGCTCGCTGCACTTTGCGCCGATCGGGAAGTAGCGCATCGGTTTGCCGTCGCGCATGAGCGCGAGGTAGATGAGCTCGTCACTGCTGTTGCCGGCGCGCAGATAGATGAGCTGCGCCCGCTTGTCGGACGGCACCGTGTAGACGAGCTGGTCGCTGACGGGCGTCGCCTGCTCGTAGCCACGGCCTTTGAACCCGTACACGCCGTTCAAGAAGCGAGGTATGGCTTCCATCGTCCTGCCCTCAGTGCAAGAGCGCCACCGCGCTCGATCTCCCACGCGCAATGGAAGCGGCCGGGATCTTCTCGACGCGCACCGCGCAGACCTTGAACTCGGGAATACGGGAAACGGGATCGAGCGCCGCGTGGGTGAGCGCGTTGGCGCTCGCCGGCGCCGCCCAGTGAAAGGGCACAAACAGCGTGTCGAGCCGTGCATCGGACGTGAGCCGCGCATTCATCTCGGCGTGGCCTCGGCGGGTGGTCAGCCGCACCCGGTCGCCTTGCGCGATGCCGAGACCACGGGCGGTTTCGGGATGGACCTCGACGAACGCCTCCGGCTCGGCACGGCGGAGCTCGGCGACGCGCCGGGTCTGGGTGCCGGATTGATAGTGGGCGAGCACGCGGCCGGTGGTGAGGAAATAGGGATAGCTGGTGTCGGGCAGCTCGGCTGGAGTTCCATGCTCGATCGGGTGAAAACGCGCGCGGCCGTCCTCGGTCGCGAAGCGCTCTTGGAAGAGGCGGGGAGTGCCCGGATCGCTTTCGCTCACGCACGGCCAGAACACGCCGTCCTGAGCCACGATGCGCTCGTAGCTGATGCCGGCATAGTCGGCCGCGGCACCGGCCGTGACCCGCCGAAGCTCCTCGAAGGTCGCGCGCGGGTCGGCGGAAAAGTGCCGTCCGCTGCCCAGCCCGTCAGCGAGCGCCGCGAGAACCTGCAGATCGGTCCACACCCCATCCGGCGGGAGCTTCACGGGGCGGCGGTAGAGCACTCGGCCTTCGAGATTGGTCATGGTGCCTTCCTCCTCCGCCCATTGCGCCACTGGCAGCACCACATCGGCGCAGGCGGCGGTCTCCGACAGGAAGGGATCGGCGACCACGAGCAGATCGAGACGCGCCAGCCGCTTTCCGAGGTCGAGCGCCGCGGGCGCCGAGACCAGTGGATTGGCGGCCATGACGAGGAGGCCGCGCACGCCGTCGCCGAGGGCGGCGAACATTTCGCACGCGGACAGTCCCGGCTGCGGCAAGTCGGCGGCGGCGATTCCCCACGCCACCGCGACCGCGGCGCGATGCGCGGGATCATCGAGCCGGCGATAGCCGGGAAGCTGATCGGTCTTCTGGCCGTGCTCGCGACCGCCCTGGCCGTTGCCTTGTCCAGTCAGACAGCCGTAGCCGCAGCATGGCTTTCCGGCCTTGCCCAGCGCGAGTGCGAGATTGATGAAGGCGAGCACGTTGTCGACGCCGTGGCTCTGCTGCTCCGGACCGCGCCCGGTGAGCACCATGGCGGTGGCTGCCTCGCCCAGGATGTGGGCAGCCTCGATGAGCGTGCGCGCCGAAACACCGGTGATGCGCTCGACCCGATCCGGCCAGTACGAGGCCGCGATCCGGCGCACTGCCTCGAAGCCGGTGGTGCGCGTCGCGATGAAGTCGCGGTCGATCAGTCCGTGTTGGATCGCGACGTGCAGCAATCCGTTGGCCAGCGCCGCGTCGGTGCCAGGGGTGAGCTGCAGATGCAGCGAGGCGAGCTTGGCAGTTGCCGATCTGCGGGGATCGGCCACGATGAGCCTTCCGCCGCGACGACGCTGCTCGTCGAAATATTGCATGATCGGCGGCATGGTCTCGGCGGGATTACTGCCGACCAGGAGAACCGCATCGGCGCCGGCGATGTCCTCGAGCGGAAACGGCAGGCCGCGATCGAGTCCGAAGGCGCGCAAGCCCGCCGCCGCGGCCGAGGCCATGCAGAAGCGTCCGTTGTAATCGATATTGGCGGTGCGCAGCGCCACGCGCGCGAACTTGCCGAGCAGGTAGGCTTTCTCGTTGGTCAGCCCGCCGCCGCCGAACACGCCAATGGCGTCGCGGCCGTATGCCTGCTGGATCAAGCGCATGCCATCGACCACGCGGCGGAGCGCTTCGTCCCAGCTCACCGGCCGCAACGGCTCGCCTTTGCGCGCGCGCATGAGCGGCGCCGTGAGCCGATCGGGGGCGTAGAGCAATTCCGCGGCCGTCCAGCCCTTGCGGCACAGCCCGCCTTTGTTG
>JBKPUA010000295.1:0-3860 GCA_046735815.1 Pseudomonadota bacterium
CGGCTTCGTCATCTTGCGCGATTGGGCCTCGCCCGAACGAACCACGCTGGTGAAACGGATCGCCGTCTGCCAACCCGGCCGCGGCCACGGCCGCGCGCTCTTGAGCAAGGTCGCCGATGCGGTGTTCGAGCAAACAAGCACATGGCGCCTTTGGCTGGGGCTCTTCCCGGAGAACGTCCGCGCGCGTCGCGCCTACCAAGCCATTGGCTTCCAGGTGGAAGGGATCGCGCGCGGCAGCGCCTTCTTCGGCGGAGTCCACAGAGACGAGGTCATCATGTCGTTGCTGCGCCCAGAGTGGACGGCGCGGAGGTTGAAGTCAGAGCCATAATTGCCATAGAGCGAGAAGATACGGGACTTCCCCGCGATGCCGATTCGCGCATGCACGATGGCGATCCGCCGGCTCGGCGTTTTCATGGTGCCACTTGCGGCCTGGGCGCATGTAAACGCCGGCGCGCGCGCCGACGACATGGTCAAACTCACGCATCAAGGCGTCGAACGCGCCGCCATTCTCCATCAAGCCGCCGGCGCAATCAACTATGCCCGCTAGCGCAGCGGGCTTTGCACATCGCATCATTTGTGACAGGCAAAAAAAATGGCACCATCACTTCGATTTCGCTCGTGCCCCATCCGGGTTACCTTGTCGTCCTGGGTCGTCGGAGCACGAGGAATGGCAGCATGAACCAGCAACGACCTCGCGCCGTCACCATCGGAGAGGCGGTGATCGAACTGGTCCGCGGGGGGGACGGCCGTTTCGGCATCGGCTGCGCCGGCGACACCTTCAACGTGGCGGTCTACCTCGCCCGCGCCGGGATCGATGCCGCCTTCGCGACCGCGCTCGGCGATGACCCCTACTCGGAGGCGATCCTTGCGCTGGCGGCGGCGGAGGGCGTTGCCGGCGATCTCATGCTGCGGCTGCGGGGCCGGTTGCCTGCGCTCGCGCTGGTCGACACCGACGGCGCTGGCGCCCGGCGCCACTACGATTGGCGCGGCGAAGCGCCCGCGCGCGAGTTGTTCGAGCTGCCGGATTGGGGGCGCGTAGCCGAAGGCCTGACGAAGGCCAAGCTCGTCTATTTCTCCGGCATCACGCTCTCGCTCTATTCCAACAATGCGCTGGGCCGCTTCCTCGCCCTGATCGAAATGGCGCGTCAGCAAGGGGTGAAGGTCGCGTTCGACGGAAACTTCCGGCCGCGCGGCTGGCGTGGCGACCTGTCGCGCACGCGCACCGTCTTCATGGAAGCGCTCAAGCGCGTGGATATGGCGCTGCCCGCCTATGACGACGAAGCCGTGCTGTGGGGGGACCCCAGCCCGGAGGCGACCGTCGAGCGCCTGCAAGCCTTCGGCATCGCCGAGATCGTGGTGAAGAACGGGCCGAACAGCGCGCTCATCGCCGCGGGCGGACAGAGCGAATTCGTGCCCGTGCCGGAGGTGGTGGTGCCGGTCGACACCACGGCGGCGGGCGACAGCTTCAACGCCGCCTACATCGCCGCACGCCTTTCCGGCAAGGCGCCGGCCGAAGCAGCGGCCGCGGCGCACCACCTCGCCGCGCAAGTCATCCGCCACCGCGGCGCCCTCATGCCGCGCGCCGCGGCCGCGATGCATTGACGGAACGACGACCACCCGGTAAGCGTTGCCAGTGATGGGGATGGAGTCCCCCGAAACCGCCGTCGAGGCTGATGACTCCTACCGCGCTCCCTGCGGTAGGAGTCCGTGCGTGACCCGCCGCAAGGCGGGTTTTTGCTGCCGGATGGCACGGCTCCGGCAGCCGACGCGATACGGCGAGGAGCCATGGGCCTTTACTTCTGGATTGCCATCGGCAGCGCGATCGGCGGGGTCGCCCGCTACTGGTGCTCGGGAGTGGCAGCACGCCTCATCGGCGAGACGTTTCCGTGGGGCACGCTGATCGTCAACGTGGTGGGCTCCTTCATCATCGGCTTCTTCGCCACGCTGACCGGTCCCGATGGCCGCATCTTCGTCGGCACGACGGGGCGGCAATTCGTGATGGTCGGTCTGTGCGGCGGCTACACAACGTTCTCCTCGTTCAGCATCCAGACGCTCAATCTCATGAGCGACGGCGAATGGCTGCAGGCCTCCTTCAATATTGCCGGGTCGGTGATACTGTGCCTGCTGGCGGTCTGGCTCGGCCATATCGCCGCGGTCAGCCTCAATACCATGCGATGGGTGTGATCCATGCAGGTTCCGCGCGACGCTGTTTTGCTTCGCATCTTCATTGGCGAAGACGCCAAGGCCGGGCGGCTGCCGCTCTACGAGGCGATCCTGCTCAAGGCGCGCGAGATGCAGCTCGCCGGCGCCACGGTGCTGCGCGGACCGATGGGCTTCGGACATTCCAGCCACCTGCACACCACCAAGATCCTGCGGCTGTCGCAGGACCTGCCGATCGTGATCGAGATCATCGATGCGCAGGAGAAGATCGACGCCTTCCTGCCCGTGCTCAACGGGATGATCTCGAGCGGCCTGGTGACGCTCGAAAAGGTGCAAGTGCTGCAATACGGCACGCCGCCCGCCGACGGCGCATAGCCACCACTATTGCTTCGATCGCGACTTCGTCTTTGCGGCGTTCACCCGGCGGCCGCGGGCAGGCGCTTTGGTCGGCATGGCGCTTCGTCTCGCCTTTTGCTTTTCGGCACGCGCGATCGCCTCGAGCACGAGCTTTTCCGCCCCCGCGACGTCGAGCCATTTGACGATGGTGACCCACTTGCCCTTTTCCAGATCCTTGTAGTGCTGGAAGAAGTGCGCGATCTGCTCGCACATGATCGGCGGCAGATCGCGATAGCTGCGGACATCGCTGTAGAGCGGCGCGAGCGCATCGACCGGCACCGCGATGATTTTCTCGTCGCGTCCGCCCTCGTCTTCCATCATCAGCGCGCCGACCGGCCGGCAGCGCACGACCGCGCCCGGCACCACCTGCACCCCGCTCACCACCAGCACGTCGCAGGGATCGCCGTCGGCCGACAGGGTGTGGGGGATGAAGCCGTAGTTTCCGGGATAAAACATGGCGGTGTGCAGAAAGCGATCGACCATGAGCGCGCCCGAGGTCTTGTCGAGCTCGTATTTCACCGGCGCTCCACCGAGCGGAATCTCGATGACGGCGTGGATGTCCTTGGGCGGATTGGGACCAACCGAGATCGCGCTGACATCCATCGCGGGGTTAACCCATCGGCACGAGCCCGAGCTTGTCCATCAGCCGCTGGTCGCGGTCGCGCTCGGGATTGGGCGTGGTCAGGAGCTTGGGCCCGTAGAAGATCGAGTTGGCGCCGGCGAGGAAACACAGCGCCTGCGTCTCCTTGCTCATGTCCTCGCGCCCGGCGGAGAGCCGCACCACCGATCTCGGCATGGTGATGCGGGCGACCGCGATGGTGCGCACGAAATCGATAGCGTCGATCGTTGCGCCGTTCGCGAGCGGAGTACCCGCGACCCGCACCAGCATGTTGATCGGCACGCTCTCCGGATGCGCCGGCAGGCTCGCGAGCGTCGCGATCATGCCGACACGATCCTCGGCGCTCTCCCCCATCCCGACAATGCCGCCGCAGCAGACGTGGATGCCGGCATCGCGCACGTGGCCGAGCGTGTCGAGGCGATCCTGATAAGTGCGGGTGGTGATAATCGCGCCGTAATATTCCGGCGAGGTGTCGAGGTTGTGATTGTAGTAGTCGAGGCCGGCGACCTTGAGGCGCCGCGCCTGCGCCGCCGTAAGCATGCCGAGCGTGGCGCAGCTCTCGAGCCCGATCGCCTTCACGCCCGCGACCATCGCGCACACCTTGTCGAGGTCGCGATCCCGGGGCTCGCGCCAGGCTGCCCCCATGCAGAAGCGGCTCGCACCCGCCGCCTTCGCCGCCCGCGCT
>JBKPUA010000296.1:0-8948 GCA_046735815.1 Pseudomonadota bacterium
GCCGGCGAGCGCAATCGCCTCCTGGCTGATGCCCTCCATGAGATCGCCGTCGGAGGCGAGCACGTAGGTGCGATGGTCCACGAGGTCGGGGCCGAACGTGGCCGCGAGGTGCCGCTCGGCGATCGCCATGCCCACGGCGTTGGCGAGGCCCTGGCCGAGCGGCCCGGTGGTGGTCTCGACGCCCGGCGTGACGAAATTCTCGGGATGGCCGGGCGTGAGCGAGCCGAGCTGGCGAAACCGCTTGATCTCATCGATGGTCATCTGCTCGTAGCCGAGCAGATGGAGCAGCGCGTAGATCAGCATCGAGCCATGGCCGGCCGACAGCACGAAACGGTCGCGGTCGGGCCAGGCGGGATCGGCCGGATCGAACTTCAGGAACCGGGTGAACAGCACGGTGGCGATGTCGGCCGCGCCCATGGGCAGGCCGGGATGACCTGACTTCGCCTGCTCGACCGCATCCATGGCCAGCGCGCGGATGGCGTTCGCCATGCGGTCATGCTGGGCGCGCGTCGCGAGTGCCGCGTCGCGCGTGCCGGCTATTGCTTGCGCGGCCGGGGCGGCTGCGGCGGCAAAGAGGGGCTTTGGGGTGGTCATCATCGCGCCTGGCGGGTTACTCGCGCGAGGCTCTAGCACGCGGACGGGGGGAGTCAAAGAATGCCCGCACCGGGTACCGGCCGCGATTCACAGGAGCGGGGAGAACTTGCGCGCAAGCGTTGACGGAGCGCCGGCACGCACCGTAGGTTCTCACTCTAACCGCTTGCCGACGCATAAGTTTTTGTGGGGCCCCGCAGGCGAGGAAATGAGCCGACAGGGGCGAGCCACAAGGGTGCCGAGATGACCGACGCGAGCGCCATCAACGACGCCAGCCGACGCCTCACGCTTGCGCTCGACGCCTTGGCGGCTGCTGTCGAGCGGCGGCAGGACGCCGACCGCGGCGAGGCGACACTCGATGCCCAACTGCACGCGCTTGAGACCGATCGCTCGCGGCTCGCCGCGGAGCTCGACGCCGCCGCCGCCCGCGCGCGGGCGCTGGAGCACGCCAATCGCGAAGTCGCCCGCCGGCTCGATGCCGCGATCGACACTATCCGCTCCGTGCTCGCGCGCAACGGCGCTGAGCAGCCGCAGCGTCACGCGGGACCGTCATGACGCAGGTCAGTGTCACCATCAATGGCCGCCAGTTCCGCATGGCCTGCGAGGACGGCGAGGAGCCGCACCTCATGCGGCTCGCCGAGGAGCTCGATGCGCGCATCGCGGGCCTGCGCACTCGCTTCGGCGAGATCGGCGACACCCGGCTCACGGTCATGGCCGCGCTCACGCTTGCGGACGAGCTTGCTGAGTTGAAAAAGAAATTGCAGCGCATCGAGCCGCAGCTCGCGACCCTACAAAATGCCAGCGTCAGCTCGGCCGACCACGCACAAGCAACACAGGCGGCGGTCGCCGCCGCACTCAATGCGGCCGCCGAGCGCATCGAGGACATGACCCGACGGCTCAATCAGACGCTGAGCGATGGCCGCGTCCCAATGGGATGACGGGACATGCTGCTGCGGGTGGCATCTCGGCGCCAGCCGCACTACATTGCTCGCGCGGGGCTGCGAGGTGCGTCAGGAGCCATATCCCCGGGGCCTTATCGATCCTTAAGGGAGCTGTCCCTGACCGGGCTCGTGGGCTCGGACATATGGCGCCCACCTACTTTCGTAGGGAACCCGGGATCGACACTCCAACGGCCATCGCGGCTCCGCGCTTTGTTTTCCCGGATCGGCGGCGCACCGGTTGCGCACACTCGTGCGCAGACTGGACGAACTACAGGCTGTTCGGCGATCGCGCCGCGTCACATTTCGCGCCACGAGATCTTTCGGTCGATGGCTTCCTCGGTCGAAGCTGCCAAGGCTGTCATCCGGCGCGAAGTCCAGGCGCGCCGGGACGCGTTGCCTCCCGACCTGCGCACCGCCGCGGCGCAGGCCATTGCGGCACGGCCGTTTCCCGTCCCGGTGCGGGCGGGCGCGATCGTCTCTGGCTTCATGCCGGTGAAGAGCGAGATCAACCCCCTCCCCCTGATGCGTGTGCTTGCCGAATCAGGCGCGCAGCTCGCGCTGCCGGCGGTGATCGGACGGGGCCAGCCGCTCATCATGCGCGCCTTTACCTTCGGTGAACCGCTGGCGTCCGGCGTTTGGGGCATCCGCGAGCCGCGGCATGGCGCACTGCAAGTCGATCCCGACGTCGTGATCGCGCCGCTCTTGGCCTTTGATCGGAGCGGTCACCGCATCGGCTACGGCGCCGGCTATTACGATATGACCATTGCCGCCCTGCGCGCGAAGAAGAGCATCCTCGCTGTTGGCATCGCCTTTGCCGCCCAGGAGATCACGAACGTGCCGACCACCCCCCGCGACGCCCGCCTCGATCTCGTGCTAACCGAGCGCGAGATCATCGACTTTCGGGCAATGTAGAAAATGCGCATCCTGTTCATCGGCGACATCGTGGGCCGCAGCGGGCGCGCCGTGCTGCTCGAGCGACTGCCCGCGTTGGTGCGCGACTGGAAGCTCGACTTCGTCGCTGTCAACGGCGAGAACGCCGCCGGCGGCTTCGGCATCACCGAAGCGATTTACCAGGACTTCATCGACGCCGGCGCCGACGTGATCACCGGCGGCAACCATTCCTGGGACCAGAAGGAAGCACTGGTCTTCATCGAACGCGCGCCTCGGCTGCTGCGGCCGATCAACTATCCCGCCGGCACGCCAGGCCGCGGTGTCGCGCTGATGGAAGCGAAGAACGGCGCCCGCGTGCTCATCGTCAACGTCATGGGCCGCATCTTCATGGATCCGCTCGACGATCCGTTTGCCGCGGTCGAGCGCGAGCTTGCCGCCTGTCCGCTCAAGCAGGCGGCCGACGCCGCCATCATCGACGTTCACGCCGAGGCGACGAGCGAGAAGCAGGCCATGGGCCATTTCTGCGACGGCCGCGCGAGCCTCGTCATCGGCACCCACACCCACGTCCCGACCGCGGACCATCAGATCCTGCCACGCGGCACCGCCTTCGTGTCCGATGTGGGCATGACCGGCGACTACGATTCCGTGATCGGCATGGATAAGGACGAGCCCTTGATCCGGTTCCTGCGCCGGATTCCGGGGGCGCGCTTCGAGCCGGCGCTCGGCGAGGCGACATTGTGCGCGCTCGCGGTCGAGACCGATGACGCGACGGGACTTGCGCAACGCGTCGCGGCGGTGCGCCTAGGCGGCCGGCTTGAACAGGCGCAGCCGACGTTCTGGTCGTGACCTGCGGGCCGGCTCGCCCGAGGCGGGCAGCACGGGCGTGAATTCAACCGTGCTTTGGACTACTCTCCGCTTGGGCGGACAACCGTCCGCCCCCAACGATCAAGCACACAACGACAAAGGGAGGTGGACGTCATGGGAGAGTTATCGCGACGTCGGTTGCTCGCCGGGGCATCCGCGACCACTGCGTTAGGCGTCCTCGGAAGCGCGCCGCTGGCGCGCGCCAAGGCGCCGATGCTCAACACGCCGGCGCCGGCGTTCTATCGCTTCAAGATCGGCAGCATCGAGGCCACCGTCGTCTCCGACGGACCGCTGGCGATCGGACCCGCGTCGCGCACTTTCCGCGGACCGACCGCGGAAGAAGTCGGCAAGATGATGAGCGATCATTTCCTGCCAGCCGACAACGTGGTGCTGGATCAGAACGTGCTGGTCATCAATACCGGCGACAAGCTCGCGTTGTTCGAGACCGGAATGAGCTCGGTCAAGCGCAACGACGCCATGGGCCGGCTGGTGGCGAATCTTAAACAGTCCGGGATCGACCCCAACGACATCGACGCGGCCATCCCGACCCATGCGCATATCGACCACGTCGGCGGGATCATGGCGGCGGACGGCAGCCGCAATTTCCCGAACGCGCAGATCCACATCTCGCAGGCCGACCTGGAGTTCTGGACCGACGACAAGCGGCTCGGCACCCCGGCGGAGGGCTCCGCGCTCGCCGCCAAGAAGAACCTGCTGCCGAACCGGGATCGCATCGTGTTCTACAAGGACGGCCAGGAGGTCATTCCCGGCGTGCAGGCCATGCACACGCCGGGCCACACCGTCGGACACACCTGCTTCGTGATCAATTCCGGCGGCAAGTCGCTGTTCCTCGTTGGCGACCTCACCCATCATGTGATCCTGATCGAGAAGCCGCGCATGGAGGTCGCGTTCGACACCGATCCCAAGCAGGGCGTGGAGACGCGCATCAAGGCCATGGACATGCTCGCGGCCGAGCGCATGCCGGCGCTCGTCTATCATCTGCCGTGGCCGGGCATCGGGCATTTCGCCAAACGCGGCGACGGCTTCCACTATGTCGCGGAGCCGATGCAGCTGTTGCTGTAGCACGCCGTTCAATCGGCCCTCTCCTCTCCAAGGCAGAGGGCCTCTTCGCATCGGCACACAAATGACGACGAGGGCGGCGGATGCCGTCATGCCGAAGATTGGCCGTCGCCGTTTCCGCAGCAGAATTATGGGAGTCGTGGTGATGAGGATGGATTTGGCCGTTGCCGGCGCCAGGGGAATCATCGGTTGGTCGGCTTGCGGCCTGCTCGCGCTCTCGGGCGCAACGCGCGCCGAAACGCTCGACGAGCTTTACGCCAAGGCCAAGGACGAGAAATCGCTGGTGATCTATGCCGGCGGACCGGTGTCGAACTACGAACCGCTGGCGCGGGAATTCGAGAAGAAATTTCCCGGCCTCACGGTGGCGATCGAGGGCGGGTTCAGCAACGTGCTCAATCAGAAGATCGAGCAGCAGTTCAAGGATGGGAAGCTCGAAGCCGACATGGTGCTGTTCCAGACCGCGCAGGATTTCGTGCGCTGGAAGGGACAGGGCAAGATGCTCGCCTTCAAGCCGGAAGGCTTCGAGGCCATCGATGCCTCGTTCAAGGACCAGGACGGCGCGTTCATCGTCTGGTATGTCGGCACGCTGTCATATGCCTACAACGGCAAAGAGCTGAAGCCGGAGGCTGCCCCGAAATCGGCACTCGATTTTCTCAAGCCCGAATTTCGCGGCAAGATGATCGCCTGCTATCCCCATGACGACGACGCCACGCTCTATCTGTTCCACACCATCGCCCAGAAATACGGCTCCGACTACATCGACAAATATCTGGCGAACGAGCCCAACTGGGTGCAGGGGCATTTGAGCGTGTCGCGCGCCGTTGCGGCCGGGACGAACCTGGTCACGCTCGATGCCACCACCTCGACCGTGCTCAATCTCAAGAAGGCGGGGCAGCCGATCGAGTTCGTTTTCTCGGAGATCGATCCGATTCCGATCTATTACTCCACCGCCGGCATCTTCAAGGACGCGCCCCATCCCAATGTGGCGAAGCTCTACCTGAGCTGGGTGCTGGCACCCGAACAACAGCGCCGCATCGGCTCTTTCTCCTCGCGCCGCGATGTACCGCCGCCGGCGGGACTCAAGCCGTTGTTCTCTTATACGGTGGCCAACGGCTATCGCGACTTCGTCACCAACGATCGGCTCATCGCCGATCTCCGCAAGCGGTTCGAGGTCGCCATCGGCCCGATCCGCAACACCGGCGGCGTGCGCTAGCGGAGCAAACGCTGGACGCGCTCGCCGGTTCTGGATTTTCCGGCGGGCGCGGCCTATAACGCGCCGACACAATCCATTATCCACGGCTCGCCGCTCGCGCCCGATGTTGCGCGGAGCGAGCTGTCGAGGAGCAAGCGATGGCCGGCCATTCCCAGTTCAAGAACATCATGCATCGCAAGGGGCGGCAGGATGCGGCGAAATCCAAGCTGTTCGGAAAGCTCGCGCGCGAAATCACCGTCTCCGCCAAGCTCGGCCTGCCCGACCCGACCATGAACCCGCGCCTGCGCGCGGCGGTGCTCGCCGCCCGCGCGGAGAATATGCCGAAGGACAACATCGACCGCGCAATCAAGAAGGCGGCGGGCGGCGATGCGGAGACCTACGACGAGATCCGCTACGAAGGCTATGGACCGGGCGGCGTTGCCGTCATCGTCGAGGTCTTGACCGACAACCGCAACCGCACCGCAGGCGAGGTGCGCGCGACCTTCGCCAAATCCGGCGGCAATCTCGCCGAGACCGGCGCAGTCTCCTTCATGTTCGATCACGTCGGCGTGGTTGAATACGACGCCAAAGCCGCAAGCGCCGACGCCATGTTGGAAGCCGCGATCGAGGCCGGCGCCGAAGACGTCGTCTCGAACGAGGGTGGGCACGAAATCTACACCACGTCGGATTCGCTGCGCGAGGTGGCGAAAGCGCTGGAGGCGAAATTCGGCGAGCCGCGCAAGGCGGCCCTAGTGTGGAAGCCGCAGAACACCGTCGCGGTCAACGACGACCACGGCGAGAAGCTGTTCAAGCTGATCGAGTCGCTCAACGAGCACGACGACGTGCAGAACGTCTACGCCAATTTCGAGGTGTCGGACGCGCTGCTGCAGAAGTTGAGCGCCTAACTCGGCCGCGGTGGGATCGGGCGCGAGCCACATCGCGAGCGAATGGCTCCCTCCGACACTTTGGCAGCTCAGCGGGAACCGATCGGCCCTATCCCAGGGCGCGAGCAGTGCATGTGTGGCCTATGCGCTCGCCCTGCCCGGCGTTATCAACGTGGATCATGCGCCGGCCGATTCGCATACTGGGCATCGACCCCGGGCTTCGCCGCACCGGCTGGGGGGTGGTGGTAAGCGACGGCAATCGCCTGAGCTTTCTCGCCTGCGGCTCGCTCGCGACCGACGAGCGGGCGGAGTTGGCGGCGCGCCTGCTTGCCATCCACGACGGCTTGCGCCGCGTGGTGGAACAGCATGCCCCGGACGAGGCGGCGGTGGAGGCGACCTTCGTCAACAAGGACGCATCCGCGACCCTCAAGCTCGGCCAGGCGCGCGGGATCGCCATGCTGGTGCCGGCGCTGGCCGGCCTGCCGGTGGCGGAATACGCGCCCAATCTGGTGAAAAAGACCATCGTCGGCGCCGGCCACAGCGAGAAGGCGCAGATCCGCATGATGATCGGCGTGCTGCTGCCTAAAGCCGATCCGCAATCCGAGGACGCTGCCGACGCGCTCGCCATCGCGGTGTGCCATGCGCATCATCGCCAGAGCGTCGCGCTCAAGGTGATGGCGCGCTGATGGGGCGTCGTCGTGTCATAAACCGGTCCATCTCGCCGGTGATTGTTGCCGCCGGCCACGCCTGACCGTTTCGTATCGAGGATGCTGCTCATGGATCTCGCTGCCCTTGTCCTTTTCGCCGGCACATTGCTGGTGGCGGCCGCATCGCCCGGCCCCGGCATCGCTGCGCTGGTCGCGCAGGTGGTCGGTAAGGGGCCCGAAGGCGCCGGCGCCTTTGCCGCCGGTCTCATCCTCGGCGATCTCGTTTGGCTCGCGGTCGCAATCCTCGGCCTGGCGGTAGTGGCGCAAACTTTCCACGAGATCTTTCTGGTCATCAAATATGTCGGTGCCGTCTATCTCGTTTATCTCGCCTGGCGCATGTGGACGGCATCGGTCGAACCGCGCGACATCGCGGCTGCACCGCGCCGCGAAGGTTATGTACGGCTATTCTTCGCGGGCCTTGCGGTGACCTTGGGCAATCCCAAGGTCGTGGCGTTCTATCTCGCGCTGTTGCCAACTCTCATCGATCTTCCGCGCGTCGGATTGTTCGGCTACGTCGAGCTCGCGAGCATCAGCATCGTCATCCTGACGGCCGTCTTTGGCGCCTACGTTGTTGCGGCCGCTCGTGCCCGCTCACTGTTCCGCAGCCCGTGCGCGATGCGCGTCTTCAACCGTGCGGGCGGCACCCTGATGGCGGGAGCTGCCGTGGCGGTGGCGACCAAATAGGCCCAGGGCATGATCGGCAAGCTCAAGGGCATCATCGACAGCTACGGCGAGGATTTCATCGTGCTCGACGTCGGCGGTGTCGGCTATCTCGTGCATTGCTCTGCGCGCACGCTGCAGTCCTTGCCCGGAACCGGCCAACCCGCGACGCTGTCGATCGAGACCCACGTGCGTGAGGACCAGATCAAACTGTTCGGCTTTCTCAGCGACGTCGAGCGCGAGTGGTTTCGCTTGCTCCAGACCGTGCAAGGCGTCGGCGCCAAGGTCGCCCTGTCGGTGCTCGGCACGCTCAAGCCGGCGGATCTCGCCTCTGCGATCGCCATGCGCGACAAGGCGGCGATCGCACGCACCCCCGGCGTGGGGCCCAAGGTCGCGGAGCGCATCGTGACCGAGCTCAAGGACAAGGCGCCGGCCTATGCGGAGGTCGATCCGGCGGTGATCCGGCTCTCCGGCGCCGTGGAGGACAAGCGCGCGCCGCAGCCACTGGCGGACGCGGTCTCGGCGCTGGTCAATCTGGGCTATGGTCAGCCGCAGGCCGCTGCCGCCATCGCCGCCGCCGCGCGCAGCGCCGGCGAGGGCGCCGATGCGGCGCGACTGATCCGGCTCGGATTGAAGGAGCTAGCGAAATGACGGTTACGGAATGGATTCGATGCTGAGCGAGCGCGATCAGGAGTTGATCGCCGCCGCAAGCGAAGCGATCAGGGGGCGCTACCGTAACGACTGGCAGGAGGTCGGCGCGGCGCTGCGCACGCGCGACGGTCGCGTCTATGCCGGGGTGAATCTCGACGCCTATCTCGGCCGCATGGCGGTCTGCGCGGAGGCGGTGGCGCTCGGCCGCGCGGTGACCGAGGCCGGAGAGACCGGGATCGAGACTATCGTAGCGGTGCGCCATCCGGAGCCCACCGATGCGCATCAGGACATCGTGGTGGTGTCGCCGTGCGGCAGCTGCCGCGAGCTGATCTGGGATTATGACCGCAACGCCCGCGTCATCGTGCCGAGCGCCAACGGACCCATGATCGCGGTCATCGGCGAGTTGCTGCCCAACAAGTACAGCCGGGAGCGCACGCTGTGAGGACGGTCCCTTGAGCTCGGCGCCACGCCGCCTGGTCACGGCCGA
>JBKPUA010000297.1:0-18259 GCA_046735815.1 Pseudomonadota bacterium
ATTGCGTCCGCAGGGCGACATCTCGGTTGTGCCGCTGGTGCGCACCGAGCGTCCGATCTACCGCCAGATCGTGCCCCAACGCAGCCACGAGCGCGAGGTCGTCGTGCTGTTCTGCGACTTTCTCAACCGCGGCGAGCTTGCGAGCGATCACCTGCCGCAGGACCTGCTCTACGTGCTCACCCTCTACATCGAGGCGCTGAGTAACAGCATCCGCGCCGCCCACGGCACGCTGAGCTACATCGAGCTCGACAGCCTGTGCGCCTTGTTCGGGCTCGAGCGCGTTCCTGCGCAGGCCGCTCGACAGGCACTGCAGGCGGCAGGAACGATCGAGAAGGTGATCGCCGAGCTCAATGAACGGCTCGGGCGGCAGTGGGACTGCAAGGTGAAGATCGCGGTCAGCATCCATGCCGGCCGCGCGGTAGTCGGAGAAATTGGCTCGTCCGATCCGCCGGCGATGATGGCGGTCGGCGAGGCCATGGACGAAGCCAACCAGTTGCGCAAGACCGCCGCCGCGCAGGGCGCGCCGTTTGCCGTCTCGCAGCCGGTCTACACCGCGGCCGGCGTCAGCCCGCCGTCAGCGGATCAGATCACGCTGCCGTCGCCGGACTCGACCACGTCTCTCGTGGCATTCCTTTCGGCGCGCGCGCCGGTGGTGCCGCCCGCGAAGCCCGCCGGGGAGCGACGCGCGGCGCTGCAACGGCTGTGGGCCGAATAACCGATCGCTGACGCGCCGCGCTCATTCGACCGTGACGCCGCTTGCCTTGATGGGGCCGCTCCACTTTTCAATTTCGCTGGCGACGTACTTGGCAAAGTAATCCGGGCCCCTCCGCTCCGGCGCGATCACCCCCTCGCCGATCGCCTCGAAACGCTCCCGCACTGAGGGCGTATCCAATGTCTCGTTCACCGCCTGCGCGAGACGGCGCACGATCGGCTCCGGTGTACCTTTGGGCAGGAAGAGGCCCTGCCAGGAGGTCACGTCGAAGTCGAGGCCCTGCTCCTGCGCCGTCGGCACGCTCGGCAGCGAAGACGCGCGCTGCTGCCCGGTGGTGGCGACCGCCTTGACCAGATTGGTCTCGATCTGTGGCAGCGACGTCGACGGCGAATCGCACATGTAATCGACGCGCCCGGCGATCAGGTCCTGCATCGCTGGTCCCAAGCCGCGATAGGGCACATGGGTGACCGAGACGCCCATTGCGGCGTTGAGCAGGATGCAGCTCACGTGCGATGCCGAGCCGGCCCCGGCGGAACCAAATTTCGCCGTCGTTTGATTCGCCTTGATGTACGCGACGAATTCGGGGAGCGAATTGGCGGGAAAATTCTTCGGCGCGATTAATGCCCGCGGCGACTCGACGACCAGGCTGAGCGCGACGAAGTCGGTGAGCGTGTTGTACGGCGGTTTCTTGTAGAGCGATTGGCTCCATGCGTGGGTGCCGATATTGCCGATGACGAATTGGTATCCGTCGGGCGCCGCCTTGGCGACCCGATTCGAGCCGACTGTCCCGCCGGCGCCGCTCGGGTTCTCGACCACCACCTGCTGGCCGAGAACTTCGCCCAGACGCTGGGCAATCATGCGCCCCGCCACATCGCTGGGGCCGCCAGCCGCGAACGGAACGACAAGGGTCAGGGGTCGGGACGGCCAGGTCTGCGCGGCCGTCGGGGCGCTGAGGCCAACGATGGCCGCAAGCATGATGACCGTGAGCGGAAATGGCCTTCTCATCGATTCGTCCTCTGGCAGAACGACATGATAACACTGCTCAAGATGGCTGCGACCCGGCAAGCAATCGGCTGACCGCGGTGGGCTTCGCTTTCGCTTACCCTACGAACATTTCCCCATACGTGAAACCGACTTATCCTGCCGTCGCCGTTTCGCAGGGAGGGAATGCCGCATGTCTGCTGCGCAGGAGGAGTTGTCGTTCACCTATTTCCCGGACAACTATCGCTGGTCGCATGGCTTGTTGATCGGCCTCAACATGGCGCCGTGGGGCGGCGCCGAGATCGGAGAGGTCCACCGCATCGGGCTGCGGCTCAAGCACAATGTCGGCGACGACGACGCCTGGTTCCGCGAATGGGCACGCGAGGCCCGCACCGTGGAGGACCGCGGGCGCGAGCGCATCGCCGACGGCAACACGACGAGCGGCGCTCAATATCTCAAGCGCGCGAGCGCCTACTACCACGTCGGCGAGCGCTTCCTGCAGCCCAAGAGCAAGGATGGGCTCGACGCCTATAGGAGCGGCGTGAGCTGCCTGCGCGACGCTGCGAAATACATCAAGCGCCCGCGCCTGGAGCATGTGGAGATCCCCTACGAGGGCACCAGCCTTCCCGCCATCTACGTGCACGCCGAGCCGACCAAGGCGGGTGGCAAGGTGCCGGCCGTGGTGTTCTTCGACGGCCTCGATGTCACCAAGGAGATTCAATACTTCAAAGGCGTGCCCGATCTCGTCGAGCGCGGCATCGCCTGCCTGATCGTGGACGGTCCCGGCAATGGCGAGAGCATCCGCTTCCGCAATCTCTACCTGCATCACGAGACCGAGCGCTATGCGACGCCGGCGTGGGAGTATCTCGCCGCGCGCCGGGAGGTCGACGCCAAGCGCATCGGCGTAATGGCGATCAGCCTCGGCGGCTATTATGCGCCGCGCGCTGCCGCCTTCGAGCCGCGCTATGCCTGCTGCATCGCCTGGGGCGCCCAGTGGGACTACGAGAAAATCTGGCGCGAGCGTTTTGAGCGCCTGGCGCGGGCAGATACCCCGGCACTGTCGGTGGCGTCGCGGCACATTCTATGGGTGGTCAACGCAACCTCCCAGGAGGAGGCCCTGAACCGGCTTGCGCCGTTCAAGCTCGACGGCGTGGTGCAGAAGATCGCCTGCCCGTTCCTGATGTTGCATGGAGAAGGTGATGAGCAGATTCCCCTGCGCGAGGCACAGAAATGCTTCGATGCCGTCGGCTCCAAGCAAAAGACCATGAAGATCTTCACGCGCGAGGAGGGCGGCTACCATCACTGCCAGATCGACAATCAGAGCATCTGCTCCGCCTATATGTGGGACTGGCTCGAGCAGGTGCTGCTGCCGGCGCGGTGACATCAACGACTGCTGGCAACTAGTGCCCCGAACCCGAAGTTCGCGCACATCGTGCTGCAAAGGCGGTTGCGAACTTCGGGTTCAAAAGGGGCACTAGAATTATAGAGTTGCTAGTGTCTCTTTGATTCCGACCTTCGCAGACGAAGCGGCCGCACAATGATGCGAACTTCGGAATCAGGACACTAGCCGGCCCAACGGTTCGTCCCGTGCGGGCGCAAGCGGGGCGAAAACACTACGGTCCTCCACGAGCCCCGTTATTGCATCGGCGCCTGGATATTGTTGTCGCGCACCACCTGGCCCCAGCGGGCAATCTCGCTCTTGAGCAAGGCGCGGGCGGCTGCCGGTGAGCGCTGATCCCGTGGGTAGGGCGCGACCCCGGTCTCCGCCCATGATTTCAGCATCGCCGGATCGACCATGATGGCCTGCAACGTGGAATTGAGCCTCTCGACCACGCCCTCTGGTGTTCCTGCGGCAGCGAAGAGCGCATGCCAGTAGAGAATTTCGAGCTTCGGGCCGAGCTCCTGCACGAAGCTTGCTACCCCGGGAAATTGCGGCGACCGTTCTCGCGCGGTGATGCCATAAGCTTTCACCTGACCGGACGCGACCTGCTGCACCACGGATTGCGGCGTGGCGAAGAACAGGTCGACGTGGCCGCCTGCGATGTCCTGCAACGCCGGCGCGGCACCGCGATACGGTATGTGGTCGACGGTGGCGTGCGCCTCTTGCGCGAACAGCGAGGTGGCGAGATGGCCAGTCGATCCCGCGCCGGGATGCGCCATCTTCACCACGTTGGTTTTCATGTAGGCGATCAGCTCCTTGAGCGTGTCGGGCGTAAGCGTCTTGCGGCCAACCAGCACGAGCGGATTGTTGTTGATGAAGATGACGGGCGCGAGGTCTTTCTCAGTGTCGAACGGCAGGTTGTTGTAGAGCGCGACGTTGGCTGAAATCTGCAGATTGTGGAGAAGCAAGGTGTGACCGTCGGCGCCGGCCCGGGCGACACGCGCAGTGGCGATGGTCGTGCCGCCACCGCTGACGTTCTCTGACAATGAAATTCTGTCCGAGCTTTTCCGACAACGCGGGCGCCAGCACGCGCGCGAGCTGATCGGTCGGGCCCCCGGCGGGATAAGGCACGATCACCGTCACCACGCGGCTTGGATATTGCTGTGCCAAGCTCACCGGTGCAGACACGAAAAGGGCGACAGCTGCCGCTATTGCAATGACTACACGCGACATTGAACGCTCCTCCTGCCCGAGTCCTTTGTCTCTGCAACAGATCACTGCTGCGGTATCACCGGCAGCAAAACATAGGGCATCTTGCCGGTGGCGAAGTGCAGAGTATTGCGGCACGCGAAAATGGCGGCGGGGCGGTCGTCCGGATCGGCGTGAGTGAACGGGCCGACGCCCTTCATGGGATAGGCCGCATTGGGCACGCCCGCGTCGGTGCCGTCGTACTCGTAGTCCTTGCCGCGCACGGTGAGCGCAATGCGGCAGCCGGTCGGCACCACGATCGAGGTCGGCCAGATCTCGATATCAAGCTCGACCGGCTCTCCCGGTGTGAGCGGCAATTCCTCGTCGTGGGTATGCCAGGGCCTATAGGGGAGCGTCCGCTGCGGATCGAGCTTGCGATGGGAGGCACGCAGCCAGCCGAGCCCCACCGGCACGCGGGGATCGTTGGAGCCGATGAACACCACCTCCTTGCCGGCGGGATCGAACACCCGCAGCACCAGGAACACATCGGCGTCGACCGTGGGTGACGAGACGAACAGCTTCGCCGTCATCGGACCGGTAATCTCAAGGCTCTTGCCCAGCGGCGGCGTGCGGAAGGTGATGCCCTCGCCGGTCGTCTCGTAGCTCAAGCTCGTCTCGCCCGCCGGCAGATCAGGCCCAAGCCCGAGCCCATCCGGCGCGAGGAAATATTTCGTCCATTGCGTGCGTGCGAGCGGCCATTCGTTCTCGCCACGCCGCTCGAACTTCTCGCCGGGGTGACGGATGTTGAGCGCCACCGGCGGCTCGCTTTCCCAGCCCGTGTCCTCGCCTTTGAGGAAATGCCCGAAAAACCGTTTCTGCAGCGTCTCGCCGTAGCGGCTGTAGAAATGCGTGAAGTGGGTGTCGCCGTGGACTTCGAGCCACTTCTGCCGCGAGCCGGCGCGCCGCCAGCCTTCGAAATTGCCGCGCGGATGCAGGCCCATGCCGCCCCAATTGGCGGCTGAGAGTAGCGGTGCTTGGATCTGCTCGAACGCCGCCGTGCGCGCCGCATAGTAATCGTCGAGCAGGCGCCGCCGCTTGACCTCGCCTGGGATGTCGGCACGATTGTTCGCGAGCGCCGCCTCGCTCAAGGTCGGCGGCCCGGCCACGAGTTCGCCGGTGACGACGCTTTTTGCACCACGATTCCCCACGCCGTGCTGCACGCTCGCCACCTGGCGCGGATACCAGCTCGCGAGGAATTCGGAGAGAATGCCGCCGTGGCGTGCCACCTCGCGGTAATAGTCCGACGCGCCCTCCCAGATGCACAAGGTGGCGAGGTGCGGCGGCCGAAGCGCGCCGACGTTCCACTGGTTCATGGCGTAGTAAGAAATGCCGTTGATGCCGACCTTGCCGTTGCTCCACGGCTGCGTGCCGGCCCATTCGACGCACTCAAAGAGATCCTGCGCCTCGCGCGGCGACCACACGTCGAGATAGCCGGGCGAGCGGCCGGCACCGCGCGAGTCGACGCGCACGCACGCATAGCCATCGGGCACCCACTTCTCCGGATCGACCAGCTCCCAGTTCTGATATTTGTTGCTCGAGCCCGCGAGCACTTCGGGCGCGGCCTTGATCAGACGCGCCCAATTGGCCTTATATCCCTCCTGGAACGACAACCCCTTGGCATATGGTCCGTAGCTGAGGATAACCGGATGCCTGCCCGCCCCGAGCGGCCGGAACACATCCGCGCGCAGCACGATGCCGTCATCCATGGCAATCGGTGCGTCCCATTGCACCTGCATGCCGTCAAGGACACCACTCGCACGTTTCACCTCAGCCCCCGTGGTTTCCATCTGAGCATCTTCCTATCTGACAACGTGATTGCTCGTTCGAGTCCATACCGACACGTGGGGGACGCTTTATCTGATCATCGCAAGCACGGCGTATCGCGAGCATCACTTTCTGGTTGGGGCATAAAAGACACTGTCGACCTCCACGATATCGTCGTCAAACAGGCGCTGGACCTCGATCATCGTACGAGGCGGATATGGCGGCCCGCCCCAAAGCTCCGCCTGCGCTTTGTCCACCAACGGGGCGAAACGATGCAGATCACTGACGTAAACGGTGACCCGCACGCAATCCTGCAGGCTGGCGCCCTCCGATTGAGCGATCGACCTGATATTGAGAAACGCTTGACGAATTCGGGCGGCGGGGTCTGGCACCAACGTGTTGGTCGCCGGGTCGATGCCCTGCATACCCGCGACAAAGACGAAGTCCCCGGCTCGAGCGCCGAGACTCCAAGTACCCTCTGCCTTGATAGCACCGGTCGGGCTCAGTGTTCTGACGCCGTTTGGCGACTGCGCAAAGCTGACACTCGACGCCACGACTAGTAGCGCGCAGGCATGCGCAAATCGCTGCAACATTGGGGTTCTCCCTCTCGCGTGGTTATGTCTGCACCGGCGGCAAACAGGCCGCTCAAATCGTGGGGTTCCTCGACCGCTAAAGGCCTACGGATCGAAGCGGAACAGGCGGAAGAAGTCGGTTGGATCGACGAAGACTTCTCGTGCCTCGCCAAAACCGGCCTCGCGACCGAGCTCGCACCACACCGCCGCGGTTTCAGGGAAGTCGCAGGTCGTGACGTGGCGCCAGATCTGGTCCCATTCGTCCGGCGTCAAAACGTCCCACAAAGGCTTATTGATCTGCAGGAAACGGTCGAGCCAGGCGGCGCGAGTCTCATCGGCCCGACGCGTCGGCTCGTAGCACAGAAAGATCCCGCGCCCGCCGGTCGCGCCGTGGATAGCCTTCATCAGGCGCAGCTTGTCGTCGGTCGACAGGTGATGGATCGAGAGGCTGCACCAGGCCGCATCGGCATGCTCAGGCCTGCGCATCATGGCTTCCACGAAATCGCGATGATCGAGATCGACCGCGAACGGCAGGCCAGCGAGGTTGGCGGCGGCGAGCTCGAGCGCCGGTTCCGACAGATCGATGCCGTGATAGTGGCGCACATGCGTCCCGCGCAGCGCGCTCTTCATCATGCTGGCATCGCCGCAGGCAATATCGAGGAAGCTGAACGGCGACGGGAAGACCTCGTTGAGCGTCGCACGTAGGATCCCGCCGACCTCGTGCTGGGCCAGGCAATCGCTTTCGACCAGCTTGCGATATGTCGCCCACTGTTCCTGGAATTGCGACAGCGCCGCGGCGTCCACCACTGCGCCACCGGGCCGGAATTGATGGATATGGACGTTGACCACGTTCGCTCCCTCTCACCAAGCGACGGACCGTGGATCAATTAGGCCCGTCGCGCAAGCGAGCTTCGATCGTCGGAGGATCAACCGGTTGTGCGCGATGCCCGACCTGCGGCCCGGCTATCGCGAATTGCAGGATGGCCCACGGACATGCGAAACTGAAGGCCGCTCGCGCAACTGCGCCACTATCGGGAGCTGCTTTCCGATGGCCAATCCCACGACCAAGCCGCGCGTCAAGGTTCGCGTCAAGACGGAACGACCGCGCCTGCACAAAGTCATTCTCATCAACGACGACTTCACGCCGCGGGAATTCGTCGTCACGGTCCTGAAAGCCGAGTTCCGGATGAACGAGGACCAAGCGTATCGGGTGATGATCACCGCGCACAAGCGGGGTGTCTGCGTGGTCGCCGTCTATACCAAGGACGTTGCGGAGACCAAAGCGACGCGGGGCACCGAGGCCGGCCGCAGCAAGGGCTATCCGCTGCTCTTTACCACCGAGCCGGAGGAATGAATAAGGCAGCGCCGGTGGGCACCCTGCCGCAGACGGTGCGCCGTGATTTCTCTGCCGTCGGCTACGACGAGGCGATGCAACGGGCGCGCGACATCGTCCCCATTCTGCGCGAGCGCGCCCCGAAGGGCGAAGACGCCCGCATGCTCATCCGCGAGAACGAGCAACTCCTGCACGAGAGCGGGCTGTTCCGTTTTCATCAGCCCAAGGCTTTCGGCGGAATGGAGCTCGATTTCGTCGCGGTCGTGGACATCCCGGCGGAGCTGGCGCGCGGCTGCCCCTCCACCGCCTGGAGCGTGGGCAACGTAGCCTGTCATCACTGGATCCTCGGCTATTATGATCCCGAGACCCAGCACGAGGTGTGGGACGCGACTCCGGACGCGCTGATCGCCTCGTCGATCGCGCTCGCCGCCGGACGCGCCCGCAAGGCCGACGGCGGCTTCATCGTCAACGGCCGCTGGCCGTTCTCCTCGGCGGTCGACAACTCCGATTGGAACATGCTGGCCGTGTCGGTCTACGACGATGACGGCACGACCCCGATCGACTGGCGGCTGTGTCTGGTGCCGAAGTCCGACTACGAGATCATCGATACCTGGTACGCCATGGGGATGGCGGCCACGGGCAGCAAGGACGTCGCGGTGAGCGAGTTGTTCGTGCCCGAGCGCCGTGCGCTGCCGCTCACGCGCTGCCGCGGCGGGCGCGAGCATCCCGGCGCCGCCCTCAATCCCGGTCCGCTCTTTCGCATCCCGATCGTGGCGGCCTCGAGTCACCCATTGGCGCCGGCGGCGCTCGGTGCGGCGGAGGGCGCCTATGAGCTGTTCCTGGAGACGATGACGAAACGCGCGGGCACCTATACCGGCGCCCGCGTCGCAGATTTTCAGGCGGTGCAGATCAAGGTCGCCCGCGCGCGCTGCCTCATCGATTCCGCCCGCGACCTGCTGCGACAGTCAGCCATCGCGTTCCAGGCCGCCGCGGAGCGCAACGAGATCCCGGACCTCGAGACCAAGCTCCGCTTCCGCGCGCACTCGGCCTTTGCCGTGAGCCAAGCTCGCGAAGCGGTGGAGACGCTGTGGTCCTGCTACGGCGCGCAGGGCCTCTATACCCGCGATCCGCTGCAGCGCTACCTGCGCGACGTGCTCGCCATCAACCAGCACTTCTCGTTCAACTTCGATATCGCGGGCGCCGCTTACGGGTTGCGTGCGCTCGGCGGACGCTACGCCAATCCGACCATGTGAGCCCACCGCTACGACTTGACGCGGGCAGTGGACGATTTGCGCGACCTGGCGTCTCTTATGGCCGATTCCGCTAGGGCGGAAGGGTCGGGCGCGTGGCGCCGAGCCCGGGAGGCGTGGCTCAGCCGGCGGTTGCCTTGCACACCCAAGCTTGACGATTGCCCTTCTTTCGCGCTTGGTGGTCGGCGACATCCGATGCGGTGAGCGTCGGCGGTCATGTGGAGAGGAGCCGAGGGTGATCGTTTCCCCTGGAGCGCAGCGCGCCCTATTCCACTTCGTGATGATCAAGCCGACTCATTACGATGACGATGGCTATCCAATTCAATGGCTTCGCTCGGCCATCCCCTCCAACACCCTGGCATGCCTGAACGCGCTGGCGGAGGACGCGTGCGCCCGCAACGTGCTTGGAGCGGATGTCCAAATCCACCTGTCCACCTATGACGAAACCAACCGGCGGGTCCGGCCGGACCGGATCATTCGAGACATCCGCAAAGCGGGGGGCAAGGCACTGATCGGTCTTGTCGGCGTCCAGTCCAACCAATTTCCACGTGCCGTCGATCTCGCCCGTCCATTTCTCGCCGCCGGACTGCCGGTCTGCATCGGCGGCTTCCACGTTTCGGGCTGTATCGCCATGTTGCCGGAAATGCCGCAGGACATTCGCGACGCGCAGGCGCTCGGCATTTCCTTGTTTGCCGGCGAGGCTGAGGAAGGCCGCCTGGACGAGGTGCTGCGCGATGCCTGGAACGGAACGCTGGCGCCGCTCTACAACTACATGGACAAGCTCCCCAGCTTGCAGGGGGAGCCGCCACCGATACTGCCCCGAAAGCACATCCGTCGCACGGCCGGGTCGCTCTCGAGCATGGACCTCGGACGCGGCTGTCCGTACCAATGCTCCTTCTGCACCATCATCAACGTGCAGGGACGCAAAAGCCGGTTCCGCTCTCCGGACGATGTCGAGAAGATCGTCCGCGACAACTACGCCCAGGACATCAGGCGATTCTTCATTACCGACGACAACTTCGCCCGCAACCGCGATTGGGAGCCGCTGTTCGACCGCATGATCGCCCTACGGGCCGGCGATTGCCCGAACATCGGCTTCACCATCCAGGTCGACACGCTCTGCCACAAGATTCCGAATTTCATCGAGAAGGCAGCGCAGGCCGGCGTCCGACGGGTGTTCATCGGACTGGAGAATATCAATCCGGACAATTTGATCGCGGCCAAGAAGCGCCAGAACAAGATTACCGACTATCGGCAGATGCTGCAGAAGTGGCGCGAGCACGGCGCCATTACCTGTGCCGGCTACATCATCGGCTTCCCGCACGACAGCAAAGAGACCATCCTGCGCGACATCGAGATCATCAAGCGTGAGCTGCCGCTCGACATCCTCGAATTGTTTTTTCTCACGCCGTTGCCGGGCTCGGAGGATCACAAAATTCTTTGGCAGAAGGGGACTTGGATGGACCCCGACATGAACAAATACGACCTCAATCGTCGCGTGGTGCATCACTCCAAGATGACCGACCTGGAATGGGAGGAGGCCTATCGCGCCGCCTGGGAGACCTTCTATAGCCCGATGCATATTCGCACGATCCTGCGCCGCGCGGCGGCCTGTCGCCTTGGCCGGCCGAAGACGACACTGTCGACACTCTTGTGGTTCAAGCTCGTAAGCGCGTACGAAGGCGTTCACCCGCTTGAAGGCGGAGGGCTGCGGCTGAAATTCCGCCGCGATCGCCGACATGGTTTACCGCGGGAAAACCCGCTCGTGTTCTATCCGCGATACTTGAGCGAAACCGTGATCAAGATGTGGCGGTACTGGGCGGTCTATCGGCAATGCCGAGCGATGCTCGACGAAGCGCTGACCGCACCCGATCGCTGGACCTACACCGACATCGCGATCGCGCCGCCTGGAGCCGAGGAATTCGAGACCCTCGATCTCTATCACGCAACCAGCGGCGGCGAGGCTGCCCTTGCCCGCAAGCGCCGCGACGATGCGATTCGAACGGGCACGCTGGCGGCTTCCGGCTAGTGTCGCGATTCCGAAGTTCGCAAGCGCTTGCGGCAGCCTCTGATGCGAACTTCGGAATCAAAGCGACACTAGCAACTCTATGATTCTAGTGCCCCTTTTGAACCCGAAGTTCGCAACCGCATTCGCAGCACAATGTGTGCGAACTTCGGGTTCGGGGCACTAGCCTGATCAGCCCGCGAACAGCTTGGTATCGAGCTGCGGATCCCGTTCTGTGAGGTTTCATCGCGGCAAGTCTTTTGCTGACATTGCTCTCCGCATCGTCTGAAATAGCTATCTGGCCGATCACGGCCCCTCGTAGCGTGGTAGCGTGAGGGAGAAAAGGCATGGAAGCGCTCGTCGATACGCCGGAACGCCAGGCCATCCGCGACGCCGTCCGCGCGCTGTGCGAGCGCTTCGGCGACGATTATTGGTCCGAGCACGACCAGACCGCGACCTTTCCGTCCGAGTTCCACAAGGCCGTCGCTGAAGCCGGCTGGCTCGGCATCGCCATGCCGGAGGAATACGGCGGGGCCGGGCTGGGCGTCACCGAGGCCTCGATCCTGATGCAGACCGTCGCCAATTCTGGCGGCACCTTCGCCGCCTGCTCCACCATCCACATCAACATCTTCGGGCCGCATGCGATCGTGGTCCACGGCACGCCGGAGCAGAAGAAGCGCATGCTGCCGCCGCTCATTCGCGGCGATCAGCGCGCCTGCTTCGGCGTCACCGAGCCCGACGCCGGCCTCGATACCACCCACCTGAAGACGCGCGCCGTGCGCGATGGCAACCGCTACATCGTGCACGGCCGCAAGATGTGGACCACCACCGCACAGACAGCACAGAAGATCGTGCTGCTCGCGCGCACCACACCGATCGAGCAATGCGCGCGGCCGACCGAAGGCCTTTCGCTATTCTACACCGATCTCGACCGCAACTACGTCGAGGTGCAACGCATCCGCAAGATGGGACGCGCCGCGGTCGACTCCAACGCCGTGTTCATCGACGGCTTGCCTATCCCGGTGGAGGATCGCATCGGCGAAGAGGGCAAAGGCTTCCGCTACATCCTCGACAGCCTCAATCCCGAGCGCATCATCAATGCCGCCGAGACTGTGGGCATCGGCCGCCGCGCACTCGCCAAGGCAACCGCCTACGCAAAAGAGCGGATCGTGTTCGGCCGGCCGATCGGCCAGAACCAGGCGATCCAGCATCCGCTGGCCGAAAGCTGGGCGGAACTGCTCGCGGCCGAGCTTCTGGTGCTGCGTGCGGCGCAACTCTACGACAGCGGCCAGCCCTGCGGGGCGGAGGCGAATGCCGCAAAGTATTTCGGCGCCGACGCCGCCTTCCGCGCCTGCGACCGCGCGGTGCGCACCCATGGCGGCATGGGTTATGCCAGCGAATTCCACGTCGAGCGTTATTTTCGCGAATCGGTGGCGACGCGGCTGGCACCGGTCTCGCGCGAGCTGATCCTTTGCTATCTCGCCGAGCGCGTGCTGGGTCTGCCCAAGTCGTATTGAGCTTCGTCGGAGTCGGCTACCCCGCCTGCCGCAAGCCCAATTGCCGCAGCGAATGGTCGATCCAGAGCCGCGTGAGCTTCTCCTGCACGCCGTTCTGGCCGAGCCGGGTGCGCAGATTGTCGAAATCGACACCACCCAGGTCCTGGTCCTGGTTGAAGCAGGAGAACACCACGCTCTCGACGCCGCTCGCGGGATCTCGATGCACCTGCAGGCACTGGGCGCAGATCTCCTTCATCATGCACTGCATCGGCGAGTTGATGGAGGCGATCGCTTTGTGCCCGGGCTTGAAGTGCTGTGCCAGCATGCCCGCACGGGCGTGCTTGACCGCTGACATCATCCCGTCCGATCCGATCGCGACCACGCGGTCGACCGCGCCGAGTGGGATCGGCGCCGCCCCGAGCGCGCCCGATCCATAGGCGTCGAGCGCTTCAACGATGTTGCCGACGAAGGCCTTGTCCTGCGCGCGCTCGGCGCGAAAGCCCGGCGCCTCGTCGCAGCACCACACGATGACGTCGGCCGCACGCTCGATCTCTTCCACCTTGTAGCGGTCGATGGCGCGCTTGTAGCCGGCGAAATAGATCACGCGGCTGCCGTTTTCCCGCAGCGCCTGCCCGATCGAGAACAGCACCGCGTTGCCGAGCCCGCCCCCGATCAGCAGCACGGTCTCGCCGGCGGGCGTTTCGGTGGGATGCCCGGTCGGCCCCATGAGCACCACCGGCTCGCCCGGCGCGAGCTGGGCGCACAGGTCGGAGGACCCCCCCATTTCGAGCACGATGGTCGACAGCAAGCCCTGGCCGCGATCGACCGAGGCGCCCGTGAGCGCGAGCCCTTCCATGGCCAGTCGGGTGCCGTCGGCGCTGCGCGACAGCGTCTCGTAGTTCTGCAGCCGATAGAACTGTCCGGGCTTGAAGGCACGCGCCGCCATGGGGGCGCGCACCACCACCTCGACGATGGTGGGCGTGAGCCGGTTGACCGCGTGCACGCTGGCGCGCAGCTCGTCGTTCAGCCGCGCCGTCAGCGCCACCGGGGTGATGTCCGACGGCGCAAGGCGCGCGAGCATGCGACTGACCACGGGATAGCCGCGCTTTGCGCTCGCCATCGCCTTCACCACGTTGCCGGCGAACGAGGGATGCAAATCGCCGAAGAAGCTGATGGCGCGCCCGTCCGGGCGCACATTCATCAACACATGGGCGGCGGCGGGCTTGGTGACGCGCTCGGGCTTGACCTTCTCGCCCTGCTCGTCGACCGCCTGGAAATATTTCCCGTCGATGGCCACGTGCTGCGGCTCCTCGCGGCCGAGCACCGTGTTGGGCTGGGTGCCGGCGGCAACCAGGATGGTGCGCGCGGGCAGGACGACCTCCTGCGCCGGGGCGCCGGGATTGCTGTCGGCCTCGGCGAGCGAGGAGAGCTGCAGCGCCTGCGCCCAGCCGAAGCGGTCGAGCACGACCTCCTCCGGGACGAGCCGCTCGGCGAAGCCGATTCCCTCCTCCAACGCCTTCGCCACCTCCTCGTGGTTGAGCGTGTAGCTCGGAGCATCGATCAGGCGCCGCCGGTAGACGATGGTCGCGCCACCCCACTGCCGCAGCAGCTCCGCCAGCTGCGGCTTGCGGCCCTCACGCGCCGCCCGCTCGCGCTCGGCGCGGATGGCGCGCGCGTGCGCCAGGAACTCGGCGGCGGTTTCAGCTTCCTGCACGCTCCAGCCGGCGCGTACGGCCGCCTCGCCACGCTCGCGCACCAGCGTCTCGTAGCGGCGCAGGAATTTCTCCACCTGCAGCGGGTAATAGGCGAGGGCCTCGGTGGCGGTATCGATCGCCGTGAGCCCGCCGCCGATCACGACCACCGGCAGCCGCACCTGCAGGTTGGCGAGGCTGTCGGTCTTGGCGGCGCCGGTGAGCTGCAGCGCCATCAGGAAGTCGGAGGCCTGGCGCACGCCGGCGGCAAGCCCGTTCTTCATCGCCACGATCGTGGGCCGTCCGGCCCCGGCGCACATCGCGATGTGGTCGAAGCCAAGCGCAAACGCGCTGTCGATACCGAGCGTTCCGCCGAAGCGCACGCCCCCGAACATGGTGAACTCGTCCCGCCGCTCCAACAGCAGCCGCACGAGCTTGAGGAAATTCTTGTCCCAGCGCACGGTGATGCCGTATTCGGCAACGCCGCCGAACCCCGCCATCACGCGGGCATCGAGCGGCTCGCGCAACTCGGCGGTATCGCGGATCGCACGAAACGGGGCGCGCGCCCCCGCGGCGTCCACTCCTGAAACGTCGGCGGCGAGCGGCTCGATCTTGAGGCCGTCCACAGCGACCACGGTGTGGCCGTCGTTGATGAGGTGATGCGCGAGCGTGAAGCCGGCTGGTCCAAGCCCTACGATCAGAACCTTGCGCCCGCTCGCGGGCTTCGGCAGCGGCCGGCGCAGGTCGAGGGGATTCCAGCGCGTGAGCAGGGAATAGATCTCGAAGCCCCACGGCAGCGCCAGCACCTCCTTGAGCACGCGGGTCTCGACCTGGGGAATGTCGACCGGATCCTGCTTTTGATAGATGCAGGCCTTCATGCAGTCGTTGCAGATGCGATGGCCGGTGGCCGCGCACATCGGGTTGTCGATGGTGACGATGGCGAGCGCGCCGATGGTGTGGCCGCCGGTCTCCACCAAGTTCATCTCGGAGATCTTCTCGTCGAGCGGGCACCCGGCCAGCACCACCCCGAACGGACTCTTCTTGAATTCGCCGCTCTTCTCCTTGAGGCCCTTCGAGCAGGAATCCTTGCCCTGGTTGTGGCACCAGATGCAGTAATTGGCGTGATCGAGCGCGCCGGTGAGGTCGGTGCCGGGATCGGTCAATGCGAAGCCGTCGCGGGCGCGGCGATGCGCCTGCGGCAGCTTGAGCATGGTGACCCCGTCGACCACCTCGGTCTCGACCGGGATGAGATGGTGGGGGTCGACCTTGTGCGGCACCTTGAACAGGACGCCGGACTTGTGGCGGTGCTGGCCTTCCGCCGTGTGCGTCGCCCAGGCGGCGTAGCGCGCGGCAAGATCCAGCGCCGCAGCATTCTCTGCTTCGGCCTTCATCCAGGCGTCGACTCGTTCGGCGAAGCGCAATTCCGTGAGCTCGCCGCCGATGAGCGGCTCGAGCTCCGCGCGTAGCGCCGGGCCGTCGAAGGTGGCGGCCTGGTCGGGCCCGTATTTCTTGGCGGCACGCCGCTGCACGAACAACCGCTTCACGGTGTAGAGCGGCGCCAGCGTGTCGTGGCGCGCGCGCAGCGCCGCGACGTCGCCGGCAATGCCGAACAGCTCGGCAATGAAGTCGTCGAGCACGGGCGCAAGCTCGACGATGAGCTCAGACTCCGCCTTGCCCACCACCTGCTCCGGCGCCGCGCGCGCCACCATCAAACGGTTGTGCAGGTCGCCATCGCGCTCCCTCAGCACATCGACGAAGCGTGCGTCGAGACGGGTAAGGCCGTCGCGGTGATAGAGGTCGGCGAAGCGAAGCTCGAACCCGAGCGCCAGGCTTTCAGTCGCTGAGGCGGACGTGCTCTGGGACATGCGTCCAAGGGCACGAGGCTCGCCAGACCTACGATCGGAAATGTCTTGCACGATTGCCAGCCTCTACGCCTGCGTGCGGAATCGCTCGATGATTCCGACCGGAACCGGCATGGCCTTCAACTTCAGCGGATCGCTCGGATCGCGGCCGGCCCACACCCTCGTCTCGCTGCCTTCGACGGCGAGCTCGCCATCCACGGTGATGCGATGCTGGACCTCGAAGCTCGAGCGCCGGAACTTGCTGACCTCCGAGGCGATCTCGGCCACGTCATTGAACTTGGCCGGCTTGATGAAACGAGCCTTGGCGTCGACCAGCGGAATGCCGACGATGCCGAAAGTGCTCGCGAGCTCGCTCGGGCGCACTCCGAGCGCCTTCTCGAACAGGAGCCACGAGCTCCAATCGAAGAACTCGAAGAAGCGGCTGTTGAACACAATTCCGGCGGGATCGCAATGACCCCACTCGACCGTGAACCGCCGCTCGTGGACGAGATTACCCATACCCAGTCTGGTCTCCCGGGTGCGCCTTTGGGCCGGGCCGGGTGCCTTGGCCGTTGGAAAGCCCGCGATATCGGCAGTTGCGGCGCGTCCCGACCCAAAGCGGGCTTGACACCCTTACTGCCAGCGCGCCGGGCGCGACACAAAGCCCCCCGGCCGCCAGATGTCAACCGGCGCCGCCGTTTGCAAGTTGCCGCCCGATACGCACCATTTTCCGGGCCAATTTCAAGGGATTAATTGCCTCGCGCAGGCCACCCGCGAAACGACTGGCGGCCGGCGGTGGAACCTGCAATGGTCGGCTGGAGGGCTGGGGGCCGCTCAAGCCGAACGATCGAAATCCGGATCTGGTCGATGCGCGTAGCGATCGGCGTCTTGCGTGCGAACGGTTGGCTGTGCGTCCGCGCTCGGTCGGCTGCGACGCGCCGCATGCAGCGTGCCGGCTTCCGCACCGTGCTCGCAGCCGCACATCTCGCCGTAGTGGCCCCGGCAGCGGTGCGGGCGGAGACGCTGGCGGACGCATTGGTGCGCACCTACCAGAACAATCCGCAGCTCAGTGCCGAGCGCGCGCGGCTGCGCGGGGTCGACGAGAGCGTGCCGCAGGCGCTCGCCGGCTACCGCCCCCAGATCATGGCCGTCCTCACCGGCGGCCTGCAGCAGGTGCGCGTGCTGTTCTTCGACAACACCATTCAGACCGCCACGCTGCGCACCTGGACGATCGGGCTCACCGTCAGTCAGACTTTGTTCAACGGCTTCAAGACCGCCAATACGGTGCGCCAGTCCGAGGCGCAGGTGCGCTCCGGTCGCGAAGCCTTGCGCAATACCGAGCAGGGCGTGCTGCTCGACGCGGTCACCGCCTATACCAACGTGATCGCCAACCAGAGCTTGGTCGAGGCGCAGCGCATCAACGTGACCTTTCTGCGCGAGACGCTCGCCACCACGCGCAGGCGGTACGACGCCGGCGACGTCACCCCGACCGACGTTGCGCAGGCCGAGGCGCGGCTCAATCGCGGGCTCGCCGACCTCAACGCCGCCGAGGTCAACTACGCCATCAGCCAAGCGATCTATGCCCAGGTCATCGGCGTGCAGCCGGTCCGGCTGGTGGCAGCCGAGCCCATCGACAGACTGCTGCCGCGCAGTCGCGATGAGGCGCTGGCGATCAGCCGCAAGGAGCATCCTGCCATTCTGGCGGCGATGTACGACACCGACGTGGCCCAGCTCGGGACCAAGATCGCCGAGAGCAGCCTGTGGCCGAACCTGTCGGTGCAAGGAAGCGTGCAGCGGCAATGGGAGAACGACCCGACCTTGAGCGCCAAGGGCAACGACATCGCCTCGATCATCGGGCAGGCCAATGTGCCGATCTACGACGGAGGGCTCGCCGCCTCGCAGATCCGGCAGGCCAAGGAGCTCGCCATGCAGGCCCGCATCGTGCTGGAGCTCGTTCGCAACCAGACGCAGACGGCGGTGATCGG
>JBKPUA010000298.1:0-14101 GCA_046735815.1 Pseudomonadota bacterium
GTCCGGCGGAGTCGATCTTTCAGCCGGAATGGTCGCCCGACGGCAACAAGATCGTGTTCGTGTCCGATCGCTCCGGCTGGTGGAATCTTTACAGCTTCGAGCTTGCGACCCGCGCGACGCGCCCGCTCGCGCCGATGGCGGCGGAGTTCGGCGTGCCGCAATGGCTGCTCGGCGCCTCGACCTACGCCTTCGCGGGATCCAATCACATCGTCTGCGCCTATTCGCAGGGCGGGCTTAGCCGATTGGCGATGTTGGACCTTGCGCGCGGAAGTCTCTCGCCGTTCGGCACGCCGTACACCGAGTTCGGCTCGCTGCGCGCCGCTGGCAAGCGCGCGGTGTTTCGTGCCGGCGCTCCCGATCAGCCTCCCAGCATCGTCGCGCTCGATCTCGCCTCCAGTCGATGGACCGTATTGAAGAAAGCGACCGACCTCATCGACCGTGCGGATGTGGGCATCGCTGATTATCTCACCCGCGTGGAGAGCGTGGAATTCCCGACCACCGACGGGCTCACCGCCTTCGGCCTGTTGTACCCGCCGCACAATCCCGACTATGCGCCGCCGCCGGACGAGAAGCCGCCGCTCCTGGTCAAGTGTCACGGCGGGCCGACCTCGGCGGCATCGAGCACGCTGAACCTCGGCATCCAATACTGGACCAGCCGCGGCATCGCCGTGCTCGACGTGAACTACGGCGGCAGCACCGGCTTCGGCCGCGCCTATCGCGAGCGTCTGCATCGCAACTGGGGCATCGTCGACGTTGACGACTGCGTCAACGGCGCCAAGTTTCTCGCCGAGCAAGAGCGCGTCGACGGTAAGCGCTGCGTCATCAGCGGCGGCAGCGCCGGCGGCTATACCACGCTCGCGGCCCTTACGTTCCGCGATTTCTTCCAAGGGGGCGCGAGCTATTACGGCATCAGCGATATCGCGGCGCTCGCGCGCGATACTCACAAGTTCGAGTCGCGTTACCTCGATTGGCTGATCGGGCCCTATCCGCAGGACGAAGCGCGCTATCGCGAGCGCTCGCCGCTCTATCACGCCGAGCAACTGTCGAAGCCGGTCATCTTCTTTCAGGGCGACGAGGACGCGGTGGTGCCGCCGAACCAGGCCGAGGCCATGGTCGAGGCGCTGCGGCGCAGGGGCAACGCGGTCGGCTACTTCCTCTTCGCCGGCGAGCAGCACGGCTTTCGCACGGCCGACAACATCAAGCGTTGTCTGGACGCCGAGCTCTATTTCTACGCGATCGAGGTGTTCCGCACCGGACTGACATTTTAGAACACGCATTGGTTGTGTGGCATCCATTCCTATGGTGTGTCGATTCGGTTGAACTCGCTTCCGGCGGCAACCGCCCTCTGTAAATAACAGGCGGAAAACAGGGCAACGGTATTCTGGTGCGACGCCCCGCAGGAGCTGGAAGCATGTCCTTTTGGTTGTGGTGCACGTCGGGGCCGCCGAACATAGGCCCGGTGCGCCGAGGCATGCAGCAAGCCGCGGCGGCATGAGTGAGGTCCAGGCACACTTTGGAAGAGTGCGCCTTTATGCCCCATTTGCGTTACGTAGTCAACTACATAATGCGTTTTAAGGTAGCATGATCGTACCGCGTGGATAACTCATTCAGGCTTCTGCCAATATCAGTGCAGAAATTCGCAGCGGTCGACGCGTCAGTAGCGGTGATCTTCGATCTTGAGCAGTGGGAAGGCGCTGAGCACGTGCGGGACGTTGGCCGGCGCGGCGGCGTGCAGATAGGAGCGGTCGAGCTCGGCGAAGCGCGTCACGCCGAGCAAGCCGAGGCAGCGCTGCACCTCGTCCTCGAGCAGCTCGAGCAGGCGCACCACGCCCGCGTGGCCGCCGGCGGCGAGCGCATAGCACTGCATGCGGCCCATGCCGACGAGGTTGGCGCCGGTCGCGATCGCCTTGACGATGTCGGTGCCGCGGCAGATCGAGCCGTCGACGATGATCTTGGCGCGGCCGGCGACGGCGTCGACGACCTCCGGCAACACGTCGAGCGAGCCGCGGCCGTGGTCGAGCTGGCGACCGCCGTGATTGGAGACGTAGATCCACTCGACGCCATGATCGAGCGCGATCGCGGTGTCCTCGGCGGTGGCGACGCCCTTGATGGCGAGCGGAATCTTGAACTTCGACTTGATGCGCTTGACGGTCTGCCAGTCGAGCCCGGCCTGGAACGCGCGGCCCTGCACGCGCCGACGTCCAGCGGTCACGAAGCGCTTGGCGATGTCGCGCTCGCGCCGGCTGTAGTGGGCGGTATCGACGGTGAGGCAGAACGCGCTGTAGCCGTGCGCGATCGCACGCTCGACGTGATCGTCGACCCAGGCGGCATCGCCGCGGACGTAGAGCTGATAGAGGCGCAGCGCATCGGGCGCCGCCGCGGCGAGGTCCTCGAGCCCGGGATCGCACACGGAGCTGAGCATATGGCCGACGCCGAACTCGCCAGTTGCGCGCACCACCGATTCCGCGCCGGCGGGGTGAAAGCTCTCGAGCGAGCCGACCGGCGCCAGCACTACCGGCAGGCGCAGCCGGCGGCCGAACTCGTTCACCGTGGCATCGACCTTGCTGACGTCGCGCAGCACCCGCGGGCGGAAGGCGATCGTATCGAGCGCCATGCGGTTGCGCCGCAGCGTGGTCTCCGATTCCGCGCCGCCGACGATGTAGTCCCAATCGTTCTGGTTCAGGTTCTGCCGCGCCTTGGCGACGAGCTCATGCAGGTTGAGCAGGTCGCTCGGCTTGGTGGTGATGTCGTGGGCCGAGCCCGGTTGGGCAACGGGATCGGGCTGGGAATGGCGTTCTTGCATGCAGGACCATCGCGGTGGTGGGAGATCGAAGACGGCGCGATGATGCGCATTCCCGCGATCGGTCGTCAACCAGCCACGGATTTGCTAGCGTCCAGCCAATGAATGCCACAGCAGCCGCGCCGGTCTCGATCGTCGTCATGGCGGGCGACGGCATCGGGCCGGAGATCATCGCCGCCACCATGGAGGTTTTGGGCGCGGCCGAGCGCATGTTCAAGCTCGGGCTTAGCTTCACGCCGGTGGCGGTTGGGCTCGCCGCCCTGGACGCGCAGGGCACAACGCTGCCGGAAGCTGCGGTGGCGGCGGCGCAGGCCGCCGACGGCGTGATCCTCGGGCCGGTGTCGCACAACGACTATCCGCCGGTCGCCCAAGGCGGGCTCAATCCGTCGGGCGAGTTGCGCAAGCGCCTCGACCTGTTTGCCAATATCCGTCCCGCGCGCAGTCGCGGCGGGTTTCCGCCGCGCTGCGGCTCGCCGGTCGACCTCGTTATCGCGCGCGAGAACACCGAGGGCTTCTACGCCGATCGCTCCATGTTCGTGGGTTCCGGCGAATTCATGCCGACGCCCGACCTCGCGCTCTCGGTGCGCAAGATCACCCGGACGGGATCGACGCGGATCGCAGAGACCGCGTTTGCGCTCGCGCGCCGGCGCCGCAACAAGGTGACGGCGGTGCACAAAGCCAACGTGCTGCGGGTCTCGGACGGGCTTTTCCTCGAAAGCGTGCGCGCGGTGGCCTCGTGGTTTCCGGCGGTAGAGTATGAGGAGCGCATCATCGACGCGATGGCGGCGCTGCTGGTGCGCGAGGCCGCCGCCTTCGACGTGGTCGTCACCACCAACATGTTCGGCGACATCCTGTCCGATCTCGCCTCCGAGATCAGCGGCAGCCTAGGGCTCGCCGCCTCGCTCAATGCCGGCAGCGCGCACGCCATGGCGCAGGCCCAGCACGGCTCGGCGCCCGACATCGCCGGTCAGGATCGCGCCAATCCGGCTTCGCTGATCGGCTCGGCGGCGATGCTGCTCGCGTGGCTCGGCGAGCGCCGCGCCGACGAGCGCTTCACGCGCGCGGCCGCGGCGATCGAGGACGCGCTCGACCGCGCCATCGCCACACCGCAATGGCGCACGCGCGACCTCGGCGGCCCGCTCGGCACCAGAGCCTTTGGTGTCCGGGTGGCAACCCTGGTAGCGGAGGTGGCAAGCGCGCGGTAGCGCCGTGTAAGGTCCGAGCGCGCGGACGCTCGGCCCAGGCAGGCGCGGCGACTAACTTGGATGGCCCAAAGCGAATGAGGCCCGCGCCGGGGCCGGACCTCATTCGACGATCCAGGGTGTGCCGCGCTGTGGGCAGGCGCGCGGCGCCTTGCTTCGATCAGACCGGCTTGATCAGCCCAAGCTGGGTCAGCGCGGTGACGCCATCGTCGAGGCCGATCTCCTCGACGATCTTGCCATTGATCACCTTCAGCACCGTGGTGCCGGTGAAGTGCATCTTGCGGCCGGTCGCAGCCGCGAGACCGCCAATCAGGAAGTCATTGAAGGCCGGACCCGTGTGGGTGCCACCACCTTCCCACTGACCGACGACATAGTCGCCCTCGGCGATCAGATCCGCCGTGCCCCAGAAATTGAGATCGGGGAATGCGGCACGGAAATCGGTCATGAACGCCTTGATATCGTCGCGGCCGCGGCGAGGTTCATGCAGCGAATATTTGAGCAGCATGTTCGGCGCGGCGATCTCGTCGACGACTCCGAGATTGACGCTCTTGCCCCAGAATTCGGTAAACCAGCGGCCGACAACCGCCTTGTTATCTTCTTCCTTGCTCATTGGAATGGCTCCTCGTGATTTGTTCCGTCACGACCACCGGCACCAGCCGATGATCGCAATGAAGACTTACGCTCGAACCGAGCGAGCCAAACTCCGTTTCTTGCCCTGAAATCGAACACAGAGGTCGCGTGACGCCAACCATGTTGGAGCGAGCTGCCGGCGCTGAATATTCTCTTGCCGCGAAGAGCCTCCGCTCTGTGTTACGGTCGCAGAATCATCCAAGGAGCCTGAACCATGTACATCGCAGGATTCGTGATTCCCGTGCCCGAGGAAAAGATGGAGGCTTATCGCAAGTGGGCCGAGAACGGGGCGGCAATCTTTAGGGAATATGGATGCATCGAGATCGTCGATTCTTGGGAGGATAACGTCCCCAGCGGCAAATATACCGACTTCCGCCGCGCCGTGGATGCAAAGGATGGCGAGAAGATTGTCTTCTCGTGGCAAGTGTGGCCCGACAAGGCGACCCTCGATTCCGCCGAAGCAAGAATGCACGAGGACGAGCGTTTTGAGGTTTCGGGTGAGATCCCGTTCGATCCCAAGCGCCTTATCCTTGGCTGCTTTAAGCCACTGTACACGATGGGCCGCGAGTGAGATGTCCGCTTTCCGCCCGCTGAGGACCTTTCTGCGAGCGAAGGCTCAAGTCGAATAGTCCGCTGCCGGATTGAACTTTACATCCGGTTGAAGCACGCCAGCGCCTGGGACAAAGTTTGCTTCCAGACGGATGCCGTCGGGGTCCTCGAACAGCACCGAATAGTAACCCGGCGCCCACGCTCCCTCTTGCGGGCCGTGGATTATGGTGGCCCCAATTTGCCGAAGCAGATCGTGCAAGCGGTGGACGTCTTCGCGCGAACGGGCTCGCAGGCAGAGATGGTGCAAGCCAACCCGGCTTTGCACGAAGCGGTCGCCAGCATGCGCCGGCCCGGTTGGCTGGATGCCGATCGCTGTCCGAGCGCCTACGCAATAGAACAACTTGTCAGTATCGCAGACCGGCGTCATGCCCAAAGCGGGCAAAAGCCTGCCGTAGAAAGCCCGCGCCGCTGCGAATTGACTCACGGTCAGTATGACATGCGCCATGCCGTTGATTCCGATCGTGGTAGTTGTCATGGCACGCCGTCACACGCTTGGCCTCTAGAGCGAGATCACGAGCTCGGCCGCGCGCCATGGCCGCGCTGCTGCGCGGGGCCGATATCGTGCAGGCTCAAGGCGGTTCCGATGAGCGCGAGATGTGAGAACGCCTGCGGGAAATTCCCGACCAGCCGCCGCGCGTGGGGATCGTATTCTTCCGCGAGCAGGCCGACGTCGTTTCTCAGCGACAGCAGGCGTTCGAACAGGGCAGATGCTTCGGCGTCGCGGTTCTGCAGCGCGTAATTGTCGGCAAGCCAGAAGCTGCAGGGAAGAAATACGCCCTCGCCGGGAGGCAGACCATCGACGCCGGTCTTGGTGCGATAGCGGAGCACGAAGCCGTCGACGACGAGCTCCTTCTCGATGGCGGCGACTGTGCCGCGCACCCGTGGGTCGTCGGGAGGCAGGAACCCCATCATCGGCATCAGCAGCAGGCTCGCGTCGAGCTCGCTGCTGCCGAAGCTTTGCGTGAACGTGTTGCGGTCGCGGTCGAAGCCTCGCTCGCAAATCGTCGCGTGCATGCGGTCGCGCAGTTGCCGCCAACGCTCGAGCGGCGCCCGCAATTTGAACTGCTCCGCATCGCGCACCGTGCGATCGAGCGCCACCCACGCCATGATCTTCGAGAAGGTGAAGTGGCGCCGGCCGCCCCTGACTTCCCAAATTCCCTCGTCCGGTTGCTCCCAGATTCGCTCCAGGTGCTCGATGAGCCGCTGTTGCTGCGGCCACGCCGATTCGGCGGGGGCAAGGCCGTGCTTGCGCGCTTGACAGATAGCGTCCATCACCTCGCCGTAAACATCGAGCTGGAGCTGACCGGCGGCTGCGTTGCCGATGCGCACCGGCGCGGCGCCCTGGTAGCCGGGCAGCCACGGCACTTCCCATTCCAGCAGCTGCCGTTCGCCGGACAAGCCGTACATGATCTGGAGCTGATGCGGACTTCCCGCCACGCTGCGTTGGAGCCAGAGGCGCCACGCCTGCGCCTCCTCGCGATAGCCCGCCGACATCAACGCCATCAGCGTCAAGGTCGCATCGCGCAGCCAGCAGTAGCGATAGTCCCAGTTGCGCTCGCCGCCGAGCTGCTCCGGGAGCGAGGTCGTGGGTGCCGCCACGATGCCGCCGGTCTCGGCATAGCTCAGTGCCTTCAGGGTCAAGAGGGAGCGCTGTACCTGCTCCCTCCAGGCGCCGGTGTAGCAGCAGCGGGCCGACCAATCGCGCCAGAACGATTCCGTTTCCTGCAGCGCCGCGCGCCAATCCGGCGCGGCCGCCGGCGGCAGATGAGATGGGCCGTGCGTCAACACGAACGGCACGCACTCGCCCTCGGCCACATCGAACTCGGCGACGGTCGCGAAATTCTTGCCCTGAAGCGCGACCGGCGAACGCACCGCCACCCGGCTCGGCCCGGCCACGGCGTTCAACCCGGATCCGTCCTCGAGCTGCGTCACCCACGGCACGGTGGCGCCGTAGTCGAACCGCAGCGTCAGGTGCAATCGCATCGCCACCTTGCCGCGTTCGCCCTTGACCAGGCGGATGACCGACGAATTCGCTTGCCCGATCGGCATGAAATCGATCAAGGCGACACGGCCGTCCGCAGTCTCGAACACCGTCTCCAGGACCATCGTCTCGCCGCGGTAGGCGCGGGTGACCCGCGGCTTCGGATCGGCGGGACAGATGCGCCATCGTCCATGCTCGAACGTGCCGAGCAGAGTGGCGAAACACGCGTTGCTGTCGAAGCGCGGCAAGCACAGCCAGTCGATGGAGCCGTTGCGGCCAACGAGGGCAGCCGTCCTGCAATCGCCGATCAGGGCATAGTCCTCGATGGCGAGCGGAGAGTCGGCTCTTGTGGAAGTCTCTATCGCCCCACTCGGCACCGCGCCGATGCTCGGACCTGCCCGCTGCACGTCCGGCCGGATGGAAGGTTGCTCGGCCCGCGCGGTGACGGCCGATTGATCCGTCGGAAGCTGTGGATCGAGCTCGCGCAAGATGTCCGCGACGACATCCTCGATCGGCCGGCTGACGTCGACATGAATCGGATTTTCGTCGGGATCCGGCTCCTCCAGGATATCCAGTTGGCCGTCGAGAAGGCTGGGCGGTCGCAATGGCCCTGCTCGCGCGGCCAGGCGCGACTCGAGCAGCGTCCGGTCCCCACGCAGATAGACCACGCGCACCTCCGGTCGCCCGTCGGTCAGGAAATCGCGATAGCTGCGCCGCAGCGCCGAGCAGGCGATGACGCCGGGCGTACCGACCTGTCGCCATTGATCGATCAATGCTGCAACCTTCTCGAGCCAGGGCCACCTGTCGCGTTCATCGGGTGGATGGCCGGACTGCAGCTTGGCGAGGGCTGCTGCCGAATAGAGGTCGTCGCCTTCCTCGAAAGGCCAGTTGAGGCGTTGGACGATGGCGTTCGCGATTGTCGTTTTGCCGCTGCCGGAGAGGCCCACCAGAATGACGATCGGCCGAACGCCTGTGCTCTCGGCCGCGTCGGACTTCATCGCGATTTGACATGGCAGGGCGCGCGCCGCGCCTGGCGCGGGCGTAGGACGGTCCGCTGGTTCTGAGCTTTCGGGAGGGCTCTCTTCGACCATTGCCGATCAGGTCCTCGCTAGGACTTCTTCAGGAATGCTGCCAAATCGAAAGTCATCAAGTCGCCGATATGCGCGAGCTCGATGTCCGCCCGCGGATGCTCGGCTACAGCTTGCGGATCGAGCGCGTAGTGGCCTTGCTTCGGAAAAACCGTGGTAACCCGTTCACCCCAGATCTTCTTCACCGCGGCCAGGATGCGCAATTTGTCGTCGATGAGCACGTAGTGCTTGGCCGGATAGAGACGCTCGACATCATCGAGCTCGCGCTCCTTGTGGATGTAGATGAGCACACGATCATCGACCGCCTTCCAGAGGCCGGAGCGCTCTACTTTGCGCGGCTGGAACACCGCATCGCCATCGGACAGGATGACGGTCGGACCCCACTGCCGCACATGCTTCACCGCGTCTAGCGCGCCGGGATAAAGCCGCTCGGCGAAGGGGTAATCGACCAGCCAGCCCGACATGCGCAGCACGTCGGGGTTATGCATCTCCTCGTCCCGATAGCGCTCCAAGGCGCCGAGATAGTCGGCGTATCCAAGCTCGTTTCTCAGCTCCTCGAAGAGCTCCCAGTATCGCTCGCGAGCAGCAGCGCCATATTCCTGCGCGAGGTGCTCCTTTAGATGCTCCTGCACCCGATCGTTGTCGAGCAAGGTATTGTCGACATCGAAAAGGAAGACGATCTCGGCCTTCTCGCTCATGTGGGCAGCCTTCGCGAGGTTGCCGGCTCGGCGGAATAGCTCGACTGAACGAAATGAGTGGCCTTCATGCTTTCTTGCTCCTGCCGAGCAGCTCTTTCGCGACCTCGGTCACGCGCTCCGGCTCGAACCCGTATTTTCGTTGCAGCTCCTTGAGCGGGGCCGACGCGCCGAACGCCTTCATCCCGATCACCCGGCCGGACCAGCCGACGTAGCGCTCCCAGCCGAAGGCCGAGGCCTGCTCGACCGCGATCCGCGCCGTAATGTCGGGCGGCAGGACGCTGTCCCGATAGGCCTGCGTTTGGTGCTCGAAAATATCCCACGACGGCATCGAGACCACGCGCGCACGAATGCCTTCGGCAAGCAACTCCTCATGCGCGTTGACGCAGAGGCTGACCTCGCTGCCGGAGGCGATGAGGATCAGCTCGGGCTTTCCGCCGGGCGGATCGGCGAGCACATAGGCGCCGCGCGCGACCCCGGCGGCGGAGGCATATTTGCTGCGGTCCAAGGTCGGGAGCGGCTGGCGCGACAGCGCGAGCATTGCCGGCTGGTGCTTAAGCTGCATGATGTAGCGATAGGCCTCGACCACCTCGTTGGCGTCGGCGGGACGCAGCACCACCAAGCCGGGCTCGGCACGGAAGGAGGCGAGCTGCTCGACCGGCTGGTGCGTCGGCCCGTCCTCGCCATCCCCCATGGCGTCGTGGGTAAACACCCAGATGGTGGGCAGCTCCATGATGGCCGACAGCCGAATGGCCGGCCGCGCATAGTCACTGAAGATGAAGAACGTCGCGCCGAACGCGCGCAGTTTCGACAAGGTGAGGCCGTTGACGGCGGCTGCCATCGCGTGCTCGCGGATGCCGAAATGCAGGTTCCTGCCGCCGCGACTGCCGGGCTCGAAATCTCCCGCGCCCTCGAAGGTCAGTGTGGTCTTGTTGGAGGTGCCGAGATCCGCCGATCCACCCAGGAACCAGGGGATGTTCTGCGCCAGCACGTTGAGCACCTTGCCCGACGCGTCCCGCCCTGCGATCCCTTTGGCATCGGCCGGAAATACCGGAAGCCCGGAATCCCATCCCTTCGGCAGCTCGCGGCGCTGCATCAGATCGATCTCGGTCGCGAGATCCGGATATTTCGAGCGGTAAGCGCCGAAGAGCTCGGTCCAGCGTCGGCGGGCCTGCGCGCCGCGCGCGCCGATCCCGGCGGCGAAGCGCTCGCGCACCCCGTCGGGCACCAGAAACTTGGCATCCTCGGGCCAGCCGTAATCGCGCTTGGTGAGCCGAACCTCCTCCTCGCCCAGCGGCTCGCCGTGCGCCGCCGCGGTATCGTGCTTGTGCGGTGAGCCGTAGCCGATATGGCTGTCCAGAATGATGAAGGTCGGACGGCCCTTGGTCTGGTGAAAGACCTCCAGGGCGTGCTCGATGCGCTCGATGTCGTTGGCGTCGCCGACGCGCAGCACGTTCCACCCGTAAGCCAGGAATCGGGTGGCAATGTCCTCGGTGAAGGTGATGCTGGTCTTGCCTTCGATGGTGATGTGGTTGTTGTCGTAGATCCAGCAGAGGTTATCGAGGGCGAGATGGCCGGCGAGCGACGCGGCCTCTGACGAGACGCCTTCCATCATGTCGCCATCGCCGCACACCGCATAAATGTTGTAGCCGAAGATCTCGAAATCGGGCCGATTGTAGCGATTGGCCAGCCACGCCTCGGCGATGGCCATCCCCGCGCTGGTCGCCACCCCTTGTCCGAGGGGACCGGTCGTGGCCTCCACGCCCGAAACCAGATGGTACTCGGGATGACCGGGAGCCTTGCTGCCGAGCTGGCGGAAGTGGCGAATATCGTCGAGCGAAACCGCGGGTTCGCCGAGTCGCTCGTATTCGGCGTTCACGGCGCGGGTGCCGGTGAGATAAAGCAACGACCACAGCAGCATCGAGGCATGGCCGTTGGAGAGCACGAACCGATCGCGGTTGGGCCAAATCGGATCCTGTGGATCGAAGTTCATCACCCGGTTCCACAGCGTGTAGACCAGTGGCGCCAGTGCCATCGGCGTGCCTGGATGTCCGGATTTGGCCTGCTGAACCGCATCGATCGACAAAGTGCGAATGCAGTTGATCGACAATTGGTCCAATTGCGCGTCGGTCATGGCTTGGGGCGAAGTCGGGGCGGGGCTTGGGACAGCACTCATTTTTGCGCCTCCAATTTTTGGTTGCTGCCGAGCTGTTCGGCCGCCGCGCGATCGGCGAGGACCAGCGCCCGATCCCGCTGCACACGCGACGCTGGAATAAGTTGATCGCCGTCGCGCAGGCGTACCAGCGCTGCGGCCTTGTCGCGTCCGGTCACAAGCCAAAGGACAAATCGGGAGCGGTTGATGATCGGGAAGGTCAACGTCATCCGACGGCGCCCCTGATAGGGCTCGGTTGTCGCGACGTCCGCGTCGGTGACATGGAGCACCGGATCTCCAGGCACCAGCGACGCGGTATGGCCATCGGGCCCGAGTCCGAGATGGATGAGGTCGAGCACCGGCGGAGAGTCCGCCAAATCCCGCAGCATCGCGGTATATTGCGCAGCCGCGCGGTCGAGGTCAGGCGCTTCGACCGGCATGGCATGAATATGATCGGGAAGGAGCGGCGCATGGTCGAGCAGGCTTGCGCGCAGATGCGTGAAGTTGCGGTCGGGATCGCCGGCCGGCGCGACCCGTTCGTCCACCTGCACGACGTGCACGTGCCCCCAAGGAAGCTGCTCGTCGCACAAGGCGCGCAGCATCACCCACGGGGTATGGCCGCCGCTGACCGCCATGATGAAGCGTCCGTGCGACGTCACGGCCTCGCGCCCGGCTGCGGCAATGATCGCCGCGGCTTTGCCGGCGACGGTCTCCTGATCCGGATAGACTTCGATCTTCACGTCACGACCTGCCGTTATGCGCGCGCGCCACAGCTCAGGACGCGGGCTTCTCCACATGGCCACCGAATTCATAGCGCATGGCGGAGAGGAGCTTGTCGCCGAACGTCGCCTCGCCGCGCGAGCTGAAGCGCTGGTAGAGTGCGGTCGACAGCACCGGCACGGGCACGGCGGCGTCGATCGCGGCCTTGATGGTCCAGCGCCCTTCTCCGGAGTCGGAGACTCTGCCGGCGAAGTTGGTGAGCGTGGGATCCTTCGTCAACGCGGTTGCCGTGAGATCCAACAGCCAGGATGCGATCACGCTGCCGCGCCGCCACACCTCCGCGATGTCGCGCAGATTGAGGTCGTAACGATAAAGCTCCGGATCGCGCAACGGCGTTGTTTCGGCGTCGATCGCGTGCTGCTGCTCGCCGACATTGGCGTGACGCAGAATGCTCAGCCCTTCGGCGTAGGCGGCCATGATGCCGTACTCGATGCCGTTGTGGACCATCTTGACGAAGTGACCGGCGCCGTTCGGCCCGCAGTGCAGGTAACCGAGCTCGGCGGTGCCGCCGATCTTGTCTCGTCCGGGCGTAGGTGGGATGTCGCCTTCGCCCGGCGCCAGCGTCTTGAAGATCGGGTCGAGATGCCGCACGGCGGCCTCCGGTCCGCCAATCATCATGCAGTAACCGCGCTCCAGCCCCCAGACCCCGCCGCTGGTTCCCACATCCACGTAGTTGATTCCCTTCGATGCGAGATCGCGAGCGCGCCGGATGTCGTCGACGTAGTACGAATTGCCGCCGTCGATGAGGATGTCGCCGCGCTCGAGCAGAGGCGCAATGGCAGCGATGCTCTCGTCCACGACGGCCGCCGGAACCATCAGCCAGACCGCGCGCGGCTTCGTAAGCTTTTGCACCAGGTCAGCGAGCGAGCTCGCCCCGACCGCCTTGTCCTTGGTCAAATCGGCGACCGCCTTCGGCGACATGTCGAACACGACGCACTCATGGCCACCCTTGATGAGTCGGCGCACCATGTTGGCGCCCATTCTGCCCAATCCGATCATCGCAAGCTGCATGATGTCTTCTCCGTTAGCGCTCGATTGCTGCCCGCAGCCGCTTCATGGCCGCGCTGACGCTTTCGCCGTCGTTGAAAACTGCCGATCCGGCCACCAGCACATCGGCGCCGGTGGCAACCGCCAGCGGGGCGGTTTTCGCGTCGATCCCGCCGTCCACTTCGAGGCTGCATCCGGGTTTGATCCGATCGATCATCTCCCGCGTCCGCGTGACCTTCGGGAGCGTGCCGTAGAGGAAATGCTGATGCCCAAAACCGGGATTGACCGTCATGATCAGCACTTGGTCCACGTCGGGCATGATTTCTTCGAGCACGGCCGCGGGTGTTGCCGGATTGATGGCGACACCGACCCGTTTTCCCAGCGATTTGACGCGCTGCACCGTTCGCGACAGATCGTTGTTGCCCTCCCAGTGCACAAGAAATGCGTCCGCGCCGGCGGCGACAAACTCGTCGAGGAAGAAATCCGGATTCGAGATCATTAGGTGCGCCTCGAGCGGCAGCCGCGTCACCTTTCGGAGCGACGCGATGATCGGCGCGCCCATGGAAATATTGGGCACGAAATGCCCATCCATCACGTCAACGTGGATACGGTCCGCTCCCGCGCGCTCCGCCTCGGCCACCTGCTCGCCCAGGCGGGCGAAGTCGGCGGCGAGGATGGATGGAGCGAGCTTGACTGCGGTCGTCACATCGCGCCCTTGAGCTTGCGGTAGCGGCGGATCAGGTTGTTGGTCGAGCTGTCGTGGCCGAGCTTGGGCTCGGTCTTGCTCTCGAGCTCCGGGATGATGCGCTGGGCCAAGACCTTGCCGAGCTCGACGCCCCACTGATCGAACGAGTCGATGTCCCAAATTGTTCCTTGGGTGAAGACGCTGTGCTCGTAGAGCGCCACCAGCTTGCCCAGCGCGGCCGGAGTCAAGCGGTCCAGCAGGATGGTATTGGACGGTCGATTGCCTTCGAAGACACGATGCGGGACGAGCCAATCGGGCGTGCCTTCGGCCTTCACCTGCTCGGGCGTTTTCCCGAACGCGAGCGCCTCGGTCTGGGCGAATACATTCGCCAGCAGCATGTCGTGATGGCGGCCGAGGGCGTTGAGCGGCTGCGCGAAGGCGATGAAGTCGCAGGGAATGAGCCGTGTGCCCTGATGGATCAATTGATAGAAC
>JBKPUA010000299.1:0-7129 GCA_046735815.1 Pseudomonadota bacterium
AAGAGCGGCGGCGCCCGGGCGCTCGCGGTCGCGAGCAAGGAGCGCATGGCGGCGCTGCCCGACGTGCCGACCACCGCCGAAGCCGGACTTCCGAACTACCAGGCCTCCGGATGGTTCGTGATGCTGGCGCCAAAGGGAACGCCGCAGCCGATCGTCGCCAAGCTCAACCAAGAGACCAGCGCCGCCCTGTCGGATCCGGCGTTGCGGGAAAAATACACCGAGCAGGGCGCCGAGGCGGTCGTCTTCACGCCGGATGGAGTCGGCAAGTTCATCGCCGCCGAAATCATCAAGTGGCGCGAGATCATCACCAAAGCCGGCATCGAGCCGATCCAGTGATTGTCCTGCGAGATTGGTTGGCTTAAGGCATATCGAACCACATATTCGGCGTCATGGCCGGGCTTGTCCCGGCCATCCACGTCTTCAGCGCGTTGCAGGCGCCAAAGACGTGGATGCCCGCGACGAGCGCGGGCATGACGGCTGGTGGAGGATCATGTCAATCCATGGCCATTGAAGAGCGCGTGTTGATTGCCGGTGCGGGGCCGGTCGGCCTCACCGCCGCCGCCAATCTCGTGCGTGGCGGCGTGCCGGTGACTGTATTCGAAGCCGGAAGCGATCTCAGTGAAGAATCGCGCGCCTCGACCTTTCATCCGCCTACCCTCGACATGCTCGACCGCCTCGGGGCGGCGAAGCCGCTGATCGCGCAAGGCCTGAAGGCGCCGGCGTTCCAATATCGCAGCAAGGCGCAGGGCGTGCTGGGACAGTTCGATTTCGGCGCCATCGCCGACGTCACAGCCCATCCCTACCGGGTGCAATGCGAGCAGTCCAAGCTCACGCGCATCTTGTACGAGCAGCTACGCGGAGAACCGAATTTCGAGCTGCGGTTCGACAGCCGCGTGCGCAACATCGCGCAGCACGGTACGGACCTGGCGGTCACCCTCGAACGCAAAGGCCGCGCCGAGACGCGATCGGGTCGCTTCCTCATCGGCGCCGACGGCGCGCGCAGCGACGTGCGGCGCTCGGCCGGCATCGAATTTCCCGGTTTCACCTGGCCGGAGCGCTTTTTGGTCGTGAGCACGCCGTTCGATTTCCGCAACGTCATTCCCGGCCTGGTCGCGGTGAGCTACGTGACCGATCCCGAGCGCTGGCACTTCCTGTTGCAGATTCCCGGCCTCTGTCGGGTGATGTTTCCGATCGCCGCGGCTGAAAGCGACGAGCTCGCGTTGAGTGCCGAATTCGCGCAATCGCTCATGGCGAACATCGTGCCCGGGATTTCGCGCTACGAGGTGGCGCATGTCACGCTTTACAACGTGCACCAGCGGGTGGCGAAGACGTTTCAGCAGGGACGCACATTTCTCATGGGCGATGCCGCCCACATCAACAATCCGCTCGGCGGCATGGGCATGAACGGCGGCATCCACGACGCCATCAATTTGACCTCGCGCCTGGTCGAGGTCTGGCACGGCCGGCAAGCCGAGAGCGAGCTCCAGCGATACGACCGCCAGCGCCGGCTGGTCACGCTCGAATACATCGAGAAGCAGTCGATCCAGAACAAGCGCAACCTCGAATCCGACGGCGTCGAGTTCGCCCGCAACCTGGCCGAGATCGCAGCCGACAAGCAGCGCACCTACGACTATCTGCTGCGGGTGTCGATGATCGCCAGCCTGCGCCGGGCGGAGGAGTTGGGGTGAGGCACTAAAGGTCTTGTCGTCCGCGCGTAAGCGGCGACCCATCGTGCCGCACACGGCGGCATCTCGAATACTGGGTCCCCGCTTTCGCGGGGACGACAGCAAAGTGAATCACTCCGCCGGCGTGGCCACCATGCCCTTCTCTCCCGCGACTTGCGCCACTGGGGCAATCGCCGGCACACGGCTCAAGCCGAACAGAAACGCGGCGACGATGGCGTAAGCGATCGCAACCGTCGGGGTGACCGCCAGCCCCACCGACTCGCCGTGCATGAAGCCGAAGAAGGTGAGCACCGCGCCGGACAGCGCGAAGGCCGCAGCCTTCTCGAACTCCTTCTCGATCACGAACACGCCGACGGCGCCGAGCACAAGGCCGGTGAGAATCGAGCCGCCGCCCAGCACCTCGAGCCCGTGATAAAGCACGCCCACCTGCCCAAGCTTCTCGAACCCGATCGCCGCCGCGGTCGTGCCGGCGGCCCCGAGCGCGCCGTCCATCAAGGTCTTGCACCAAGCGGCGAGATGCGGCGTGAGCGCCAGCACGATCGCCGGCGCGTGCGCGGTCGGCGTGGTCTGGAACGCCTGCGCGCCGATGAGCATGCCGATATAGAGCAGGATCGGCGAGATCGCGACCACCGGCACGAGCGCCAGCAGCACCGAGATGATGCCGAACCAGGACAGCACGATCACCATGAGCCCGGTCGCCGCCGAATAGCCGATGCGCCCGCCCATCGCCTTCCAGCCGGGATGGCCGATATAGACCGCGTTGATGAAGGGGTTGCCCATCAGGCAGCCGATCAGGCTCACCACGCCGTCTGCGGTGAGCACGCGCGTGGTCGGATAGGCGTCGCCCGCCGCCTCCGCGCTCTCCACGTTGTCCATGGCCTCGACCAGGTCATAGATGCCGAACGGGATGGCGGTCACCAGAATGATGCCGAGGAATTCGAAGCCCGAGAACACGTGTCCGATCGCAGGGATCGGCACCGAGAAGCCGAAATGGGTGAACGCGCCGGCGAGGCCCGCGAGGCTCAATCCGCCGTAGCCGAGGCCGAGCAGGTTGGAGCCCCATGCGATGATCATGCCCACCGCGATGGCGACGAGTCCGGCGGGAATGCCCTTGGGATATTTGAACCCGCCGAACCAGCTCACGAGGATGATGGCGAAGCAGGTGAGCCCGATGATCGGCGTCATGTACATCTCGAGCGCCGGCCGCATGGAGATGAACGTGACGGACACGCCGGCGAGCGTCCCGAGCAGCGCCGCGCGCGGGGTGATCTTGCGGATATAGGGCGCGATGAAGCCGCCGATCATCAGGATGAAGCTCTGGAAGAACACCCAGACCAGACCGGCTTCCCAGCCCTTGATCGGATCGTTGGTCCGAAGCGTGATCGGCAACATGATCACGAAGGTGACGATGAACATGTGCGGCACGCTCACCCCCGAGGGCAGCGCGCAGACGTCGCTGCGGCCGGTCCTGAGCGCGAGGCGATAGGCGAGAAACGCGTAGTACATCGTCGAGAGGCACATCATCAGGCCGAGCGCCGGCAGGATGCGGCCGAACACGAGCGAGTCCGGCATCTTCAACACGAACCGCAACAGGCCCGTGAGCACGAGCATGTTGACGAGAATGTTGGTGCCGAAGCCGAAGAAGGCGTTCCAGTCTCCGGGCGTCCACAGCACCGGACGTTTCGTCTCGGAGGCGATTACCGTCATGACGTCCTCCTCACGCTGCCGACAGTGCGGCGATCACCGGCCCCGATGCCGACACGGAGCCGAAGATGCCGCCCTGGGCCTTGATCATCTTGAGACCCATGTCGTGGAATTCCGGAAAATAGGACGCGCAACAGTCGGACAGCACGATGCAGCGAAAGCCGCGGTCGTTGGCTTCGCGCACGGTGGTGTTGACGCAGACCTCGGTGGTGACGCCGCACACCAGCAGCGTTTCGATGCCGCGGTTCTTGAGCATCAGCTCGAGGTCGGTCTGGTAGAAGGCGCCCTTGCCCGGCTTGTCGATCACGGGCTCGCCCGGTGCGGGATAGAGCTCCGGGATGATGTCGTGGCCGGGCTCGCCGCGCACGAGGATGCGGCCCATCGGACCGGGCGCGCCGATGCGCAGCGCCGGATCCCCACGCTCGACCTTGATCCGCGGCGCATCGGTGAGATCGGGCCGGTGCCCTTCGCGGGTGTGGATGACCAGGATGCCCGCGCGCCGTGCCGCCGCCAGCGTCTGCGCACACGGACCCACGGCGGCCTTGAGGCGCGAAACGTCGTTGCCGAGCGCCGCGCCGAAGCCGCCGGGCTCCAAGAAATCCCGCTGCATGTCGATGATGACCAGCGCCATCCGGCCGGTGTCGACGGCGAGCGGCTCAGGCTCCGCCGCAATGGTCCGCACTGGCACCGCAGCCTCCCGTTGCCTGCCCTTTTCCGTGGATCAGGAGCAAGAACGGGGCCAGTTTTGCCAATCGCGGACGCTGGATACGCGGCTCTAGCGTCCCCTCCCCCGCTTGGCGGGCAGGGCTATCGCATATGCAGTTTGCCAGGGGTCGCCAAAGGCCCAGCGATCGTGTGGTCCTGGGTCCCGGGCGAGTGCAGCGAGCCCTTGCGAGCGGAACGAGACCCTGATCTCGGGTTTACCCGAGATCAGCGCTTAAATACGCGCAAGTCGGGCAAGCCCGACTTGCGTGGACCCAGCGCAAAAAGCGCGAAGCACATTATTGTGTCGGCCCGGGTCGGCGCCTGTACCGACGATTTGTGTAAGTCACTCGCTGGCGAGAATGACGTTCTTCACCAGCGGATAGATCTGGTTGGTCCAGCGGTTGCCGCTGAACACGCCGTAATGGCCGACGCCGGCCTGCATGTGGTGGCGCTTGAGGTACGGGCGCAGCCCGGTGCAGAGGTCGTGCGCGGCTGCGGTCTGGCCGACGGCGCAGATGTCGTCGCGTTCGCCTTCGACGGTGAGAAGCATGGTGCGCCGGATGGCCTTTGGCTCAACCCGCTCGCCGTGCCAATCGAGCTGGCCGAGCGGCAAGGCGCATTCCTGGAAAACGAGGCGAACGGTCTCGAGATAGAATTCCGCGGTGAGATCGAGCACGGCGAAATACTCGTCGTAGAACGCCTTGGTCACCTGCGCCTTCTCGAGCTCGCCCTTCGCCAAGTTGTCGTAGAGTTCGCGATGGGCCTTGAGATGGCGCTCGATGTTCATGGTCATGAACGCTGCGAGCTGCACGAAGCCGGGATAGACGCGCCGCAAGGCGCCGGGGTAGCGCAACGGCACCGAGGCGATGAGATTGCGCTCGAACCAATCGATCGGGTGCGAATTGGCGAGCTTGTTCACCTTGGTGGGGTTGACGCGGGTGTCGATCGGCCCCGCCATCAGGGTCATGCTGCGCGGCTGCGCGGCATTGCCGTTCTGCGCCATCACCGCCGCCGCGACCAGCGCCGCGACGCAGGGTTGGCAGACCGCGATGATGTGAGCGCCGGGACCGATCGTCTCCAGGAAGCGGATGAGATGGTCGATATACTCGTCGAAACCGAAGCGGCCGGCGGCCGCCGGCACGTCGCGCACGTTGTGCCAATCGGTGATGAAGACGTCGTGCTCGGGCAGCATGGTGCGCACGGTGCCGCGCAGCAGCGTGGCGAAATGGCCCGACAGCGGCGCCACCAGCAGCACCCGCGGCTGCGCGGTGTCGATGTCCTTCTTGAAGTGCAGCAGCGTTCCGAACGGCGTCGTCAGCGCCGCGTGCTCATGCACCGCCACCTCGCGATTGCCGACCGTGACGCCGTCGATCCCGAAGGCCGGGCGTGCGTGGGTCAGTCCCCCGCGGGCGATGAGCTCGTAGGCGGCGGTGAGATTCCGCAGGACGGCGTTGTCGGCAATGCCCGCCAGCGGTTGGCCGAGCGCCCGCAGCGCGCTGCCCGCCCAGATGCGCACCGGAACCATGATATCGGTATGGGCTAGGTACGCCTGATAGAGCATTCCCCAACGTCCCCGAGCCGCGCCCGCCTTTGTGCTTGCCGGCACGCGTCGCTCCCAGCCGCAAAAGGCTAGTGCATTTTATGCTGCGGTGCGAGATAATTTCGCGCATGGCCGCTGCTGGGGTGCGGTCAAGGACGTGGGCGGCGGGGTTGACCGCTTCCACGCAAGCTGGACTGTGCGCGCGCTGAAGGGGGATATTCATGGCCACCACGCTGACTATCGCGAGCAAGAATTACGGCTCGTGGTCCCTTCGTGGTTGGCTCTTGTGCAAAATGGCGGGACTCGACTTCGAGGAGGAGCAGGCGCGCAGCGACGATCCCTCGACGCGGGCCGAGCTCTTGCTGTTGTCACCGTCATTTCTCGTACCCTGCCTGCGACATGACGGAGTCAAGGTCTGGGATACCTTGGCGATTGCGGAATACCTGCACGAGCTCAAACCCGAGGCCGGGCTGATGCCGGCCGATCGCGCCGCGCGTGCCCATTGCCGCGCCGTCGCCGGCGAGATGCATTCGGGCTTCAGCAATCTGCGCTCGGCGCTGCCGATGAATCTCAAGGCCCATTATCCGGGCTTCAAGGTGTGGGCCGGCGCACAGGCCGACATCGACCGCGTGGCCGCGATCTGGCGCGAATGCCTCGCCGATTCCACCGGGCCCTATCTGTTCGGCAAGAAACCCTGCATGGCCGACGCCATGTACGCCCCGGTGGTCACACGCTTCCTGACCTACGACGTCAAGCTCGACCCCCGCTGCACCGCCTATTGCGAGGCCATCATGGCCATGCCGCACATGCAGGAATGGATCGCCGGTGCCAAGGCGGAGCCCGACGAGTTGGAAGAGCTTGACGTCGAGTTCTGAGTTGGGATTGGCTGCCCACGTTTGGCACAGGGTTTGCCTGTTTTAGCGGCATCGCTCACCGACCACAGGGGTTCCCATGTCCCGCAAACTCTCCCTCGCGCGGCTGGTCTTGGCCTCGGCCGCGGCATTCGCGGTCCTCGCTCCGGCCCATGCTCAGGAAACGCTCAAGCTCGGCCTCGTCGCCGCCATGTCCGGCCAGTCGGCCAAATCCGGCGAGGCGATCGTGCGCGGGCTCTCGCTCGCCATCGACGAGATCAATGCCAAGGGCGGTGTGCTCGGCAAGAAGGTCGAGCTCCTGGCGCGCGACGATGAGAGCAATCCGGCCAAGGGCGTTCTCGCCGCGCGCGAGCTGGTGCAGCGCGAGAAGGTGGCGGCGTTCTTCGGCGGCCTCGACACGCCGGTCTCGCTCGCGATCGTGCCGTTCGCCAACCAATCCAAGACTCCTTTCATGGGAGTGTGGGCGGCGGGTACGCCGATCACCCAGAACGGCGCGGCCGAAAATTACGTGTTTCGCGTTTCCGCCGTCGACGACCTGGTCGACGTGGCACTCGTCGACTACGCGATCAAGAAATACGGCGCCAAGAAACCGGGCCTGATCCTCATCAACAACCCTTGGGGCG
>JBKPUA010000300.1:0-4219 GCA_046735815.1 Pseudomonadota bacterium
ACAGTCGCCGGCCGATTTCCCCTACAAGCCCGTGCGCCTGATCGTGCCGGTCGCGGCGGGCGGGCCGACCGACATTGTCGCGCGCATGCTGGGCGAAAATCTCTCGAAGATCTGGGGCCAGCAGGTCGTCGTCGAGAACAAACCGGGCGCCGGCACCAATATCGGCAACGAATACGTGGCGCGCTCCGATCCCGACGGTTACACGATTCTGTTCGGCACCGCTTCGCTGGCGGTGAACACCAGCCTCTATCGCTCGCTCAGCTACGATCCCGTCACGGATTTTGCGCCGGTCTCGCTGGTGACCGAGCTTGCCTATTTCGTGTTCGTGCCGAACTCCTCGCCGGCCCATTCGATCAAGGAGCTCATCGACTATGCCAAGTCGCGTCCCGGCAAGCTCACCATCGCATCGCCCGGCACCGGCAGCGCGCCGTTCCTGGCCGAGATGTTGTTCCTGCAGATGGCCGGCATCGAGATGACGCACGTGCCCTATCGCGGCGCCTCCCCCGCCTTCGCCGACCTCATTCCGGGCCGGATCGATTGCTACTTCGGCAGCGGCACGTTGCTGTCCTATGCGCGCTCGGGGCAGGTTCGCGTGCTGGCGAGCAGCGGGGCAAAGCGCGACGCGGCCGCGCCGGATGTGCCGACCATCGCAGAAGCGGTACCTGGCTACGAGGTGACGGCCTGGCAGGCGTTGTTCGTTCCGGCGAAGACCCCGCCTGACATCGTCCGCAAGATCAGCGCCGATACCAATAAGGCGCTCGCCGACCGGGCGACCAAGGACAAGCTGGCGCAAAGCGGCTACCTCGCCGAGGGCTCTTCGCCCGCGGCGCTCGAGAAGCTGCTCAAAGCGGAAATCTCCAAATGGAGCCACGTCATCAAATCGGTCGGCATCAAGATCGATTGAGCCTGGCGCGGCTCTCTCCCGGCTATGTGCTCTCAATCGGCCTCATGCTGAGGAGCATCGCAACGAGCGCACCCGATGCAGGTTGCGCGCATGGCGAGAGCGTTGCGATGCGTCTCGAAGCATGAGGCCGCCCCCATCCTTCGAGACGCGCGCACCCTAGTCCAGTGTGTGTGTGAAAATTTTTGAAGCGCGCGCGCAGGATGAGGGCGGAGCGGGAGCGCAGCCCCTGCGACGCGCGTCAGTCTTTCCCCGGCAACAGCCAGGCGATGAGCGCAAGGCCGATGGGAACCAGAATGATCGCCGCCAAGCCCCAATAAGCTGCAAGCTCCTGCAATGGCTTCTCCTCGATGGCGCGTTTGCGGGCCGCGTTCACGAGCGACATAGTAACTCCGAACGACGACGCTGCGATAGATGAGAGAGCAGCTGCGATAGATGACAGCGTATATGCGCCCCTCGCCGCCTCCAGATACGCCGCCGCCGCCCGCAGCAGCCGTGGATCGTCCTTGAAACAGCCGAGCCCGACATTGCATTTGTTGCACAGGAGGCGACGGACCTTCTTGGTGACGTGGCAATGATCGACGACCAGCGGCCGGTCGGACCGCCTGCAGATGGCGCAGGCGTTGCCCTGCTGCGCCACGATCGCGCGGTAATCCTTCAAGGTCAGTCCGTAGCGACGGGCGCGCTCCTTGTCGCGATAGTCGGGGTCGGTCGCCCGTTTGTGCTGGCGCCTGCGGTTGATGAAAAGCTTGTGACTTTCGTAGTAGGCACGCCGGCGCACCCGGGTCAGGTTTTGATAGACTGGATCCTGCTCGTACCACTTGGGGTCCGACTTTTCGTTCCGCTTCTCATCCGGCTGCTGGTCCGGCTTTTCGTCCGAATGGGCGCGCGTGCTCACGGCCGCACCCACCCGTGATGCGCGCCAGTCAGGAACATCGAGGCACCGAAAACGACAGCGCCGCAGCGCGGACGGCACGCTGCGGCGACGGAAAGTAATTGTTGTGGAACGGATCAGACCGCGCGCGTCGCGCCGGCGCCGGCATCAAGCGACGCCCGCGCTGCCGTCACGGCAGCGAACCGGCCTTCACGCGCAGTTTTGGAGAGTGCGCCTTTGATACCCCATTCGCGTTACGTAGTCAACTACTAAATGCATCTGAGGAGGTAAAATGATAACAGGCCAATAAGGCCTTCGAAGCCCTCGCAATATCGGTGCAGATCCCGCCCGTGCTGGGAGCGTTTTGGCCCCACAACGGCCTTCCCGCCGGCGCCTGCGCGAAAAAAAACAGCTCGCGGTTCCGATGCGCGCCCAGAGCGGACGATCAGTTGCGGGGCTGCTCGCGATCGTCGACAAAACGCATGGTCAACGGCGCGCCGGCGGAAGCATTTCCGAAGCTCTCGCTGAAGGGCAAGGAGGCGCAGCGTTTGAGCATCTCCGCCACCGCGGTGCGATAGGCCGAGCGCTGCGCCTCGGATGCTTCCGGGGAAACGAACGTGATCCGCGGCTGCCCGAACAGCTCGCCATTGCGTTTGAAGGTCAACAGCACCGTGATCTGCGTCCCCGGGCGTGACTGGTCGAGCGGCGGCGGAGCCCAGCAGGCGAGCAACGCGGCCTCGAGCTCGTTGAGCGTATTGATCGGCGCTTGCGCGTTCTGAGCAGCGGCATCAGCCGAAAGCGCCGCGATCACGAGCACGCCGCCGGCAAGCAGGAAGCGGGATTTGGACATGGCACCAAATCAGTTGACCTTGCGGCAATTCACCCGCGCCTCGACCGCGCTCTTTCCGCCCACCGTCGGCTCGAGGATGACGTCCTGCTCCGCGCCGATCAGTTTCCAGATCTCCTCGCCCGGCCGCGGACACAGGCTCGCGAGCGCGTCCATCAATTTCGGCGTGTCGTACCAGAGATCGAACGCCTGCTGATAAGGCCACGGCGTAACCGAGGCCAGCAATTGCCCGTCGCGCCAGCGCACGCGCAGTTCCCATTTGTCGGGCGCGTGCGCCTTGAGCTCATTCGTCAGGACGGTGACGGGATCCGCTTGCTCGGGTCGTGCTGGGGTGCCTAGCGCTGACAACAGAAGCAGCGGCAGCAGAGTGAGATTGCGCACGATCTCCTCCCTTGTTCATTTGCGGTGTTATCGCATATGGCGCGACGCACGAGAATGTTGCTTCGCACTTTTTGCGCTGGGTCCCGGCCGAGCGATCCCGGCGAGCCGGGGGAGCGAAGCGCCGGGACCCAGCACAACGACCGCGAAGCGCATTATTGTGTCGGCTCGTATGCAATTGCCCTCCCCCTCGTCCCGTTGTGACCGGCGGCGCGAAGTTGCACAATGCGCCGGCAAGGCGGCGTCGCCCAATGAATGCCGCCAGCGAGGGAGGATCGATCCATGCCGACTCGACGCGGCTTTATCACCGGCACACTTGCCGCCAGCGCGGTGCTGGCGGCGCAGGGCTCACAGAAGGCGGCCGCGCAGGCCGACAGACGCATGATCGTTGATGCCCAGGTGCATCTGTGGAAGGCGGAAACGCCGGATTGGAAATGGGTTCCGGGCCGGCAGCCGCAGCTGCCCGAGCCCTTCACCATCGAGCGACTGGTGCCGATGATGGACGAGGCCGGCGTCGATCGCGCGGTGATCGTGCCGCCGTCCTGGCCCGGCGATCGCAACGACTATGCGATCGAGGCGGTCAAGCGCTATCCAAATCGCTTTCGCATCATGGGGCGCATCCCGCTGCAGGACCCGAAGTCGGCCGAGCTGCTGCCGAAATGGCAGGAGCAGCCCGGCATGGTGGGCGTGCGCTTGACCTTCAACAACGATCAGACGATCCCGTGGCTCTCCGACGGCACCGCGGACTGGTTCTGGCCGGCGGCGGAAAAGGCCGGCCTTCCCGTGATGTGCTTCACGCCCGGCATTAGCGCGAAGCTCGCCCCCATCGCCGAGAGGCACCCGCGGCTGCCTTTGATCCTCGACCACATGGGCGTGTCGGCGGCGCTGCTCAAGGAGAACAAGCTCGACGACGCGCTGGCGCAGACCGTCGCGCTCGCGAAGTATCCGAATGTCAGCGTCAAGCTGTCGGCCTCGCCCGGCATCTCACGCGAGCCCTACCCGTTCCGCGACGTCGCCGGACACATCAAGCGCGTGTTCGACGCCTACGGCCCGCAGCGCAGCTATTGGGGCACCGACCTCACCAACTCGTATGCCAAGGCGAGCTACCGCCAGCGCGTCAGCCATTTCACCGAGGAGCTGAGCTTCCTGAGCGACAGCGACAAGGATTGGGTGATGGGCCGCGCCATCACGCAGCGGCTGGGCTGGACGTGAGCGGCGG
>JBKPUA010000301.1:0-5417 GCA_046735815.1 Pseudomonadota bacterium
TCGATGCCGCGCAGCGCTGCCTCCACCGCGGCCGCGTCGCGGATGTCGCCGTTGATGAACTCGATGTCGCGCTCGACCTCATGCAGCCGGCGCAAGGCGCCGCGCGAATTGTCGTCGAGCACGCGCACCGCCTCGCCTTGAAGCAACAGCGCCTTCACCAGCGCCGAGCCGATGAAGCCGGAGCCGCCGGTCACCAGGATGCGGCGCGCGCTCACGGGCGATCCTCCGCGGGCGGGGCGGTGTCGATCCAGCGCCCGGATACGTGCGCGCTGCGCGCTGCATCGATCAGGCACTGCACGCGATATCCGTCCGCCAAGCTAGGCGACGGCGAGGCACCGCGCTCGCAGGCATCGAGAAAACGGCGCACCAGCCGCATCGCGGGCGCGATGCGGGAGTCCGCGGAGGGATCGTCGTGAGGATCCGCGATCGCGATCGTCTGCAGCCGCTCGTCGTCGCGTCGCGCATGCATCAGCTCGAAGCCGCGGAAGTAGTCGGCAGTGGGATTGGCGAGCATGAGGGTGCCGTCCTCGCCGTAGATTTCGATGCGGTGGCCGGAGCCGAGAAAGGACGCGCAGCTCATCTGCAGGCTTGCACCCGCGCCCGACGCGAACGCCAGCGCCAGCGCCAGGCTCGCCTCAGCGTCGCCGTCGGACATCTGAAATACGCGGCCGCCGAGGCCTGCGATCGGACCGCACAGCCATTCGAGGTAGTAGAAGCAATGGCAGACGAAATTGCCCAGGAGCCCGCCGCCTCCGCCGCCCCGCGTCTTCCAGCTCGCAAGCCGCAGCCGCGTCGCCCTGTTCTCGATGTTCCAGGTGACGACGACGTGGCGCAGCCGCCCGACCGCGCCACCGTCCAGCATCTCCTTCGCGCGCCGCCAGGTCGGCAGCTCGGGAAAATTGAAATCGACGATCGCGGGTTGCGCGCTCGTGCGCGCGGCTTCGAGCATGGCTTTGGCCCCGGCGAGATCGGCGGCGAGCGGCTTCTCGACGAACACCGCTTTTCCAAGCTCGAGCGCGCGGCAGGCGACCTCGGGCTGACGGTTGGGCGGGACCGCGACGGCGACCGCGGCGACCGCGCGGTCCTCGACCAACGCCCGCCAGTCGCCGAACCCACGCGCGACGTTCGCCGCCCGCGCCAGCTCGGCGGTGCGGGCCGCATCGGTTCCCGCCAGCGCCACCACCTCGCAGCGCGGGTCGGCGCGGAACGCCGGCAGCAGCACGGTCCGCCCGTAATTGCAGCCGACAATGCCCACTCCAATCACGGCGCTCTGCTCCAACGCACTAACGGGCGCACTAACGGGCCCATCTCGCACCGGTTTTCCCGGAGACGACCCCGCGGCCTTAAGGCCGCAGATACCATATCGCGAGCGTCGAGGCGAAACGCAGGCGTCGCGGCCCGTACAAATGGATTGAAATGGGCTAGGGTTGTTTTTGTCGACCGCCGGGGAGCACCAGAGCGGTCGCGAGCACGAAGGGAGGACTTCATATGTCGGTAGTGTCGTATCGCCTGGCCGCCGTCGGCCTGGCCTGTGCATTGGTGACGCCCGCGAGCGCGCAGCTTCTCGCCCGCAAGGACCTGTCCGCGAGCACCGCGCTGGCGATCGCGGAAACCGCCATCGCCACCTGCACCGCGAACGGTTATCGCGTGTCGGCCACGATCGTCGGCCGCAATGGCGAAGTGATCGTGCAGATACGCGGCGACGGCACCGGGCCGCACACCATGGAGAACAGCTTCAAGAAGGCGTACACGTCGCGCACTTTCCGCATTCCCTCCGGCGAGATGGAAGACCGGCTGAAGAAGAATCCGCAGATGGGCGCGCAATATCTCACCGGCTTCACCACCGCGCGCGGCGCGCTGCCGATCATGGTCGGCGAGGACGTCATCGGCGCAGCCGGCGTCTCCGGCGCTCCAGGCGGCGACAAGGACGAAGCCTGCGTCAAGGCCGGCATCGACAAAGTCGCCGATCAGCTCAAGTGATCATGCCGGCAAAGCGAGGAGCTGTGGCGAGAGCCGCCCGGGCGTCGCTCGTGTGCGCGGCGCTTGCGGCAGCCATCGCACTCTCTTCGGTCTCGGCGCTCGCGGCGGGCGCCGAGACCTATCCCGACCGGCCTATCCGCGTGATCGTGCCGATCGCGGCCGGCAGCGTGACCGACGTCATCATGCGCGCCACGGCGAGTGAATTGGCGCCGCGGCTCGGCCAGCCGTTCGTGATCGAAAACAAGGGCGGCGCGAGCGGCATTCCGGGCGCGCAGGCCTGCGCCCAGGCGCCGCCTGACGGCTACACGCTCTGCCTCGTCTATCACAACACATTGTCCATCAATCCGTTGATGTTCAACAAATTGCCTTACGACGCCGACAAGGATTTCACGCTGATCACCAATCTCTACCTCCTGGTCGAGGCGCTGTTCGTGAACAGTGCGCTCAACGTCAACACCGCGGCCGAGCTCAAGGCCTACGCACAGGCGCATCCGCGCGCACTCAACTACGGCACTTTGGGACCCGGCTCCAACCCCGAGATGTTTCTCAACTGGATGAACCAGACCTGGAACGTGAACATCGTCGGCATCCCCTATCGCGGCGGCGGGCCGATCGCGCAGGCCTTGGTTGCCGGTGAGCTGCAGGTCGCCAAGATGGGCCTGGGCAATTTCCTGGGGCTCATGGGAACCGGCAAGATCAAGCCGCTGGCCGTTGCCGCCGCGCGGCGTTCGCCGCTCGCCCCCGAGGTGCCGACGCTGGCGGAGGCGGGGATCGATTTTCCGCCCTTCGGTTGGTGGGGCCTCGCCGCCCCCAAGGGGGTGTCCCAGCCAATTGTGGAGAGGCTCAATGCCGCATTCGTGAGGCTTTATCGCGAGCCGAAATTCGTCGACTATCTGGAGAAGCAGGCGGTGCTGCCGGCGCCGGGAACGCCTGCGGAATTCGCGTCGTTCCTGAAAAAGGATCGGCAGGACGCCGAGCTTCTGATCAGGATCGCGAACCAACCGCGCGAGGACTATAAGCCCGAGCCATGATCGCACATCGTCGCCTTCATCCGGTCGGAGCTGCGCCATGCGCGCGCTCGTGATTGCCGCCGTCGCTGTCGCGGCGGTCGCCGCCGGCACACTCGTCATCGGCCGCACCGCCCCGGTCGACGAGGAGCACGCGGCCAAACAGGCCCAGAGCGCTTTCCTCGCTAACCTCGCCAAGGGCGACCAGAAGGCTCTCGGCGCGTCGCTCGACCGGCGCTTCACCTGGACCGATGCCGAGGGCAAAACGCGCACCAGGAGCGAGACGCTCAAGGAGCTCCCCGCTCTTGCCGCCGCCAATCGCGGCGACAGCGACATGCAGACCCATTTCTACGGGCGGATGCTGACCGTGCGCGGCAGCCACGACGACGCGCGCTTCCTGCGGGTCTTCGTCAAGCGCCGCCACGGCTGGAAGGCATTCGCGCTGATGGAGACGCCCGTGGCCGCGAGCGGCCAGCAGGCTTCGGTCGAGCGCGCCGCCGGCGCCGGCGATTGCGACAATCCCTGCCGCACGGTGCCCTACACCCCGAAGACCGCGATGGACAAGGACATCCTTGCCGCCTGGCAGAAGACCAAGATGCTGGAATGGAAGCCGGATGCGGCGCAATGGGCGAGCTTCATCGCCGACGAGTTCATGATCATCAACAACACCACGATCCGCGACAAGCCGGCGCGCGTCGCCATCGCTAAACTCCAGCAGGAGGCCGGCGTCGGCGCGCCGGGCGATCCCGTCACCACCATGCGCATCTACGACTTCGGCGCCACTTGCGCGCTGATGATTTCCCAGCACACGCCCTATCGCGGCGGCAAGCCCTATACCAACGCGCGCGTCTGGGTGCTGCGCGACGGCCGCTGGCAACTGGCGTTGAGTCAGCAAGTGGCGATCCAGTCGGCGTCGCCCGTGCCCGCCGTGGCGAGCGCGCAATAGCCGCGCTCAGGCGGCCGCAACGCGCTGCCGCGGGCGCATCAGCAGCCAGAGCGCGATCAACGCATTCACCAGGTTCCAGGCAAGGCCATTGGCGAATGCCGCCCGGTAGGAGCCGGTGAGGTCGAAGATCAGGCCAGACATCCAGCCGCCCAGCGCCATGCCGAACAAGGTCGCCATCAGCACGATGCCGAGCCTGGTGCCCGCTTCCTTCGGCGAAAAATATTCGCGCACGATGATGGCGTACATCGGCACGATGCCGCCCTGGAACAGGCCGAACAGCGCCGAGATGACGTAGAGCGATCCGAGGCCGTCGAACAGCAGGTAGAGGAACAATGCGAACCCTTGCAGTGCCGAACTCAACAGCAGGGTGGCCACGCCGCCGATGCGGTCGGCGATGAAGCCCGAGGCGATGCGGCTGACGATCCCGAAGGCCAGCATCACCGACAGCATCTCGGCGCCGCGTGCCACGCCGTATCCGAGATCACCGCAATAGGCGACGATGTGAACCTGCGGCATCGCCATCGCCACGCAGCACGCCAAGCCGGCGACGCACAACACCGCTTGCAGCGCGTTGGGCGAAAGGCCGAGGCCGCGCCGGCCATCCCCGGCGAACACGTCCGTCGATTCGACGTCATGCACGGGCGCCGGATGCCGCAGCATTAGGACCATTGGCAGCATGGTGACGACGCAAAACACGCCGACGCCGAAATGGGTTGCGCGCCAACCCTCGCCGGCGATGAAATGGTGCAGGATCGGCGGCCAGATCGCGCCGGAGACGTAGTTGCCGGCCGCAGCAATGGCGACCGCGATCCCGCGCCGCCGCGTGAACCACTGTGAGACATCGGCAATCAGCGGACCGAAGGTAGCGGAGCTTCCAAACCCGATGAGGGCGTAGACGAGGGCGAATGGCATGAGGCTCGAGGCGAGGCCGGCGACGATAAAGCCGAGGCCGAGCGTGATCGCGCCGCAGACGATGGGCGCCACGATGCCGAAGCGATCCGACAGCCGCCCCATCGCCACGCCGCCGCAGGCGAAACCGAGCATGGTCAGCGTGAAGGGCAGCGAAGCATCCGCGCGCGCGACGCCGAATTCGACCTGCACCACCGGCAGCACCACCGGCACCGACCACATACCGACGCTGCCGACGGTGGTCAGCGCCACGGCGACGGCGAGCCGCCGCCAGGCCAGCGGGGATTCGACCCCGGCCTCGATCGTTCTCGGCATGAGCATTTTGGTCCCGGCCTTCGGACGCTTCCTGGTTGTTTTGACTTTGGGCTCCTATCGAGCCGACCTTCCTTGCCAACTGCACGACAATCGAGCAACACCAATCGGGCGCAAAATCGACGGCCGCCGGCATGGCTGCTGCGCAGGAGACGGATATCGAGGGGCTCATGACCAACACTACGGCGAGCGAGCGAGCGTTCGAGCTTTCACTGTCGGGCCAGCGCGCCCCCGTCAAATATGACCGGCCGCCGACCCATTCC
>JBKPUA010000302.1:0-3658 GCA_046735815.1 Pseudomonadota bacterium
GCGACCGGGCGCTCCGATCCCAACGGCGCCCGGAGCCGGAAGATGTCCGGGTGGATGGTGCCGAAGACGGAAACGCTCGGACCGGGCAATCCAGCATCTGCCGGACCGGCCTGCGTTCCAGGTAATTTGAGGACGAACCCCAAGAACATCGCGGCGATTCCGAATGGAATCGCGCGGACCCCCAAGTGAGCCAATACGCTCCCCACTCCTACCCGCGTCGCCTTGGCACAGCGACCAACCGCAACGCGCGTCCCCCGACGCGTGTGAAAGGAAGCACTTTGATTGCGGCGAAAGATCGATCGGACCGATCTGGTTAACGCTTGGCGCGGCGACCCGTCCGACGCCGCTCATACCGCCGGCCTCGACAGCCCCATTGCGGGGGTTTGCCGAGGGCCTATGATTGCGGCAACAAATCGCTTTTAGGGAGGCGAACTTGAGCAAGGGCACTTTCGTTCGGCGTGATGTTCTGGAACTGATGGCCGCCGCGGGCGCGACAGGTCTGCCCGCCATGCGCACGCTCTGGCCCGATGCCGCTCATGCCGCCGGCGCGCCCGCCTATGACCCCGCCGCCCGCTTCGATCTAGCTGTCAGCGAAGTTGAGCTTCGGCGCAATGGCGCCGGCCGCATGCTGGTGGCCCGGATTTACCAGCCGAAAGGACCGGGACCTTTTCCGACCGTTCTCGATCTGCACGGCGGTGCGTGGAACCGAAAAGACCGTTTCGCCGAAGAGCCGATGGATCGCGCGCTGGCTTCGAGCGGCTTGCTGGTGGTCGCCGTCGATATGACGGTGGCGCCCGAAGCGCCGTATCCGGCCTGCGTGCAGGACGCCAACTGGTCCGTGCGCTGGCTGAAGGCGAATGCCGCGACCTGGAACGGCGACCCCTCGAAGATCGGTGTCTACGCATCCTCCAGCGGCGGTCACGTCGCCGAGCTCCTGGCGATGCGTCCGCGCGATCCGCGCTACAATTCAATTCCGCTTGCCGCCGCGCCGAACGTCGATGCCACCGTCGCCTATGTTGCGATGCGCTCGCCGGTCAGCAACACCTTTGCACGCTATGAAAACGCGGAGCGGCGCCGCAACGAAAGCATGATGAAGAACAACAAGGTGTTCTTCCATCCGTGGGAGACGATCCACGAAGCCAACCCGCAGGAGATTCTCGAGCGCGAGGAGAAGGTCACCCTGGTGCCGTTCCTCATTATGCAGGGCGCGCTCGATGACAACGTGTTGCCGGAGGTGCAGGAAAAATTCGCCAAGACCTACCGCGCCGCCGGCGGCGACTGCGACTATCGCCTGTTCGAAAACTCGGTGCACGAATGGGTCGCGGAGCCGGGTCCCCAGACCGACAAGGCGGTCGAGGTGGCCAAGGAATTCATAGCGCGCCAGCTGAAAGCCTGATCGACTCCGGCTTGTCGACGCCGTCGGCGCGCAGTCCTTGATTGCGGGCCGCGATCCATCTGACCAATCGGCCTCACTGCGCCTCCGAAACAGCACGCGCTGAGTACGCGCTTTAGCGCAATGGAGAGACGACCATGATGAACCGACGGCAGTTTGTCTGTGCCGCGGCCGCTGGCGCCGCATTGCTGGCCTACGATCTGATCATCGGGGGCGGACGCGTCATCGATCCTTCGGCCGGGATCGACGGCATTCGGGACGTGGCGGTCGCCGGCGGCAAGATCGCGGCGGTCGAGGCCAATATCGCCGGTGATGCCGCCGAGACGATCGATGCGCGCGGCAAGCTCGTCACCCCCGGCCTGATCGACATCCACACCCATGCCGGGCGCAGCAAGGAAGGTCCGCCCATGTGCCTGCAGGACGGCGTCATCGCCTGGGTCGATGCCGGCTCGGGCGGAGCCGACAACGTTGATGCGATCGCCACCGTTGCGCGCCAAGCGCCGCAGATGGGCCGCTGCCTTGTTAATATCTCGCGTATCGGGGTGGCCTCCGGCGGAGGACCCGGAGAGCTGATCGACCTCACCCGCGCCGACGTAGATCTGGCTCGCGGCGCCATCGCCCGCAACCGCGACGTCGTCGTCGGCGTCAAGGCGCGCCTCTCTGCCAATGTCGCCGGCGCGAACGATCTCGAAGCGCTGCGTCGCGCGCAGGCGGCGGCCGGCGATCTGCCGGTCATGATCCATGTGGGGCAGAACTACTCGCCGCTGCGCGCGCTTTTTGCGCTGCTCAAGCGTGGCGACATCGTCACCCACATCTACGCGCCCCCGCCGCACAGCCTGCTCGACGAGCGTGGGCGCCTCTTTCCCGAGGTGCTGGCCGCGCGTCGCCGCGGCATCATCTTCGATTTCGGCAACGGCGTCGTCGATCACTTCGACTGGGACACGGTGGAGAAGGCAACCAAGCAGGACTTCTGGCCCGACACGTTCTCGACCGATTGGAACGTCATGTCGCGCACCACCGGCGTCGTCGATCTGCCAAACGTCATGTCGAAGTTTATCATGTTCGGCATGCCGCTCCCGCAGATCATTGCGGCGGCGACCAGCAATGCGGCGCGCGTGTTTCCCTCGTTCAACGATCGCGGTACCCTCAACATCGGCGCGCCCGCCGACGTGGCGATCATGGAGTTGCGCGAAGGCACGTTCGAGTTCCTCGACAACTACAAAGGCACTCGCGTCGGCCGTCAGCGGCTGTTCCCGACCGCGACCGTGCTCGCCGGCAAGCTCGTGCCGCGGGCTTAGACCAACGAGACGGGGAGGGAAGGGGGCGGTCATGACACCTCCCCGCCGAGCGTTCTTGCGGTTCGCCGCGAGCGCTGCCGTGCTGTCGGCGGTGTCGCGCGTGGCAATGGCGCAAGCCTATCCCGCGCGGCCCGTTCGCGTCGTGGTCGGCTTCGCGGCCGGCGGCACCGGCGACCTGCTCGTGCGCCTGATCGGACAATGGCTCTCGGAGCGGCTTGGCCAGCCTATCATTGTGGACAACCGGCCGGGCGGCGGCGGCACCATAAGCACCGAGGCGGTGGTGCGCGCGCCGCCCGACGGCTACACGCTGCTCCAGATCGGCACTTCGCACGCCGTCAACACGACGCTCTATAAGCTCGATTTCGATCTGATCCGTGACATCGCGCCGGTCGCGGGCATTGCGCGCGCGCACCTCGTCATGCTGGTGCATCCGTCGTTCCCGGCCAAGACCGTTCCCGCGTTCATCGCCTATGCCAAGGCGCATCCCGGCACGATCAACATGGCGTCGGCCGGGAGCGGCAGCTCGCCGCGGCTCGCTGGCGAGCTGTTCAAGCTGATGACGGGCGTCGACCTGGTGCACGTGCCCTATCGCGGCGGCGCGCCCGCGCTCAGCGATCTCATCGCCGGGCAGGTGCAGGTGATGTTCAGCAATCTGCCCGCGGCCGACTACATCCGGGCCGGAAAGCTGCGCGCGCTCGCGGTGACCACCGCCGCGCGCTCGGACGAGCTGCCGGATGTCCCGGCGATCGGCGAGTTCGTGCCGGGCTACGAGGCGAGCGCCTGGTATGGGCTCGGCGCGCCCAGGGGCACGCCAGCGGACATCATCGAGAAGCTCAACGGCGAGACGAACGCGGCCTTGGCCGATCCGAGGATCAAGGCGCGGCTGGCCGAATTTGGCGGCACGCCGCTTGTGGGCTCGCCCGCCGACTTCGGCGCGCTCATCGCCGCGGAAACCGAGAAGTGGGGC
>JBKPUA010000303.1:0-9825 GCA_046735815.1 Pseudomonadota bacterium
GTTCACGCAGGCGCGGTCGGCGGCGAACATGGGATGCAGCGGCTCGATCGCGAGCGGCACGCGCGCCTGCCGCGCATAGGGAAGTAGCGCGGCGAGCGCATCGCGCACTTGGCGGCGCGCGCTGACGAGATCGCGCGAGCCTTTAGGCAATCCGCCGACCACTAGAATGAGACATTGCGCACCGATCGCGGCCGCCTCGTCGATGGCGCGGCGGTTGTCGTCGAGCGCGGCGCGGCGCCCGGCCTCGTCGGCAGCCGGAAACATGCCGCCGCGGCATAACCCGGTGACGGTCATGTCATGCGCGCGAATGAGTTTCCCCGCCCGCTCCACGCCGCAGGCCTGCACGATGTCGCGCCAGGGCGAGATCGCGGAGATGCCGGCTCGGGCGCAGCCTTCAACGAGCTGTTCGAGCGACCACGGCTTGACCGTCATCGAATTGATCGAGAGCAGCGAGCGGTCGCTGGTGAGGTCGCGCATCACGCCTCCACGCCGCGCGTCGCCATCACGCAGCGCATGCGCGCTGCGGCGCGCTCGGGATCGGCGAGCAGGCCGGCGGCATCGGCGAGGCGAAAGAGCTCGGCGAGATGCAGCGTCGAGCGCGCGCTCTCCTGGCCCCCGACCAGCGTGAAATGGTCCTGCAGGCCGTTGAGATAGGCCATGAACACCACGCCGGTCTTGTAGAAGCGGGTGGGCGCCTTGAAGATGTGGCGCGACAGCGGCACCGTCGGCGTCAGGATCGCGTGAAAGGTCTTGTCATCGCCACGACTCAATGCGCCAAGCGCGGCAGACGCCGCCGGCGCGATGGCGTCGAAGATGCCGAGCAGCGCGTCGGAGTAGCCGCGCGTGTCGCCGGCGATCAGCTCCGCATAGTTGAAGTCGTCGCCGGTGTACATGCGCACGCCCTGCGGCAGCCGGCGGCGCATGGCGATCTCCTTGTCCTTGTCGAGCAGTGAAATCTTCACGCCGTCGACCTTGGCGGCATTGGCGGTGATCACGTCGATGGCGACGTCCATGGCCTGGCCATGATCCTTGTGCCCCCAATAGCCGTCGAGCGCCGGATCGAACATCTCGCCGAGCCAATGGATGATCACCGGCTCCTTTACTTGGGCGAGGATGCGGCCATAGACCTTGTCGTAGTCGTCGCCGCTGCGCGCCGCCTTGACCAGCGCGCGGCTTGCCATGAGCACGATGCGTCCGCCGAGCTTCTCGATCGCCGCACATTGCTCCTCGTAGGCGCGGATGACGTCGTCGAGCGTGACGCGCCCGTCGGGATCGAGATGGTCGGTGCCGGCGCCGGAGCCGATCAGCGCGCCGGGATAGTCGCGCGCTGCGTCGAGAGTTCGACGGATCAGTTCGAGCGAGGTGGGCCAATCGATGCCCATGCCGCGCTGCGCGGTGTCCATGGCCTCGGCCACGCCGAGCCCGAGCGACCACAGATGGCGGCGAAAGGCGATGGTGCGTTCCCAATCGATAGCGGCATCGAGCCAAGGATCGCCATTCGCTAGCGGGTCGGCGACCACATGCGCCGCGGCATAAGCGATGCGGTTGAACGGCGGCTTTGCTGCCGAAAATTGCCGCGGCGGCCGCGTGGCGTAAGGCGCAAGCTTGCCGGCAGCAATGGGAAGATTGAGTGTGGGCAAGTCACCGATCTCCTGAGGAAGCGAGTAAAGTTCACACCTTCAGCGGCGGGATGTCGATCCAGCGCCGTTCCTTCCAGCTCTTGAGCCCGGCTTCGGCGAGCTGCACGCCCTTGGCGCCTTCGACCAGCGTCCATTTGAACGGCGCGCCCTCGGCAAGGTGGCGGATGAACATCTCCCATTCCATCTTGAATCCGTTGTCGTAGGTGGTGCTGTCCGGCACCTCGCTCCAGGTCTCGAAGAACTTGATCGCCTGCGGCACGTCCGGGTTCCACACCGGCCGCGGCGTGTTTACCCGCGCCTGGCTCCAGCATTTCTGCAGGCCGGCCACCGCCGAGCCATGGGTGCCGTCGACGTGGAAGGTGACGAGATCGTCGCGCCGCACGCGCGTGCACCAGGAGCTGTTGATGTGCGCGATGGTGCCGCTTCCGAGCTGGAAGGTGGCATAGGCGGCGTCGTCGACGTCGGCGTTGTAGGGTTTGCCGTCCTCGTCCCAGCGCTTGGGGATATGGGTTGCGCCCAGACAGGATACGCTTTTCACCTCGCCGAACAGGTTGTCGAGCACGTAGCGCCAGTGGCAAAGCATGTCGAGGATGATGCCGCCGCCGTCCTTCTTGCGATAGTTCCACGACGGCCGCTGCGCCGACTGCCAGTCACCTTCGAACACCCAATAGCCGAACTCGCCGCGCACCGCGAGGATGCGCCCGAAGAATCCGGAATCGATCAGCGTCTTGAGCTTGAGCAGGCCGGGAAGAAAGAGCTTGTCCTGCACTACGCCGTGTTTGATGCCGGCCTTCTTGGCGGCGCGCGCAACGTCGACCGCGTCCTTGAGGTCTTCGGCTATCGGCTTCTCGCAATAAATGTCCTTGCCGGCCGCGATCGCCTTGCGCAGCAGCTTGGCGCGCAGCTTGGTGGTGGCTGCGTCGAAGAACAGCGTGTCCTCGGGATTCTCCAGCGCGGCGTCGAGATCGGTGGTCCAGCGCGCGACGCCGCTCGCCTTGGCCAGTTGCTCAAGCTTGGCTTCGTTACGGCCGACCAGGATCGGGTCGGGCATGACCGTGTCGCCGTTCTTGAGCGCGACGCCCCCCTGGGCGCGGATCGCCACGATCGAACGGATCAGGTGCTGGTTCATGCCCATGCGTCCGGTGACGCCATTCATGATGATGCCGAGACGATGTTGTGCCATTCATACTTCCCTTCACACGGATGGAGGAGACATCTACTCCATCCCCAATAACCGATAAATCCGCCTCGTATACTCGCCGAAAGTCTCGCTGGTCTTCATTTCGAGCGTGCGCGGATGCGGCAGCTCGACGCGGAAATTGTCGGCCATGCGCGCCGGGCCGGCGGTGAGCACGATCACCCGGGTGCCGAGAAACACCGCCTCGGTGATGCCGTGGGTGACGAACACGATGGTCTTCTTCGCCTCTTCCCAGATGCGCAGGAGCTCGAGGTTCATCTTCTCGCGCGTGAGCGCGTCGAGCGCGCCGAACGGCTCGTCCATCAGGATGAGCTTGGGATCGTGGACGAGCGCGCGGGCGATGGCGGCGCGCTGCTGCATCCCGCCCGAAAGCTCATAGGGATATTTGTCCTCGCTACCGGCGAGCCCGACAAGCGCGAGCAGGTCGCGGGCACGGGCGCGGCTCGCGGCCATGGGAAGACCTAGGATCTCCGCCGGGAGCAGCACGTTGTCGAGTATTCGCCGCCACTTCAGCAACAGCGGCTGCTGGAACACCATGCCGATGTCGCGCGCGGGATCGAACGGCTGCGCTGGCGAGCCGATCGTGACCTCGCCGGAGTCGAACGAGTGAAGGCCCGCGAGAATCTTGAGCAACGTGGTCTTGCCGCAGCCGGAAGGTCCGACCAGCGACACCAGCTCGCCCGGCTCCACATCGAAGGTCGCTTCCGAGATCGCAAGAAAATCCGCCCCGCGCGTGCGGTAGAGCTTCTGCACGCCGGCGAGGTGGATGAAGGGGTTGCCCATCGCTCGCGCCGAAGCTCGCTATCATGAAATGCGCGCGTCGCGCACGACCAGCGCGCGCTCGAGCGCCAGCACCATGCCATAGAGCACGACGCCGATCAGCGTGATCAGGATCACCGCCATGAACATGGCGGCGGTATCGAGCGTCACCTGCACCTGCAGCATGAGATAGCCGAGACCGCGGTCGGAGCCGAGGAACTCGCCCACAATGGCACCGGCGACGGCCAGGATCGCCGCCACTTTCATGCCGGAGAAAATGTAAGGCAGCGCGCCTGGGAGCTGGATCTTGGTGAACAGCTGCCAGCGCGAGCCTTTGAGCGTGCGCACGAGGTCGAGCAGATCGGGTTCGACCTCGCGCAGCCCACGCGCCGTAGTGAGCACGATCGGAAAGAAGCAGATCGCGAACGCCATGACGGTATTCGGCCCGATGCCGTATTTGAACCACACGATGATCAGCGGACCGAGCGCCACTTTCGGAATCATGTTGAGGCTGACCAGCAGCGGCATGACGATCATTTCCAACGAGCGGAACCAGGAGAACAGCAGCGCCGCGCCGATGCCGAAGATGACCGCCAGGATGAAGCCGCCGAAAATCTCGGTGCCGGTCACCGCGATGTTTTCGAGCCAGCGGTAGTTCGGAACCAGCAGCGCATGCACCGTCTCGTACGGCGAGGGCATGACGAATTTCGGCACCTCGCCGAGCTTGACGAACAGATACCAGGCCACGACCAGCCCGACGTGGCTCAGCACGGCCAGCGTATAGCGTTGCAGCGGGTTTCCTCCCAACTTCTACTCCTTCGGCTTGGACGCAGGCATCGTATGGCAAGCATCACGCGCGAGCCAGTTGCGCCGAGCATGGCGCAAGGACGCGGTTCCGTTCACGACAGCCAACGTTCGAGATTGGCGCGCACGAACGCATCGTCGTTGAGGTGCGGGTAGGCGGCGTGGATTCGATCGATCTCCTGCGTCTGTCCCGGACTCAAGGTCTCGTTGGGATCGAGACACCAGGTGCCCGCGAGCAATCCCTGTCGGCGCAAAACTTCATGACAGCCGGCGATGACGCCGCGGAAGTCATTGGCCACGTCGAAGATCGCTGCGTTGCAGTCGGTGATTTCGTTGGCGAGCGCGAGCAGGTCGGCGGGCACTGCGTTCGCTGCGACCGCGGCGTGAATGCGCTCGAGCAGTTCCACTGCCGGCTTGACCCACACGCTCCAATGACCGAGCAACCCGCCTTTGATGCGCACGGTCGTGGCGCGGCCGTTTGACGTCACGGTGAAGGGGGTGAGAAGGTCGAGCACGATGTGATCGTCGTTGCCGGTGTAAAGCGTGACGCGCTCGGCGGCGCCCGCCTCGACGAGGCCGCGTACGACATCGAAGGTGCGGTAGCGGTTGAACGGCGCGATCTTGATGGCGACCACGTTCTCGATCGCCGCAAAGCGGCGCCAGAACGACACCGGCAGCACGAGCCCGCCCACCGCCGGCTGCAGGTAGAAGCCGACGAGCGGAATCTCTCGCGCGACGGCCTGCGCGTGCTCGATCAGCTCGTCCTCGCTCGCGCCCTTGAGCGCCGGGAGCGATAGGAGCCCGGCGTGATAGCCGAGTCCACGTGCGACCTGCGCCTCGTGCACCGCCTGCGCACTGCGACCGCAGAGGCCCGCGATCATGATCGGTGGCTCGCGCGCCCGCTCGACGGCACCGCGCATGGCGAGCTCCAGCACCGGCTTGAACAGTCCGGCTTCGCGGATGGCGAACTGGGTGGTGTGGACGCCCACCGCAAGGCCGCCGGCACCGGCGTCGAGGTAGTAGCGGGTGAGCGCCCGTTGGCGGCGGGTGTCGAGCCGGCGTGCGGCGTCGAGCGCGAGCGGATGGGCGGGGATCACGACCCCCTTGCGCAGTGCATTCAGCACCCGCGGTTCCCAATCTTGCCAGCGCAATACCATGCGAGACTCTCAAGTAACCAGCCAGTTACATTGTGGCGAAGCTCCAATCGCTGTCAACGATGCAATCACTTCCGGATGGCATGAAGAATGACGTCGACATTGTGCCGCATGCGCCGCCGGCAGGCCGCCGGGCTGCCGAGGTCGCGCCCGAAGATCGTCGAGAGCGTGCGATTGTTGGAGAGATAGAAATAGCCGAGCGCGGCGATGGTGATGTAGAGCTCGACCGGATCGAGACCCGAGCGAAAGGCGCCTTGCGTCACGCCACGGCGCAGGATGTCGCCGATGAGCGCGACAAATGGACTGTGCAGCTCGCGCACCTTCTTCGACTTCCGCAAGTGTCGTGCGCCGTGGAGGTTCTCGTTGTTGATCAGGCTGATCAACTCGGGATGCCGGCGGGAATAGTCGAAGCTGAATTCTACCAGGCGGCGAATGGCGGCCTCGGGCGCGAGATGCGCAAGGTCGAGCCGGCGTTCGGTGCCGCGCAGCTCCGCGTAGACGCGCTCGAGCGCAGCGAGATAAAGCCCGTCCTTGCTGCCGAAGTAGTGATAGATCATGCGTTTGTTGGCGCGCGCGCGGCGCGCGATAGCATCGACGCGGCCGCCCGAGAGACCCTTGGCCGCGAATTCATGCTGCGCAGCGATCAGGATGGCCTCGCGCGTGCGGTCAGGGTCGCGCCGGCGCGGCGGCTGCGTGCGCCGTTTCGAATTCGGCATCGAGAGCGTCAACGTGTCGACCTAGGATCGATTGACAGGGTAGGGGGTCGCTCCTATCGTCCCGGTAACTAGGCAGTTACCACGAAGAGTGGCCGCGCGTCGACAACGATGCGCCGACATCTCGCCCCACATTGGAGCTCGGTATGAGGATCATCAAGACAATCGCTGTCGCGTCGCTGGTCGCGCTCGTCGCGTCGCCGGCGTCAGCGCAGAAGATCACCTTCACGCTCAACTGGGTCGCCGGCGGCGATCACGCGCCGTATTTCTATGCGCAGAAGATGGGCTGGTACAAGCAAGCCGGCCTCGACGTCGACTTCGAGACCGGCCGCGGCTCGGCGGCATCAGCGCAGAAGGTAGGCGCCGGGCAATCGCAGCTCGGTCTCTCCGACATGGCCGGGGTGTTGTTGTTCCGCGGCAAGGGTGTGGATGCCGTCGGCGTGATGAACGTCTACGCCAATTCGCCGCAGGGACTTTATTGGCTCAAGAGCTCCGGCACCCAGAGCGTCAAGGATCTTGCCGGCAAGAAAATCGGCAACCCCGCAGGCGACGGCGCGCGCACCATGTGGCCGGCGCTCGCCAAGAAGGTCGGCGTTGATCCGAATTCGGTGACCTGGGTCAACATTGACGCCAATGCCAAGCTCGGCGCGCTCAAGGCCAAGACCATCGATGCGACTACCTCGTTCTTCAATCTGCACCACGTATTCGCGCGCGAGCTCGGCAGCGACATGGGCTTCCTGGCCTGGAAGGACGCAGGCGTGAATCCCTACGGCAATTCCATTATCGCCAACGGCGCGTGGCTCAAGGCCAACCAGGACAAGGCCGACAAGTTCGTCAAGATCACGCAGAAGGCGTTCGCGGAATGCGCCAAGACGCCGGACCCCTGCATCAAGGCGCTGGTCGAAGCCAACGGTGCGCTGCTCTACCAGAATGAGCTCGACAACTGGCACCTCGTCACCATCCTGATGAGCGACGACACCTCGCGCACGGTGGCGCTCGGCTGGCACGACGACAAGCGCATGGCCGACGACTACAAGCTCGTGGACGAATATCTGAAGATGGAAAAGCCCTACGACGTGAAAGACGCCTATACCAACGCGTTCCTCGACAAGAACGTGAAGATGCCGCCGATCAATCCGCCCAAGCTTTATTAAGGCGGGAGATTTGTAGCCCGCATGGAGCGAAGCGGAATGCGGGAAAGGCGTCTCGGATTACGCTTCGCTTCATCCGGGCTACGGGTGCGGCTTTAGCCGAATTCCGGCCCGACCACGGCGCAGGTACGCGCAGCATCGTCGAAGCGCGTCGATGAACGGTAGATCATGCGCGTGAAGGGCCGCACCGCGGCAAAGCCGCGGGCGTCGAGAAAGCGACGCAGCTCGGCCTTGCCGTCGGCGAGATCGACGAACAGCGGAGCCTGCGCCCGCTCGAGCGCGCGCGCGGCGAGCGCGCATGCGGTGGCGTCGTCGTCGGCGATCAGCGGGCCCAGCTGCGCTGCGAGGACGCCGTCGCGGCCGAGCAGGAAGCCCGCGATCTTGCCCGCGCGCTCCGCGACGAGCTCGGCTGCGGGCAGGCGTCCGCGCAAGCCGGCGAGCACCGCGCTGCGCTCGGCGCCGAAGGCCGCGTCATCAAAGGCGCACAGCGCCGGCCAGTCCGCGCCGGTCAGCGGCCTGATGGTGACACCGGCGGGTATTGGGACCGTTGCCGCCGCGTTCCGTTGCTCGCGACAGATCAGGCGTTGAAAGCCCCAGGAGTCTTCGAAGCCGAGCCGGCGATAGACCTCGCGGCCGTCGGGCGTCGCGTCGAGCACCGGCACGAGGCCGGCGGCGGCGAGATCGTCTATCGCCCAGCGCATCAGCCGTGTCGCCAAGCCACGGCGGCGGTACTCGCCCGCGACCAGCACCATGCTGATCCAGGCGAAGCGGCCGCCATAGGGCAGGGTCGCGGTGGTGGCGACGATGCGGCCCGCATCGGTATGGGCGGCGTAGACGCGACCGAGCGCGATGAATACGCGCCAATCCGCGGGCAGCTGATTCCAACGCGCCTCGCGCACCAGTGCGCCGACGTCGTCGAGCTCCGACGCCGACAGCGATGATTTGACGGCGAGCCGCAGGTCAGAAATTGCCATCGCGCGTATCGTAATGGGTGTCCTTGCCGAGGCTGGGCAGGCCCCGCCCGACCCAATCGGCGGTCCAACCGACGAGCCTTGCCAGCGGCACGGCAGGATAGCCGAACAGCCGCGTCGCTTCGGCGGTGTTGACGAGCCACGCGTCGGCCGCCTCGCTACCGGTGAAGACCGGCTTCTTGCCGAGACGCTCCCCGAAGGCTTCCGCCAGCCAGCGCACGCTCACGGTCTCCGGGCCGCTGACATTGAGCGGGCTCGACGGCACGGTGCAATGGTCGAACGCACGCAGCACCATGTCATTGGCATCGCCCTGCCAGATGACGTTGACGTGGCCGACGGTGAGATCGATCGGCTCGCTTGCACGCACGCGCGTGGCGATGTCGTGCAGCACGCCGTAGCGCATGTCGATCGCGTAATTGAGCCGGATGATCCGCCCCGGCGTGGCGCGCGTGCGCGAGAAATAGCGGAACATTTGCTCGCGCGCGACGCACGAATTGGCGTAGGGGCCGGGCGGCGGCGTTGCCGGGGTTGCCTCCGTTGCGCCGCCATGGAGGACATTGACGTAGGGGTACACGCAGCCCGTCGAGTAGGCGACGATGCGCGACCCCGCAAAAGCCTCGGCGACCAGAGCCGGCACGTGTGCGTTCATGGCCCAGGTGAGGTCCTCGTGGCCGGCGGAGCCGAACTTGCGGCCGGCCATGAACACTACATTGGCAAGTTTCGGCAGCGCCTCGATCTCCACGCGGTCGAGCAGATCGGCCGCGATGCATTCGATGCCAAAGGCTTCGAGCTTTTCGCGTGAGCGCTGCTCGCTGAAGCGGGCAACGCCGACCACGCGCTTGCCGGGCGCCGCGCGCTTGGCGACGCGGGCCAAGGTCGGCCCGATCTTGCCGGCGACGCCGAGAATGATGATGTCGCCGGGGAGCTTCTCCAGCGTGGCGCGCAGCGCCGCCGACGGCGTGGTCATCACCTCTTCGAGGTGCTCGATGTCGCGGAAGCGATCGGGCAGTGCGGCGGGTGCTTGGGTCATTCCAGTATTTATAGAACGGTGAACGTGCGATAAGTAACCAGTTGGATACTAGCGGCCGACCTGACATGTCAGCAAGTACATCGAAGGATCGGGCGCCGGCGTCGATAGTCCCGCGGTCGAGCGTGGAGACTGGAGTACGGCAGCCCTGCACAACTCATCTGAGCGACCTTTCGCCACAGATTTCGCGTGGTGGCTGGGGCGAGCGAACACGGTGGGCAATCTTGCCCACTCCCGGTGGGCTATATACGCTGGCAGTTGGATAAACATCACAAAGGGAGGGAGCAATGAGGTGGCAATCGGGCCGGCTGGCATTCGCCGCGGCCGCCCTATCGCTGGGGACAGCGTGGGCGGCGCTCGCCGCGGAGGCGCCCAAGAGCATCAGGATCGGCTATGCGGTCTCGCTCA
>JBKPUA010000304.1:0-7175 GCA_046735815.1 Pseudomonadota bacterium
CTTCGGAATCGGGACACCAGTCGCTCAAAGAAATGGCCGATCTCAGGGGCACCCGAGATCGGCCGGCACGCGGCGGCAGAGGGAGAGAGCCAACTGAGCTTGCCGTCCGCGCGATCTTCTCGAAGCGCGTTCGCGCCTCAGATCGGGTTCTCGACGACCAGAATGGGCAGATGCTGGGGATAGCCGCTGAAATGCAGATCGTGGATGAACGACGACATGGTTGCCGCTGCCGCCTGTTCGCCGCTCGCACGCGCCTGCCACAGGTGCAGCTGCATGACGGCGACCACCGCAGAGATCGCGACAACGACCGCGACCGTCTTGAACATCGACTTCTCGACCGTGAACCGCATCGTTCTCTCCCTGGATCTCGTCGAGCGCCAAGCGCCCCTCACGCTGTCGAAGGTACGGACCAGCGCATGCCAGGGATGTGATGGCGGTCACAAAAGCGTCGATGACGCGAGACTGGCCAACCAGCGACGATGCTTCGGAAATGCTCGTTTTCGCATCTGAAGGTGCGACGCGGCTGCGCGTTGCATCGCGTCCGCGACGAAGAGGACTTGTCCACAGACGTTCTTCCGCTTGACCGCGAATCACTTCCTATATGGAGGCGCCGGATTCGCCGGCAGGGCTGCCGCGCGGGGCGGACGAACGAGGCGTGGCCCGAATGCGCTTCCACGCGGACCTGCACGTCCACTCGAAATATTCGCGCGCCACGAGCCGGGATCTCGATCTCGAGCATCTCGCCGCCTGGGCCTGCCGCAAGGGCATCGGTGTCGTCGCCACCGGCGACTTCACCCATCCGGCTTGGTGCGCCGAGCTCAAGCAGAAGCTCGTCCCAGCCGAAGGCGGCCTCTATCGGCTGCGCGATGACATCGAGCGCGCGGTGGCGCAGACGCTGCCGGCCTCATGTCGCTCGCCGGTGCGCTTCATGCTCGAGGTCGAAATCTCGACCATCTACAAGAAGGGCGAGCGCACTCGCAAAGTCCACCACCTCATCTACGCGCCCGACTTCGACACCGTCGATCGCATCTCGGCGCGGCTCGCCCGCATCGGCAATATCGCCTCCGACGGCCGGCCGATTCTCGGCCTCGATTCCCGCGACCTGATCGAGATCGTGCTCGAAGCCGGTCCGCACGTCTATCTCGTTCCCGCCCATATCTGGACGCCATGGTTCGCGGCGCTGGGATCGCAGTCGGGCTTCGACTCCATTGTGGAATGCTACGGCGACCTCGCCGACAACATCTTCGCGGCGGAGACTGGGCTTTCCTCCGACCCGCCCATGAACTGGCGGGTGTCGTTCCTCGACCGCTACCGCCTCACCTCCAATTCCGACGCCCATTCGCCCGGCAAGCTCGGACGGGAAGCGACGACGTTCGACTGCGAGCTCGACTATTTCGCGATCGAGCATGCGCTTCGGACCGGCCACGGCTATGTCGGCACGGTCGAGTTCTTCCCTGACGAGGGCAAGTACCACCTCGACGGCCACCGCAAGTGCGAGGTGCGGCTCTCGCCCAAAGAGACGCTCGCCCATGGCGGGCGCTGTCCGGTCTGCGGCGAGCCTGTCACCATCGGGGTCGAGCATCGCATCGAGGCGCTGGCGGACCGCAGCGAATCCCAGGTAGTGCCTCCGCCTACCGCCGGCGCGGTATCGAACCTGGTGCCGCTGCCCGAAATTCTCTCGGAGCTCGCCGCTAGCGGCGTGGCTTCGCGCGCGGTGACGGCGAGCTACGATCAGGCTATCGCCAAGCTCGGCGCCGAGCTCGCCATCCTGGAGGATGTCGCGGTCGAGGACATCGCGCGCGCAAGCTCCACGCTCTTGGCCGAGGCGATCACCCGCCTGCGCGCCGGATGCGTGATCCGCGAGGCAGGCTATGACGGCGAATACGGCGTCATCCGGCTGTTCGAGGAGAGCGAGCTCAAGCGGCTGACCGCGGGCGGTTCGCTGTTCGACGCGCCGGTGTCGCAACCGAAGGCATCCCGGCCGGCCAAGCCGCGCGAGGCGAAGGAGCCGACGGTTGCCGAGCGCGAGAACGTTAAGCCCGCACGGCCGCGGCTGCGGATCGTCTCCGATCAGCGAACAGCGCCGCCGCCGAGCGTACCGGCGCCCAACATCCTGGCCGAGCTCGACGATGATCAGCGTGCGGCGGCGGAAGCTCTCGACGGACCGCTGCTGATCGTCGCCGGGCCCGGCTCGGGGAAGACCCGGACCCTCACCTATCGCCTGGCCCATCTCGTCGCCGAGCGCGGGGTGGCGGCGGAGAACTGCCTCGCCATTACGTTCACGCGCCGGGCCGCCGGCGAAATGCGCGAGCGGCTGGGGCGTTTACTGACCGCGCCCGGGCCCCAGGTCGAGGTGCATACCCTCCATTCGCTCGGACTTGCAATCCTGCGCGAGCAGCCGGGCGCCGCCGGGCTCGCCCGCGGATTTCGCGTCGCCGGCGAAGCGGAGCGCGTCGCGCTGCTCGCCGAGACGCTCGCGCTCACCGAGCCAAAGGCCGAGCGGCTCATCCGCGCCATCTCCAAAGAGAAGCGCACGCAGAGCTGGGCCGGCGCCGAGGCGGGAGAGGCCATGGCGGCCTATGGCCGCGCGCTGGCGTTGCGCAACTGGATCGACTTCGACGACCTCGTGGCGCTTGCCGTGCGCGCCCTGCTGGCGGTCGAAAACCTCGCCGCGCGCTGCCGCAGCCGCTTCCGCTGGATTTCGGTCGACGAATTCCAGGACGTGGACGAGCAGCAGTATCGCCTTCTCACGCTGCTGGCGCCGCCCGACGGCAATCTGTGCGTCATCGGCGACCCCAATCAGGCAATCTACGGCTTTCGCGGCGCGGACGCGTCTTGCTTCGATCGTTTCAGGCACGATTATCCGGCGGCGCGGGTCGTGCATCTCGCTCGCAACTACCGCTCGACCGGCACCATCGTGACCGCCGCCACGCAAGTCATTGCGTCGCGCGGCAGCGAGCCGATCGCCGAAATCGTGCGCGACATGCACGAGCGCATCGCCGTGCATACGGCGCCGACGGAACGCGCCGAAGCCGAGTTCGTGGTCAAGACGATCGAACAGATGATCGGAGGCCACAATTTTTTCTCGCTCGACAGCGGTCGGGCCAAGCCCGCTCCTGCCACCAACTGCTCGTTCGCGGATTTCGCCGTGCTCTACCGCACCGATGCGCAATCGGTCGCGCTGTGCGAGGCGCTCGACCGCTCCGGCATTCCCTATCAGAAGCACTCCCATGCGCCGCTCATGGAGGCGCCGGCGGTGCGCGCGCTGCTGCAGGAATTCGGCGACGGCGCCGAGACAACGATCTTGCACGACGGCCTGCGCGCCGCCGCGGAGCGGCTTGTTGCGCGCGGTGCGAGCGATAGCATCGCCATTGCGACGGCTTTGGCGCAGTTCACGGCCATCGCGGAGCGCTGCGGCAACGATCGTGCCCGCTTTTGCGACGCGGCATCGCTCGCGACCGAGGCCGAATTCCACGACGCGCGCGCCGACCGCGTGTCGCTGTTGACCTTGCATGCCGCCAAGGGGCTCGAGTTTGCAGTCGTATTCATCGTCGGGCTCGAAGACGGCCTGCTGCCGCTTTATTGGAACGAGCGCGATGAGGCCGCGATGGCGGAAGAGCGCCGCCTGTTCTATGTCGGCATGACCCGGGCCAAGGATCGGGTGCTGCTCAGCCACGCACGGCAGCGGCTTTGGCGCGGTCGTCCGCACACGCTCGAGCCTTCGCCGTTTCTGCGCGATATCGAGAACGAGCTCATCAAGCACCAGCCCATGGAGGGAGGGCGCCGCCGGCCGCCGGATCGGCAGCTCAAACTTCTGTAGTGCTCCTGTTCAGGAGCAGGATGTTGGCGCGACCTCGGCCCACAGCCGACTGACTCCGCCGCGAGTGGCAAGCACGCGCACGCAGGCGCCGGCGGGCAGCCGGCTTTGCAATTTGGTCTGATCGTTGGTCCCCGCCTGCGGCTCCGACCACACCGGCAGCATCAGCTTCGCGCTCAGCACCGTGCCAGCCGGCGGCAACGAGCTTTCGGAAATCTCGTAACCGCTGAAGTGCGGGACCCACGCGTCCGACTTTCGGCGGCTGAGTGCGACCCAGCCGTGTTGCTCGCGCGAGCCTGGCGCGCCGAAGATGCCGACTTGCACCGGCTGCGTGGCGTGCGACGCCGATGACACCGACTCGGCGTGCGCACCCGCCATCTCCGCTGGCCCACGGCCGGCGTCCGTTGTCGCGGCGTGATCGGTGCTCGTGAGCGCCGCCTGGAAGATCGCGCGCGCATCGGGGTCGCTCTCCCCACAAACTTTGTCGAACTCGGCGACGTCCTTGCGCAGCAGGCTGCGCTTGGTCTCGGGCGCCACGTTCCTTTCCATGACCGCGATGATATTGATCCGGAGCTTGTGGCAGGTCTCGTCGGTGGAAAAGTAGTTCTGGTAGGCCGCATAGCTGCCCGCGGCCGCGGCGGGGATCCCCAACGCCGCACCGATAATTTGCAACGTCCTGACCAAGTTTTCCCCGGCCATCGACCTGCTCCGCACGCATGCCCAAAAACCATGCCGCGACGGCACAAAAATGGCAACGGGCCAACCTAGTGCCCCGAACCCGAAGTTCGCGCACATCGTGCCGCGAGTCCGCGAACTTCGGGTTCAAAGGGGCACTAGAATCATAGAGTCGCTAGTGGTGCTTGATTCCGAAGTTCGCATTAAAACGTGCCGCAAATGTTGGCGAACCTCGGAATCGCACCACTAGCTACTGCGGGGCCGGGGGCGGTTGCCGGCCGCGGGCATCGCGCGCGTCGCGGCGGGGCGTTGTCGGCCGAGGCGAGGGTAGCGCCACTCCGCCTGCTTCGGACTGATGCGCGATGCTCGGATTCAACGCCGCTGGATTCGAGTACCAATGCATGGGCGGCGGCTGGTTGTGCGTTTCCTTCTCGGCGGCCTGCAAGGCGGCGATGGTGTCGTCCGCCTGCTGGCGGGCTTGCGTGAGCTCGCGGACCTCGCCTTCGAGCTCATCCATCCGGCGGCGGAGGCGATCGATCTCTTCCTCCGCACCCTCACGCGCGACGGTTCGCGGCGCGGCGATCGATTGCAGCTCCAGGTGCAGTCGCCCATCGGCGCTCGACCAGGCGAATGCCAGCGCGGCGATGGCGCCGGCGCAGAGCACGACGACGGCGAGCATGACAAGCCGCCGGACGATCTTGCGTCGCCGCACACCTGCGACAGCGACCGGATCCTGGCCGAATTCTTCGTCGAATGCATCGAGCTTGGGCATTTCCGCCGCCTGCAATGAATCCGACATCCGCAATGGCGCTCCCACTGGTTTTCGCTTGCCGCAAAAGTGCGAACTTCGGAATCGGGACACTAGTGCCCATGATGCGCCCACGCGACCGGCACCTCAAGCTTCGCCGAGGCGCGCGGAACGGATCAAACGCAGAGAATATATGGTGTCAACTCATCAGATTGGGCAGAAACAGCGAAATTTGCGGAAATGCGATCAGCAAGGCCATGATCACGACCTCGCAGGCGAGAAACCAGTAGCAACCCCGATAGATCGTCTGCAGCGGAATCGAATTGTCGGTGGCGCTGGCCACCACGTAGATGTTGAACCCGACCGGCGGCGTCAGCAGACTGATCCCGATATACTTGACCACCAGGACCCCGAGCCAGACCAGATCGAGACCGAGCGCGGCGAACATCGGCACAAACACCGGAATGGTGAGCAGGATCATCCCGAGCGGGTCCATGAACGTGCCGAGGATGATATAGACGATCGACACGGCAACGACCAGGAGCAAGGGATCGAGCGCCCAGTCGCCGATCACCTGCTTGAACATGTCGGCGGTGCCGGCGAGCGCGAGAAACTTCGTGTACAGGATCGCGCCGATGCCGACGAAGAACAGCTGCGCGGTGGTCGCCATCGCGTCCTGGAGCGCGTCGACAAACCCCGCGAGCGTCAATTTGCGTTGCGCAAGACCGATGACGGCCGCGAGGAAAGCGCCGGCCGCCCCGCCTTCGGTCGGCGTGACTACGCCGGCATAGAGCCCGCCGATGACGCCGATGATGAGCACCAAGATCGGCCAGATCCCCGCGAGCGAGTCGCGTCGCTCGCGCCATAGCGCCGCGCGATCGGCGAAGGCGACGGGCGGCGCCAGCGTCGGATTGATCCAGCAGCGCGCCATGATCATGAGCATGTAGACCGCCGCGGTCAGCAGGCCGGGGAGGATGCCGGCGATCAGCAGCTTGGGCACCGAGACCTCGGCGAAGACGCCGTAGATGACGAAGGTGATGCTGGGCGGGATGAGCGCGTCGAGCGTGCCGCCGCTGGCGCAGACGCCGGTGGCGAGCCCCTTGTCGTATTTGTGCTTGAGCATTTCCGGCACCGCGAGCCGCGCCATCACGGCGGCCGCCGCCACGCTCGATCCGGAGGCGGCGCCGAAGCCGGCGCAGGCCCAGTTGGTCGCGACCGCAAGCCCGCCGGGCAGCGCGCCGAACCAGGCATGCGCCGCGCGGAACAGGGTGGTGCCGATGCCGGAATTGCCGGCGATGGCGCCCATCAGCAGGAACATCGGGATGGCGGAGAGGTCCCAGCTGGCGGCGAAGACGAACGGTGTATCGCTGAGCGCGCTGAGCGCGACGTTGAAGTTGCGCAGATACCAGAAGCCGAGGAAGGCGACCGCGCCCATCGCGATCCCGATCGGCACGCGCAACGCAATCAGCACCAGCATGCCGCCGAGGCTGACCAGCGACAGCGTGAGCGCGTCCATAGCCCCGACCCCTCCGCCCCTGCCCGTTAGTTTGTCACCGCCGCACCGCGGCTAGCGCATGTTCCGGCGAAAGCCTGCCCCGGACTCGATCCGGGGTGGGCACCGGTTCGCCGCCAAGAACATGCGCCACTCAAAAAACCTAGACCGTGTCCCGATTCCGAAGGAACGGGACACGCTCTAGAACCTCCGCGATGACGCGCAGAATGAGATGGAGCACCATCAGCGCGCCGGACAGCGGCAGCAGCCAGCGGCTGGGCCAGACCGGCAGGTACATGGTTCCGGCGAGCCACACCTCCCCCGCCTGCGTCTGGCGCAGCGCCGCCAGCAATGTCTGGTACGTGAAGACGGCCACGCAGACCGCGGTGAACGCCTTGACCGCGATATCGAGCCAGAAGTCGAAGCGTGGCGTCCCGATGTGC
>JBKPUA010000305.1:0-16372 GCA_046735815.1 Pseudomonadota bacterium
CAGGTCGCCAAGGCAGCTCCCGACGGCTACACGCTTCTGTTCCACAATATCACCTTCACCACCACGACGACGTCGCTGCAATTCGTCGGGCGTTCGCGTCATGATATCGAGCAGGATTTCACGCCGATCGCAGTGGGAGCCTATGTGCCGCTGCTGCTTCTGGCGCATCCATCCGTTCCCGCACGCGACCTGAGGGAATTCGTGGAATACGCCAAACAGACCAAGGAGCCGCTGTTCTACGGCTCGACCGGTCCGGGCAGCGTGATGAACCTGATGGGCGAGGTGCTCAAGCGTGACACCGGCATCAAGATGGATCACGTGCCGTTCCGCGGCGCCGCTCCGCTGGTGCAGGAAATGCTGTCCGGGCGAATCCAGTTCGGCGGCGACCAGCTTTCGAGCTCGCTGCAGCATGTGCGCTCGGGCGCACTCAAGGCGTTGGCGGTGACCAACCGCTCCGCGGCGCTGCCGGAGGTGGCGAGCGCGCGCGAGCTCGGCTTTCCCAATCTCGATCTGCGGGGGTGGAATGGTTTCTTCGCCCCCAAGGGTACGCCCGAGCCGGTGATCGCGCGCCTGCATCAGGAGATTGCGGCGGCGGCGCGGCACCCGGAGGTACAGAAGAGGATGATCGAGGTCGGTGCCGAGCCTTCCGGTTCGAGCCAGGAAGAAATGCGTGAGATGCTGCGCGAGCAGATCGCGAAAGTCAGGCCGATGGTTGAGGAGCTCAAACTGGTGGTGCAATAGGCGGCGTTGTCGCCCGGCGCGCGGGCACGGACGGTAAATTGGCGCCGCGTGAATTCCGGAGATGCAAGTGGCAAATTCCTTCGACATCATCATCATCGGCTCGGGGCCGGGCGGCTACGTCACCGCAATCCGCGCGGCGCAGCTCGGCTTTTCCACCGCCATCATCGAGCGCGATTATCTCGGCGGCATCTGCCTCAACTGGGGCTGCATCCCGACCAAGGCCCTGCTGCGCTCGGCCGAGATCTACCACTACATGCAACATCCCGGCGCCTATGGGCTCACGGCCGAGAAGGTCGGTTACGATCCAAGCGCGGTGGTCAAACGCTCGCGCGCCGTCTCCAAGCGCCTCAACGACGGCGTCGGCTTCCTGATGCGCAAGAACAAGGTCGCCGTGATCTGGGGCGAGGCGGCGATCGAAGCGCCCGGCAAGGTCGCGGTGAAGGCGAGCAAGAGCGAGGCGCCGAAGGGCGCCCTCGGGCCCGGCAGCTACCAGGCCAAGCACATCATCATCGCCACCGGCGCGCGGCCGCGCGTGTTGCCCGGGCTCGAGCCCGACAAGAAGCTGATCTGGACCTATTTCGAGGCCATGATCCCGGAGCGCATCCCGAAATCGCTCCTGGTGATCGGCTCGGGTGCGATCGGCATCGAGTTCGCCTCGTTCTACCGCACCTTCGGCTCCGAGGTGACTGTTGTTGAAATCCTGCCCCAGATCCTTCCCGCCGAGGATGCCGAGATTGCCGCTTTCGCCCGCAAGCAATTCGAGAAGCAGGGCATCAAGATCCTCACGGGTGCCAAGGTGACTAAGCTCGACAGGAAAGCGGATGGCGTCACCGCCACCATCGACGACGGCAAGGGCGGCAAGCAAACGGTCGCGGCCGAGCGCGTTATTTCCGCGGTGGGCGTCGTCGGCAATATCGAGAACCTGGGGCTCGAAAAGCTAGGGGTGAAGACTGAGCGCGGCGCCATCGTGGTCGATCCGCTCAACCGCACCAATGTTCCGGGCATCTATGCCATCGGCGACGTCTCCGGGCCGCCGCTGCTCGCGCACAAGGCCGAGCATGAAGGCGTCATCTGCGTCGAGGCGATCAAGGGCTTGCACCCGCACCCGATGGACAAGCGCCTGATCCCGGGCTGCACCTACTGCTCGCCGCAGATCGCCTCGGTGGGATTGACCGAGCAGGCGGCGAAGGAGAAGAAGCTCGACATCCGGGTCGGCCGGTTTCCCTTCGTGGGCAACGGCAAAGCGATCGCGCTCGGCGAAGACCAGGGGCTCGTCAAGGTGATCTTCGACCGCAAGACCGGTGCGCTCCTTGGCGCGCACATGGTGGGCGCCGAGGTCACCGAGCTCATCCAAGGTTACGTGGTGGCGATGAACCTCGAGACCACCGAGGAAGAGCTCATGCATACGGTCTTCCCGCACCCGACGTTGTCGGAGATGATGAAGGAGGCCGTGCTCGATGCCTACGGGCGCGCGCTGAATATTTGAGCGTCGATGCCCATCATCGACATCCACACCCATTGCTCGTTGCGCTCGCGTGGTGATCCGTTCGGCGTCGCGCAGGCGCTGCGGGGAGTGCCCGTCGGCAAGAATGCGGTGACCAATTATCGCGGCCTGCCCGCGGTCGCCTACCACGACATGTACGACTTCGACCTTCAGCAGGAGGTCTGCGCCGAGGCCGGCATCACCGGCCGCCTCATCAGCAATCCGTTTGCGGCCGAGGTGATCTCCGCCATCTCCAAACGGCCGGCGATCGACGTAGTCAAGCACGTCAATGATCAGGTCGCCGAGGTGGTAGCGCGCGCCCCGCAATCGAACTGGGGTCTCGGCACGCTCAATCCGCTCGACCCAAGTCATCTCGCGGAAGGCGAGCGCTGTCTCGGCGCGCTCAGCTTCAAGGGCCTCTTGATCACGTCGAGCTGGCATGGTCGCTTCATCGACGATGAAGCCGCGTTTCCATTCTGGGAATGGGCGCAAGCGCGTCAGGTGCCGATCTTCGTCCACCCGCCGCGGGTGCCGATCGGGCACGACCAGCAGATGGATCAATACAAGCTCGACGAGCTGGTGGGCCGGCCGTTCGATACCGCCATGGCGCTCGCGCGCATGATCTTGTCGGGGCTGTTCGACCGCTATCAGCGCTTGCGGATCGTGGTCGCGCATATGGGCGGCGGGCTCCTGCCGGTGATGGGCCGGCTCGATTTCGGCTGGCGACTCGGTTGCGACGGCATGCCCGAGCGTGCGGTCATCCGCTGCAAACAGCGGCCGAGCGACTATCTTGCCAAGCTCTGCGTCGACACCATGGGGTTCTGGGCGCCGCACGTGCGCGAGGCGGTGGAGGTGTTCGGCGTCGATCGCGTGATGTTCGGTACCGACTATGGCCCTGTCCCGATCGACCCCAAGGAGCACATCGACATCGTAAACGAGCTTGCGATCTCCGCAGCGGACCAAGACAAAATTCTTTGGCGCAATGCGGCGCGCTTTTTCAACTTGGATGTGACGACGTGAACTCTTCGTCTGCCTCGCTCACTCCGCCAGATTGGCCGTCTTGATTACGACGGCCCATTTCGCGATTTCACCCGGAAGCATGGCTGCCACCTCGGCCGGGCTCTTGAGGTCGGCGGGAATGCCTTGCTTCGCCATGGCTGCCCGCACCGTATCTTTCGCGAGCACCGCGGCAATCGCGCGATAGAGACGCTCGATGACCGCGGGTGGTGTCCGCGCTGGAGCGAACAGCGCCGACCACGCGTCGGCCTCTACGCCCGGCACGCCGCTTTCCGCGAACGTCAGCATGGAAGCAAGGTGAGGCAGGCGCTGCGCGCGGGCGACCGCGAGCGCACGCACCGCACCTGTCGCGATCTGCTGGCCGATGAGGCCCGGCAGCGGCGCGATGCTCATGTCGACACGATCGGCCAGCAGCTCCGTGAGCATGGGGGAGAGGCCCTTGAAGGGCACGTGCAGCATGTCGATCCCGGCCTTGGTCTTGAACAGCTCGCCGGCGAGATGGGCGCCCGAGCCGTTGCCGGTCGAGCCGAAAGTGAGAGCGCCGGGCTTCGCCTTCGCCATCGCGACCACCTCGCCCACGCTCGTGACTGCGAGGCTGTTGCGCACCACCAGCACGTGAGGCATGGCGGCAATACCGGCGACCGCCGCAAAATCCCTGGCAGCGTCGTATGGGCAATTCCTGACCAGGCTTTGGTTGGTGGCATGGGTCTGGTTGGTGCCGAGCACTAGCGTGTGACCATCGGGCTCGGCGCGCGCCACCGCCTGCGTGCCGATGATGCCCGATCCGCCCGGGCGGTTCTCAACCACGATCGGCTGGCCCAACTCGTTCGCGCCGTCCTGGGCGATCACACGGGCCAGGGCGTCGATCGGTCCGCCGGGAGGATAGGGCACGACAATGGTGATGGTTCGGGTGGGAAAATCTTGCGCGCGGCCGGTGCGCGGAACAACGAGCGCGGCAAGGCCGGTAACGACGGTGCGGCGGTGAATCATGTGATGCCCGGCAGAGGACGACGGCCGGAACTCTATGTCCGCACAAGTGTTTGGTCAAAAACCCGAGGAGGCCGCCATGCCGGAGCACATCTACAAGGTGATCGAGCTCGTGGGCTCGTCGCCAACCTCGATCGAGGATGCCATTAGCACCGCGATCGGTCGTGCCAGCGAGACCATCCGACATCTGCGATGGTTCGAGGTGATGCAGACGCGCGGCCATGTCGAAAACGGCAAGATCGCCCACTATCAGGTGATGCTCAAGGTCGGCTTCACCATGGAAGGGGCCGATTAGAGTGGTCTTGGCGGGCATGCCGGCGCTGAATTGCGGACATGCGGCTTGCGCCGGCTGCACCGCGTCCGTAATTAACTGCCATGACCGTCGTTCTCGATCTCAGCCAGCGGCCGCGCCATCCGGAGAAGGCGCATCGGCCGGACGCGCCGCAATTGAAAAAGCCCGACTGGATCAGGGTCAAGGCGCCGGTATCGAAGGGCTATGTCGAGACCCAGGCGATCGTGCGCGCCAATGGCCTGCACACCGTGTGCGAGGAGGCGGGCTGCCCCAATATCGGCGAGTGCTGGGACAAGAAGCACGCGACCTTCATGATCATGGGGGACACCTGCACGCGCGCCTGCGCCTTCTGCAACGTGAAGACCGGGGTGCCTGGTCCGCTCGACGCCGACGAGCCGCTGCGCGTCGCCGAGGCGACCGCGAAGCTCGGCCTCAAGCATGTGGTGGTGACCTCGGTCGATCGCGACGATCTCGGCGACGGCGGCGCGGCGCACTTTGCCGCCGTCATTCGTGCCATCCGCGCGCGGTGTCCGGCGACAACGATCGAGGTGCTCACCCCTGATTTCCTGCGTAAGGACGGCGCGATCGAGACCGTCGTCGCCGCCAAGCCCGACGTGTTCAACCACAATCTCGAGACCGTGCCGTCGAAATATCTCACCGTGCGGCCGGGCGCGCGCTACTTCGCCTCGATCCGGCTGTTGCAGCAGGTCAAGGAGATCGATCCCACGATGTTCAGCAAGTCCGGCATCATGGTCGGACTGGGCGAGGAGCGCAACGAAATCCTTCAGGTCATGGACGACCTGCGCGCGGCCGATGTCGACTTCCTCACTATCGGCCAATACCTGCAGCCGACGCGCAAGCACCATCCGGTCGAGCGCTTCGTGCCGCCCGACGAATTCAAGGCCTACGAGACGATCGCCTACGCCAAGGGCTTTCTGATGGTTTCGTCCTCGCCGCTCACCCGCTCCTCGCATCATGCGGGCGAGGACTTCGCGCGCTTGAAGGCGGCGCGAGAGGCGCAGGCTGGTCGCGCCTGACCGACCGATGCGCCGCGTGCTGGTCATCGGCTGTCCCGGCGCGGGCAAGACCACGTTGGCGCGGGCACTGGCCGAAACATCGGGGCTGCCTCTGATCCATCTCGACTTTCACTATTGGCGTCCGGGTTGGCAGTTGCCGGATAGCGAGGAATGGCGCGAACAGGTGATCGCTCTTGCCGCAGCACCCGAGTGGATCATGGATGGAAACTATTCCAACACCTACGACATTCGAATGCCGCGAGCCGACACGCTCGTTTGGCTCGACTATTCTCGCTCCATCTGCATGCGACGGGTCCTGCTGCGTACGCTGACGGGATATGGCCGAACCCGACCGGACTTGCCGAAAACATGCCCGGAACGGTTCGACGTTCCGTTCCTTCGCTACATCTGGAATTTTCCGGAAAGACATCGGCCGCGGATCGTGAATGCGATCGAGCGCTTTGGCGGGCATCTGCGCATCGCTCGGCTGCGCACCGATCGCGATGCGCATGGCTTTCTCGCTACGGTCGGAGCCGCTTGATGCCGCAATTTTCCACCACGCGTCGCGTGCGACACTCCGCCGGCCACATGTTCGACCTCGTGGCCGACGTGGAGCGCTATCCGGAATTCGTCCCGCTGTGCCGCTCGCTTAAGGTGCGCAGGCGCATTCCCGAGCCGGAAGGCGTCGAGATCCTGCTCGCGCAGATGAGCGTGGCGTACCGGTTCGTGCAGGAGACCTTCACCAGCCGCGTCACGCTCGATCGGTCCAATCTGCAGATCCTGGTCGAATACCTCGAAGGCCCGTTCAGCCGGATGGAAAACCGCTGGGTCTTTCATCCCACCGGCGAGCACACCTGCACCGTGGAATTTTTCATTTCCTACGAATTCAAGAGCCGGACGCTCGGCCTGCTCATGGGAGCGATGTTCGACGCAGCCTTCCGGCGCTTCGCCGCCGCCTTCGAGCGGCGTGCCGACGTGGTCTATGCAAGGTGATATGCGGCCGTTCGCTACCGCGGCTCCAGTGCGGCAAGTTCGCTCAACATCGCCAGCGCCTCGATCACCGAGGCGCGGCGGACCTGAGCGCGGCCGATGTCCCCGTATCGGCGCTCGCGCCGGATCAGCGCCCCGCTGCGCGCGGCGGCGGCAAAATGCACGAGCCCGACCGGCTTGCCTGCCACCGCACCACCCGGCCCCGCGATCCCGGTGATCGATACCGCAAGCTCGACCGGCGCATGCGCCAGCGCGCCTTTTGCCATCGCTTCCGCAGTCTCGCGGCTGACTGCGCCGTGGCTTGTCAGCGTTGCCGCCGGCACGCCGAGCATCGTTTGCTTGGCTTCATTGCTGTAGGTGACGAAGCCGCGTTCGAACACGTCGGAGGAGCCCGCGATCTCCGTGAAGGTTGCCGCCACCAGCCCGCCGGTGCACGATTCCGCGGCGGCAATCCGCAGCTTCTTCGCCCGGCAAAGATCGAGCAACGTGCGCGCCCGCTCGATGAGCTCGGGATCCATCGTTCACCCGCTCCAGGGCAGGCGCACGGTCGCGTTGGCGAACGCCGCCATGCCTTCACCGCGGCCGGTAAATCCCATCTTCTCGCTCGTGGTCGCCTTCACGCCGACGCGCTCGACCGGTAGAGCAGCGATCTCGGCGATGCGCGCGCGGATGGCGTCGCGATGCGGGCCGATCCGCGGCGCCTCGCACACAATGGTGACGTCGAGATGCGCGATCCGTCCGCCGCGCGAACGGACGCGCTCGACCGCGTAGGACAGGAATCGGTCGGAGGCGGCGCCGCGCCATTGCGGATCCGTGGGCGGAAAGTGAACGCCGATGTCGCCCTCCGCCAACGCGCCGAGAATGGCGTCGACCAGCGCGTGTAGCACTACGTCGGCGTCGGAATGGCCGGTCAACCCGCGCCCGTGGGAGACGCGGACGCCGCCCAGCATCACGTGATCGCCGTCACCGAATGCGTGCACGTCGAAGCCGAAGCCCGTGCGCACGTCGCTCAAGGCGGCGAGCTTGGCCGCCTCGGCGCGGACGAAATCGGCGCTGGTCGTGAGCTTCAGGTTGCCGGCCTCACCCTCGAAGGTCGCGACCTTGAGCCCGGCCCATTCGACCAGCTGGGCGTCGTCGGTGAAGTCGTCGCGACCCGCTGCTTTCGCCCGCTGGTGAGCGTCGCGCAACGCGGAAAAGGCGAAGGCTTGCGGCGTCTGCACCACGCGCAGATGCGTGCGGTCGATGGTTCCGGTCACGCAACCGGCGGCATCGACGGTCTTGACCGTGTCCGACACGGCAATGGCCGGAATGGCCGCTCCGCTCGCGGACGCGGCGGCGATCGCCCGCGCAATCAATGCGTCCGAGACGAACGGCCGCGCGGCGTCGTGCACCAGCACGAGGTCGGGATGCTCTCGCTCCAAGGCATCGAGGCCGGCGCGCACCGAGGCTTGGCGCGTCGCGCCGCCAGGCACAGCCGGCAACAAGTCGAGGCCCTTGGTCGCTTCCCGGAACAGGTCGGCGTCGTCGGGGTGGATCACCGGCTGCACTGCACAAATGCCTTGATGGCGAGCGAAGGCGGCAAGGCTCGGCCGGATCACCGGCTCGCCCAGAAGGAGGCGATATTGCTTGGGCAAATCTCCTCCGGCGCGCAGCCCGCGACCACCTGCCACGACCACGGCTGCAACCCGATCTGCCATATCCCGCGATCCGAAAGATGACGTTAGCTCATGGCTTTAGCGCGTCCTGGCCGAGCCGCAAACCCAGATCCTGGGTGCCCCGCCCGCCGCTATAAGCAAAACGGGGATTTTTGCAGTGCAGCACTTGCGCACCTCGGGCAATTGGCTAAACTCTATGCAACCTCGGGTCATCGCCTATTTCGTGTGCAGGAAAGTTAAGTGCCTTCGCTTACGAGCCTTATCCGCCATCAGCCAACTATGATCGGCAACGTCGTGCTGCCGACGCCGGTGATTTTGGCGCCGATGTCCGGAGTGACCGATGCGCCGTTTCGGCGGCTGGTTGCTCGGCTGGGAGCCGGGCTGGTGGTGTCGGAAATGACGGCAAGCGAGGCCCTGGCCGGGGGCCGCCCGGATGCGCTGCTGCGGGCGGAGGCTCCCGGCGTCGGCGCCCATGTGGTGCAGTTGGCCGGCTGCGAGGCGCGCTGGATGGGCGAGGGCGCGCGTGTGGCCGAGGCCGCCGGCGCCGCCATCATCGACATCAATATGGGTTGTCCGGCGCGGCAGGTGACCGGCGGGCAGTCGGGCTCGGCGCTCATGCGCGACCTCGACCACGCGCTGTCGCTGATCGAGGCCACGGTCGGTGCGGTGTCCGTCCCGGTGACGCTCAAAATGCGGCTTGGATGGGACGAGCGCAGCATCAATGCGCCCGCGCTCGCCCGCCGCGCGCAGGAAGCCGGCGTGCAATTGATCACCGTGCACGGGCGAACGCGCTGCCAGTTCTACCAGGGCCGCGCCGATTGGGCCGCGGTGCGCGCGGTCAAAGACAGTGTATCGATTCCGGTTGTCGTGAACGGCGATATCAGCAGCTACGAGGATGCGCTGGCGGCGTTAGCGGCCTCCGGTGCCGACGTGGTGATGATCGGACGCGGGGCGAGGGGCCGTCCCTGGCTGCCCGGACAAATCGGCCGTCGGCTCACTGGCGGCCGGCGCGAAGGCACGCCGGCGCTCGCGACCCAGCTCGCCATGATTCACGGCCTCTACGAGGAGACGCTCTCGCATCACGGCTGCGCGGTCGGTGTTCGCCATGCGCGCAAGCACCTCGGCTGGGCGCTCGATGCCGCGGCGGAGACCGCGCGCGCATCCGATGCTCTGCTCAAAGTTCATCGCCAGCGGGTGCTCACGGCCGACGAGCCGGCGGTGGTGCATCGCCATCTTGCCGCCGCCTATGCCGCCTTCGCCGCCGCGGCGTCCGTCAAAGAAACAGCAACCGTCGAAGAGACGTGTTCGCCGTGGCACACGCGTCAAACGGAACATGCGAGCGTGAGGAAAGCGGCATGAGCCGGCCCGAGCCCATGCCCACGCTGCCGTCGGGCACGGCCGACGCCCTCCTCGACGCGCTGCCGCATCCCGTCATCATGGTTTCGGCCGACGGGCGGGTTGCGAACGCCAATGCCGCGGCCGAGTCGTTTTTCGAAGCCTCGCTGCCGCTGCTGCGTCGGCATCGGCTGTGCGATCTGGTGCCGTTCGGCAGCCCGTTGCTCTCGCTCATCGACCAGGTTCGCGCGCGGGGGGCGGCGGTCAACGAATACAAGGTCGATCTCGGCACGCCGCGCAACCCGGGCGAACGCCTGGTCGACCTCTACGTGGCGCCCTTGCCCGAGCGCCTGGACCACGTGGTGGTGATGCTGCAGGAGCGCACCATCGCCGACAAGATGGATCGCCAGCTCACCCACCGCGGCGCCGCCCGTTCGGTCATCGCGCTGGCGGCCATGCTCGCCCACGAGATCAAGAATCCGCTCTCGGGCATCCGCGGGGCGGCGCAGCTCCTGGAGCAGTCGGTCGGCGACGACGACCGCGGCCTGACGCGGCTGATCTGCGACGAGGCCGACCGCATCGTGAAGCTGGTCGACCGCATGGAGGTGTTCACCGACGAGCGGCCGATCGAGCGCGAGCCGGTCAATATCCACGTCGTGCTCGAGCACGTGAAGCGCCTGACCCAATCCGGCGTCGCGCGCCACATCAAGTTCGTCGAGGATTACGACCCGTCGCTGCCGCCGGTGCTCGCCAATCGCGACCAACTCATCCAGGTGTTTCTCAACCTCGTAAAGAACGCGGCCGAGGCCATCGGCGAGAACGCCACCGATGGCGAGATCCAGCTGTCGAGCGCATTTCGGCCGGGCGTGCGGCTGTCGCTTCCGGGCAGCAAGACGCGCGTATCGCTGCCGCTCGAATTCTGCGTCAAGGACAACGGCCCTGGCGTGCCGGAGGATCTGTTGCCCCATCTCTTCGATCCGTTCGTGACGACGAAATCCAGCGGCTCGGGGCTCGGCCTCGCGCTGGTGTCCAAGATCATCGGCGATCACGGCGGCATCATCGAATGCGAGTCACAACCGCGACGCACCATCTTTCGTGTGCTGATGCCCATGTTCTTGGGCGACGACGCCGAGCCGGGCGGCGCTGCCTAAAGAGGGATGCCAATGCCCGCTGGAAGCATTCTGGTTGCCGATGACGATGCGGCCATCCGCACCGTGCTCAACCAAGCGCTGTCGCGCGCCGGCTATGAGGTGCGCTCGACCAGCAATGCCGCAACCCTGTGGCGCTGGGTCAGCCAAGGGGAGGGCGATCTCGTCATCACCGACGTCGTGATGCCGGACGAGAACGCGTTCGACCTGTTGCCGCGCATCAAGAAGGTGCGGCCGGAGCTTCCAGTCATCATCATGAGCGCGCAGAACACGTTCATGACGGCGGTGCGCGCGTCCGAGCGCGGCGCCTACGAATATCTGCCGAAGCCGTTCGACCTCAAGGAGCTGATCGGCATCGTCGGACGCGCTTTGTCGGAGCCGAAGGAGCGCACGCGCCCGGCGGCGAAGGCGGACGATTTCGAGTCGATCCCGCTGGTCGGGCGCTCGCCCGCCATGCAGGAGATCTATCGCGTGCTCGCCCGGCTGATGCAGACCGACCTCACCGTGATGATCTCGGGGGAATCTGGGACCGGCAAGGAGCTCGTCGCGCGCGCCCTGCACGACTACGGCAAGCGCCGCAGCGGTCCGTTCGTGGCCATCAATATGGCGGCGATCCCGCGTGACCTGATCGAGTCGGAGCTGTTCGGGCATGAGAAGGGGGCGTTCACCGGCGCCAATACCCGCAGCTCCGGGCGCTTCGAGCAGGCCGAAGGCGGCACGCTGTTCCTCGACGAGATCGGCGATATGCCCATGGAGGCGCAGACCCGGCTGCTGCGGGTGCTGCAGCAGGGGGAATACACCACGGTGGGTGGACGCACCCCGATCAAGGCCGATGTGCGCATCATCGCGGCCACCAACAAGGACCTGCGCGTGCTCATCCAGCAGGGGCTGTTCCGCGAAGATTTGTTCTTCCGGCTCAACGTGGTGCCGCTGCGCCTTCCACCGCTGCGTGAACGCATCGAGGACGTTCCCGACCTCATCCGGCACTTCTTCGCCCAGGTTCAGCGCGAAGGCCTGCCCGGCAAGCAGCTCGACCAGGCCGCGCTCGAGCGACTCAAGCGCCATCGCTGGCCAGGCAATGTACGCGAGCTCGAAAACCTCGCCCGCCGGCTCGCCGCGCTCTATCCGCAGGAAACCATCTCGGCCGCGGTCATCGACTCCGAGCTGTCGCAGCCCGCCATGGTCTCCACCGAGGATGAGCCTCGCGCGGAGGAAGGCCTCTCGGCCGCGGTCGAACGCCACCTGGCGTCCTATTTCGCCAGCTTCGGGGACGAATTGCCGCCGCCCGGCCTCTACCACCGGGTGCTGCGGGAGATCGAGCATCCGCTGTTGTCGGTGACCTTGGCGGCCACCCGCGGCAACCAGATCCGGGCGGCGGATCTGCTGGGGGTCAACCGCAACACCCTGCGGAAGAAAATCCGCGACCTCGACATTCAGGTGTTCCGCAGCAGCGGCTGATTTAGCTTCGGCGGTAATAGGCTGCTCAACAGGCTGGTGCCAATCGGCCACAGCGGGTTTTCGCGCGCCCCGGATTTGTCGCAATCGGGCAACATTGTTGTATAAAAGCATCACTACATAATCCCATCGATTACCGGGGGCACCAAACAGGCATGTCGTCCCGCGCTACCACGGGTCCTGTTTGGGACGAGACGAATTGATGACCAACGTCGGCCAAGCCGCGACCGCCGAACTGGCGACTGCCGCCGCGCCTACGCCGGGGCGGATCCGGCGGGTGCTTGGACTGGCGGCCGTCGCCCTCGCGCTGCTGTCGGCGCTCGTGACCTTCATCGTCCTCGCCGACCTTACGCCGCTCCCGCCGACGCACGAGGTCGTGGTCACGCTGCTGCTGACCAACGCGGTCATGGTCTTCCTCCTGGTCGTGGTGATCGCGCTCGAGGTGGTGGGGGTCGTGCAGGCCCGGCGGCGCGGGCGCGCCGCCTCGCGGCTGCACGTACGCATCGTCGCGCTGTTCTCAATCGTCGCCGCAGTGCCGGCGATCTTGGTGGCCGTGGTCGCAAGCATCACGCTCGACCGCGGCCTCGACCGGTTGTTCTCGCAGCAGACCAACGCGATGATCGAGAATTCGCTGATCGTCGCCGATGCCTATGTGCGCGAGCAGGTGCAATTCTTGCGCGCCGAAAGCATCACCACCGCCATCGAGCTCTCCCGCGCCAAGACCTTGTTCGACCAGTCGCGTGAGCAGTTCCATCAATTCCTGGCGGTGCAGGCGTCGATCCGCGGCTTGCCGGCGCTGCTGCTGCTCGACAAGAACGTCGACGTGGTGGACCAGATCGAAACCAAGGTCAGCCAGTCCTTCGTCAAGCCGTCGCCCGAAGTGCTGGCAGGCGTCAACGACAGCGAGCCGCAAGTGGCGATGTTCCTCGACAACAATTACATCGCCGCCATCATCAAGCTGCGCGGCTACAACGACGTCTATCTCTACATTGCCCGTCTGCTCGACCCGCGGGTGCTCGCACAATTGCGTGCGACGCAGGCCGGGGTGGCGCAGTACGCCGACCTTTCGTCGCGCCGGATCGGCATCCAGATCGCGTTTGCGTTGATGTACACCGTGATCGCCCTGATCGTGCTGCTCTCGGCGGTCTGGCTCGGATTGAATTTCGCCAATTACCTGGTGGCGCCGATCCGGCGCCTGATCGGCGCAGCGCAGGTGGTGTCGACCGGCAATCTCTACGTGCAGGTCCCGACCAAACGCTCGGAGGGCGACCTCGCCCAACTCGGCGAGACGTTCAACAAGATGACGCAGGAGCTGCGCACCCAGCGTGACGACATCGTGCGCGCCCGCGACTTGATCGACAGTCGCCGTCGATTCACCGAAGCGGTGCTGGCGGGGGCGAGCGCCGGGGTCATCGGCGTCGATGCCGAGAGCTGCATCAGTATCTTGAATCGATCCGCCGAGCGCCTGATCGGATGCTCCGAGGCCGATGCGCTGGGGCGGCCGTTGACCGAGGTCGTTCCCGAGCTTGCCGACATGTTCCAGAACGCGCGTTCCGGCCTGCAGCGGCTGGTGCAGGGCCAGATCACCATCAACCGCAACGGACGCGAGCGCAACCTGTCCGTACGAGTGACGAGCGAGCAGTCGAGCGCGGCCGAAGGCGGCTACGTGGTGACGCTCGACGATATCACCGAGCTCGTCAGCGCCCAGCGGACCTCCGCTTGGGCGGATGTGGCGCGCCGCATCGCGCACGAGATCAAGAATCCGCTCACGCCGATCCAGCTGTCGGCCGAGCGCCTGCGCCGCAAATACGCTTCCGTGATCAAGGAGGACGGCGGCATCTTCCAGCAATGCACCGACACCATCGTGCGCCAGGTCGATGACATCAAGCGCATGGTGGACGAGTTCTCGCGCTTTGCCCGCATGCCCAAGCCGGTGATCGCGGCCGAGGACGTGGCCGACATGGTACGCCAGGTGGTGTTCCTGCAGCGCGTGGGCAATGCCGACATCGATATCGACGTCGAGATCGCGGAGGACCCCATGCCGGCGCGGTTCGATCGCCGGCTGATCTCCCAGGCGCTCACCAACATCATCAAGAACGCGACCGAAGCCATTGCCGCCGTGCCGCCGGCCGAACTCGGCCGCGGCCACATCGACGTGCGCGCGGCGCGTGAAGACGCCGATATCGTGATCGACGTGATCGACAACGGGATCGGCCTGCCGAAGGAGAACCGCAGTCGCTTGCTCGAGCCCTATGTGACCACGCGCGAAAAGGGCACCGGGCTCGGCCTAGCGATCGTGGGCCGCATCCTCGAAGAGCACGGCGGGGGCATCGAGCTGCGCGATGCCGCCGACAAGATTCCCGGCCAGCGCGGGGCCTGGATGCGACTGCGCATTGCGGCGGAAAGCGCGGGCTCGAAAGAGGCCCAACCCACGACTCACCCTCAGTCCACTCAACTCGCAACCAATGCTTGAGCCATGGCTGATGACATCCTGATTGTCGACGACGAAGCGGACATTCGCGAGCTGGTTTCCGGCATCCTGCAGGACGAAGGTTTCATCACGCGCTCCGCGCGTGACAGCGACGACGCGCTGGCGCATGTCGCGAGCCGGCGGCCGAACCTGGTTTTCCTCGATATCTGGCTGCAGGGCAGCAGGCTCGACGGCCTGCAATTGCTCGATGCCATGAAAGCGCAGCATCCGGAGCTGCCGATCGTGATGATTTCCGGCCACGGCAACATCGAGACCGCGGTCGCCGCCATCAAGCAGGGCGCCTACGACTTCATCGAAAAGCCGTTCAAGGCCGATCGGCTGGTGCTGGTCGCCCAGCGCGCGCTCGAGACCTCGCGGCTCAAGCGCGAGGTCAAGGCGCTCAAACAGCTGGCGCCCTCCACGCTGGTGGGCAAGTCGTCATCGATGAACCAGCTGCGCCAGACGGTGGAGAAGATCGCTCCCACCAATAGCCGCATTCTGATCGTCGGCCCTGCCGGCGCCGGCAAGGAGCTGGCGGCACGCGCGGTCCACGCGCATTCGGCGCGCGCCAACGGCCCGTTCATCGTGATCAATGCCGCGGCGATGATGCCGGAGCGCATGGAGATCGAGCTGTTTGGCGTCGAGCAGCCGGTCGATGGACAGGGCCGCAAAGTGGGGGCGCTGGAAGAGTCGCACGGCGGCACGCTGTTCATCGACGAGATCGCCGACATGCCGCGGGAGACGCAGAACAAGATCCTGCGGGTCTTGGTCGAGCAGAGCTTCCAGCGTGTGAGCGGAACGCAGAAGGTGCAGGTCGACGTGCGCATCATCTCGTCCACCGGGCGCAACATCGAGGCTGAGATCGCCGCCGGCAAGTTCCGCGAGGACCTCTATCATCGGCTCTCGGTGGTGCCGATCCGCGTGCCGCCGCTGGCGGAGCGCCGCGAGGATATTCCGCTGCTGATCGAATACTTCATGGAGCAGATTTCGCTCGCGACCGGGCTGCCCAAGCGCCTGATCGGCGACGACGCCATGGCGGTGCTGCAGTCGCACGATTGGCCCGGCAACGTGCGCCAGCTGCGCAACAACGTCGAGCGGCTGATGATCCTCGCCGGCGGCGATCCGGAGGCGGTGATCAATGCGGACATGCTGCCGCAGGACGTGGGCTCGATGGTGCCCTCCATGCCCGGCGGCGACGGCGGCGAGCACCTCATGGGATTGCCGTTGCGCGACGCGCGCGAGGTGTTCGAGCGCGAATATCTGGTCGCGCAGATCAGCCGCTTCGGCGGCAACATTTCGCGCACGGCCGAGTTCGTCGGCATGGAGCGCTCTGCGCTCCACCGCAAGCTCAAAGCGCTCGGAATCGACTGAAAACCAGACGATGTCGCGCTTTGCCTATGTCAACGGCCGCTATCTGCCGCAACGGGCGGCCACGGTCCACGTCGAGGATCGCGGCTACCAGTTCTCGGACGGGGTCTACGAGGTCTGCGAGGTGCGCGGCGGCCATATCATCGACCAGCGCCGGCATCTCGCGCGCCTCAAGCGCTCGCTCGTCGAGCTCGGGATCGAGATGCCGATGTCGGAGACGGCGCTGGCCATCGTCATGCGCGAGTGCGTGCGCCGAAACCGGGTGCGCGACGGCATCGTCTATTTGCAGATCACGCGCGGGGTGGCACGCCGCGATCACGCTTTTCCGCCGCCGGGCACGGCGCCGAGCGTGGTGGTGACCGCCCGCACCCTCAACGCCGCGGGCAACGAGCGGATTGCCGCGGATGGTCTCGCC
>JBKPUA010000306.1:0-20763 GCA_046735815.1 Pseudomonadota bacterium
GGAGAAGCTCTTGCCTTCAACGGAACGGGTCTTCAGCCAGAACATTCGTGTGACCTCGGCAAGGCCGAGCCCCATGCCGATGTTGCCGCCCCCAGAGGCCAGATAGAGCTGGGACAACCAGCCCCTGTTGCGCTCGATGAATGACAGCAGCGTCTTGTAATCGCTGTCACGGCCGTCCTCGCGCGCTTCTTTGGACATCTCGATCTTGCCGGTAATGATGCCGGCGCGGCAGACCTCGCCATCCGGCAGGGCCGAGGCCGAGACGCGCAGGAATTCCGCGAACTTTGCCCGGTCATTGTCGAACATCTGGTACAGGTACTTGTACTTCGATGCCTCGATGCACTGCACCTCGATGGCTTTCGCGGCTTGCGGCCATACGAGTGCCAGGGCGAAAAGTAGGCCGCAGCCGGTGCAAACAATGCGTTGGATCGCGCTCATTCTGTCCTCGTCTCCGTATCGACGTCCTCGCGCGCAATCTCGAGGGCGTCGGCTTCGGCCGACTAGAGCGGGATGACGATCCGAAGAAAAAGTCATCCCGCTCTAGCTTTATTGGTGGAGCATGATCTTTTCCGAAAACCGGTGTCCACTTTTCGGGATCATGCTCTAGCCTATCAGTTCTGCGGCGCAAAGACCTGCTGCGGCTGTTCCTGCGTTATATCGCGGCGGCCGTGAACGACATATTGATCGCTTCCCTATGCACGCCCAACGGCAATCCCCAGCCCGGATCAAATTCAGTTACAAGCTCGCTTGGCTGGCCCGCCTCGCTGCGCACGCCGCCAATCTTTGCCAATGGCGGGCGGTCGCGGCGGACCAGCTTCTCGCTATCGTAGAGGTCCGTGCGCTCAGCGCCGCGTGAGGCGACAAGATGGTGATCTGCCGGCGTTGTGGCGGAGTGTAGCGCAGTCAGGTAGCGCAGTGATCGTTGCGAAGATCCTCAGCGAGGAGCAACAAAGCGTTTGGCTACGACTCTGATCCGCACAAGGTCTTCCAGTGATGGCAGGCGTATGCTGCCGCTGCTGCAGGCCAAATGGGTTTCCACCAGCCCTTGAGGTCGAACTCGCTTTGTTTGAAGGAGCCTCCCGGAAGACTGAACTGGATCGGGTTGGCCAGGATCAATTTCCCATTCTCTATGGAATAAAACTCCTTCAGAAAAAAATTTCTGATGGTCGGATTCTTTTCGATGGTTCTCAGGATGCCGCCCTCGGCATACACCGATGCCGATCCCGACACGGAGCAAAGTGTCACTGCTATGGCGATAGCTATAGGCCGAGGCATCCTTCACCTCCATAGCATGGGTATCGCAGCATCGATCCAGAAAATGTGATGTAACTCACACCTGTCGGCTTCTTTCGGCGGTCGCCACCCGAGCAGGATGCGTGGCGTCGACTGGTTCCTACGCCGACACATAAGCGTGAGGCCGGCAGCGGACATGACCTTGGCCGCTCCATTGGCGAGCCTTACATTGCTGAAATGACAGGTGGGCGGTTCGTTTTGCAGCCATTGCTCGCTCTGTCACGCTCCGTCCGCGACGCGGCTGCCATATCACCGCAAGTTTGGCATAGCGGGAGCAATTCCAGCACTGTCTTTTCCGAGTCTGGCTACCATTTTCATTGCGTTGGATGATTTGAGAGGAGAATGATCATGAAAAAGCTGATGAACAAATCCGCTGTCTTGCTTGCCGCCGCATTGCTCGTGACGTCCACCGGCATCGCCGCGGCCAAGACCCAGCATCGCGTGACGTACGGCACCGGCCAGACCGGTGAGCTCAGCAGCACCAATGTGCGGGATGCCGCCGGCCTCGCCGGTTATGCAGCCCCGCATGAGGTTCCGGAGAATGGTGGTGCGGCGACTCAGATCGTGCCGGGCTTTGCTCCGAACTGACTCCACCCCGGTTGAGAACCTTGCCTGCAAGGGAGGAGCCTCGGCTCCTCCCTTTCGTTTTGGTCTTGCGCCGCCCAGGGCAACTCAGCGGCAAGCGCTCGGGTCGCCCTGCTGACCTCACCACCTGTTGCGCAGATACTCTTCCACGCATTGAGCCGATGCTTTGGCGTAAGTACCGCGGCGGCTGACCACCGATCCCATGAGGCGGCGCAGCGCAAGCGCCATCTCCGCGGCCTTTGCCACCACCGCGATGCCATTGAGCACCAGCGCGTCGTCGATGACGAAAGGACACTCGCGCGCAAACAGGAGCATCGGCAAACCGCCGGCCGGGATTATGACCTCTGCGCCCTCGGCGACCAACGGACGAACTTGCTCCACGAACGCCGCGCGAACTTGTGCGTAGCTCGCTTCATCGGTGAAGGCGCGCATGAAACCGGGCAGATCCACGTGAATTGCCCGCACACCTGCCACGCGCTGGTCGAGGCCGTACGCCTTCACCTGCCGCTCGTGCCAATCGATGAAGACCGGATCGATGGTCACGAGGCCAAGCCGGCCTCCCATGCTCAATGCTGCGAGGAGATTGGCCTCACCCAGTCCGATCACAGGGATGTCCACGGCGCCGCGGATTTCTAGGAGTCCAGGCTCCTGGAAGTGGCCGATGACAACGCCATCGTAACCCGCGCGCTCCGCCTCGAGCGCATTGCGGATCGCCTGCGCGGCGCAGCGGAATTCCGTCAGCGGATGAAAAAGATGGTCGGGAGGATCGAGGCCATGGACCTCGAACCGGATGTCGGGACTGGCGGCGGCGTCCAGCGCCGCCTGCAGCCGCTTGATGTAAGGCGCCTGCTCAACCGGATGGACGAAGCTCTGATACCACAGCCGCACGGGACGGGAAGATTCGGCCATAGGCTCCCTCAAGCTACAAACGACGCAACGTTGTTGCACCAAGAGCTTGGCGCACGCAACATCTCGCCCCTTTCGTACGTTCCCGTCGATCCCCCGATCCCGGACCCCATTGAAAGATCGGGAGCACGCGCCAGTCGGGCCTGCTCGCAATGTGTGACGAAGGTCACACATCGCGTGTCCTCGCACACCTACAATCGGCTTCCAGTCGCTTCGAGAGTGGAGCGGAGCCATGGCCCATTTATTCGAAAGAAATCTGTTGCAGCGCGCGAATGCAGCTCTCGTGCTGGGAATATTGTGGACTGCGCTGGCGGGCTGCGTACTGGGCGCGCTCGCTTACGATATTCACTATTGGTTCGAGAGCTGGTGAGGCGCTGCGGCCGTTGAGCTTCAAGCAGCGGCCGCTGTGATCAGGCCGACCGTCGCTGGAGCACGGTCTGCGCGCTCAATGGGCATCGACGCCACAACAGCGACGCCAGGTTCTCCGTAATTACAGATCGCGGCCGAAACGACGAGCACCGCCGCACTTCTACAGCACGTCCTACAACACCAATGGGACCTTTGCGATGCTGCTCGTCATGATGGCGCTGACCGCGGCGGTGAGTCTGCCGGAGCGCCGCGCGCTGCGATGGCGGGCGACGGTGACGACAACCATTTAGGGCTTCTGAGGCGCAATCCCGACACCCGACATTGCGGCACGCCTGCTCCTCTTCGCGACTCCTTGACGTGCCGCAAGCAAGTACGCTTGCATGAACCAATATGAGACTTGAAGCGAATGAGACTTGAAGCGAATAAGACTTGGCGGATTGAACCGCCGGGGAGGAGCCCTCAACGTCATGAAATGCAGCGTCGATCGAATTCTGACTACCCACGTCGGCAGCTTGCCACGGCCGCCGGAGCTCATCGAGCTCATGCGCGCGGTGGGCAGAGGCGAACCCTACGATGCTCGCCGCCGCGCCGAGCTGGTTCGTGCCGCCGTCAATGATGCGGTCGCCCGACAGGTCGCGGCCGGCATCGACGTCGTGAACGACGGCGAGATGGGCAAGCCCGGGTTCATCAATTATGCCAATGATCGCCTCGGCGGCTTCGAGCCCGCGCCGCCACACGACAAGTCGATGTGGTCGGGCACTCGCGAAACCAAGGCATTCCCCGAGTTCTACGCCTCGGAATTGCAAACCATCGACAAGCGTCTGCGCATGCAGTGCACCGGGGAGATCACGTACAAGGGACAGGCGCTGATCGCCGAGGATATCCGGATTCTCAAATCGGCGTTGGCTGGAAAGGTGTACGAGGAGATTTTCGTTCCTTCGGTATCACCATCGCTGCTCGCCAATTTCCAACGTAATTCGTTCTACAAGACCTCCGAAGAGTATCTGTTCGCCGTTGCCGAGGCACTCGGCGAAGAATATCGCGCCATCGTCGATGCCGGCTGCCTGGTGCAGATCGATGATCCGGGCCTGCTCTCGCACCACATGCGCAATCCCGACTTGACCATGGCGGAATGGCGCAAATGGGCCGCGGTCCAGGTCGAGGCCCTCAATCACGCGCTGCGCGGCATTGCGCCGGAGAAGGTGCGTCATCACACCTGCCACGGCATCAACATGGGGCCGCGCGTTCATGAGATGGAGTTCAAGGACCATATCGACGTGGTGCTGAAGATCAACGCCGGGGCGTATTCGTTCGAAGCCGCCAATCCACGGCACGAGCACGAATGGCGGGTCTGGGAAGAGGTCGAGCTGCCTGACGGCAAAGTGATCATCCCGGGCGTCGTCACCCAGTCCTCGGTTCTGGTCGAGCATCCCATTCTGGTCGCCGATCGGATCGTGCGGTTCGCGAACATCGTCGGTCGCGAGAACGTCATCGCCAGCACCGACTGCGGCTTTGCCAGCAGCGCGACGTCGACGGAGATCCACCCGACCGTGGTGTGGGCCAAGCTCGGCGCCATGGTCGAGGGCGCGCGCATCGCTAGCGAGCGTCTGTGGCGGACGAAGAAGGTCGCCTGACCCGACCGCCTAGAGCATGATCCCGAAAAGTGGATACCGGTTTTCGGAGAGGATCATGCTCCACCAATAGGCTAGAGCGGGATGACGATTCGAAGAAAAGTCATCACGCTCTGGTGCTCCGAAACGGCGCGCACACGCCGCGCCGCTCTCCAACAAAATCCTTGGGAGGGAATTCTTGAGAAACTGTATTCGCAATCTTCTGGCGGCGCTGATGGCGCTGGCGAGCGTCGTCGCGCATGCGGACGAATATCCCTCCAAGCCGATCACGATCATCGTGCCCTATGCGCCAGGGAGCGGCATGGATGCGATGTCCCGCGTCATCGGCCAGGAGCTCGGCGCCCGGCTCAAGCAAACCGTAGTGATCGACAACAAAGCCGGCGCCAACGGAACGCTGGGTTCGGCGGCACTGACGCGCGCCGCGCCCGACGGCTATACGCTGGGCATGGGCAATTCCGGGACCCACGCCTCGAGCCCGAGCCTGATGAAATCGGTGCCTTACGATCCGATCAAGGACTTCGCGCCGATCGGCCGGATCGGGAGCTTCATCTTCATGCTGACCGTCAACTCGTCGGTGCCCGCCAACACTTTGCAAGAGCTCGTCGCCTATTCCAAGGCCAACCCCGGCAAATTGTCCTATGCCGTCGCCAACAGCGTCGGCATGGCAGTGCTGGAGCTGCTCAAGGCCAGCCACGGTCTCGATGTCACCGCGGTGCCGTATCGAAGCATGCCGCAGGCGGTGACCGACCTCATCGCCGGCCGGGTATCGATCCTGGTCGTGGATCGCGGTCCGATCCTTCCGCACCTGCAGTCGCATGCGGTCAGGGCGCTCATGCTGACCGGCGGCCAGCGCAGCCGGCTGCAGCCTGACGTTCCATCGGCGCGTGAGGCCGGGACCGACATCGACATCGTCTCCTGGGTCGCGTTGTTTGCGCCCGCGGGCACCCCGTCCAATGCGATCACGCGGATCGGCGGCGAGTTGCGCGCGGTGGTGAACGATCCGAAGGTCAGGGACTTGTTGGCACCGGCAGGATTCGAAACCGGCAGCAGTGGCCCTGAAGACGTCTCCGAGGTGGTGAAGACGGACATCGCACGCTGGAAAAAGTTGGTCGCGGATGCCGGGATCGAGCTTCAATAATCGACAGCCGCGAAAACTGCACGCCGGGGGTTAGGCGCGTCGGCCGTTGAGCTTCAAGCAGCGGCCGCTGTGACCGGGAGCGATCATCACCGGCGCGATGTCGCCTTCGCGGCAGGCGGCGTCGGCGATGCTGCAGCGGGGCGCGAAGGCGCAGCCCTGCGGCGGGCGGTCCAGACGCGGCGGCGCACCTGGGATCGCTCCGAGCCGCTTGCCGCGGCGGGCGCCATGCACGGTCGAGGATAACAGCCCCTTGGTGTAGGGGTGGACGGGCGAGGCCACCACCTCGCGCAGCGTTCCGCTCTCGACGATGCGTCCGCCATACATGACGGCGATGCGATCGGAGATCTCGACCGCCACGCCGATATCGTGGGTGACGAAGATCACCGCCATGCCGAGCTCGCGTTGCAGTTCGCGCAACAGCAACAGGATCTGGATCTGGACGGTGGCGTCGAGCGCAGTGGTCGGCTCGTCTGCCAGCAGCACCTTGGGATGGCACGAAAGCGCCAGCGCGATCATGGCCCGCTGCCGCATGCCGCCGGACATCTCGTGCGGATAGGCGTCGAGCCGGCGGCGCGCGGAGGGGATGCGCACGCTCTCCAGCATCTCGAGCGCGCGCTTGCGACCCTCGCTCCAACTTGCGCCCCGGTGCCGCACCACGGTCTCGGCGATCTGATCGCCGATGGTGTAGACGGGGTCGAGCGCCAGCATCGGCTCCTGGAAGATCATGGAGGCGACACCGCCACGGATCTGCTCGAGCCGGGCCTCGTCGAGCGTCAGCACGTCCTCGCCGGCGAGCGATATGGATCCTTCGATCCGAGTACGGCGCGGCGGCAGCATGCGCAGCAGCGCTCGCAACGTCACGCTCTTACCCGAGCCCGACTCGCCAAGGAGGCCGAGCACCTCGCTCTGCGCCAGCGTGATGTCGACGCCGTTGAGCGCGTAGATCGTGCGCTCGCCGTGGAAGCGCACGTGGAGATCGCGGATGTCGACCACCGCGCTCATGGCGGCGTCGGCATGCGGCGGTGATGGTCGGTCATCCCTTGGAGCGCCCTGCCCAGCGCGACTAGCGTCTCGTCGCCGAATGGGCGGCCGATCAGCTGCAGTCCGATCGGCAGACCTTGCATCGACTGGCCGGCAGGAACCACCAACACCGGCAAGCCGAGATAGTTCACCGGCCGCATGAAGCGGGTGATCGCCTGGATCGCGGTTTCGGCCTCCGGCGCTGCGCCGACGTCGGTTTCCTCGATCGTCGGCGCTACCGCGCGCGACGCCGGCGCGATGATGATATCGACATCGCCGATAGCCGCGAGATGGGCCGCGAGCGCCGGTCCGCGCCGGCGTAGCGCCTCGAGATATTCGACCGCGCTGTAAGCGAGGCCGTTCTCGAGCCGGTTGCGCACCTGCGGCCCATAGTCCGCAGCGCGCGTACGCAGCCACGCCGCGTGGCAGGTCGTCGCCTCGGCGGCAAGCACGATCAGCGCCGCGGCCGCGATCGCGGTCTGCTCGGGGAGCTCGACCTTGACGATTTTGCCACCGATGCGACGACAGGTCTCGAGCGCGGCATCGAGCGCAGCACCGACCTCAGGCTCCAGATCCTCGACATAGAATCGTGTCGGCACGCCGATCTTGAGACCCTTCGGCGAGCGCTTCGAGGCCTTGGCGTTCCAGACGGGCGCGCCGGCGGTGGTCGGGTCGAGCGGGTCGGATCCGGCGATAATGCTGGCGATCAGTCCGCAGTCTTCGGCGGTCTGCGCCAGCGGACCCACGGTATCGAGCGTGAACGAGAGCGGCAGTGCGTTGGCGCGGCTCACCCGCCCATTGGTCGGCTTGAAGCCGGTCACGCCGCAGAAATGCGCGGGCAATCGGATCGAGCCACCGGTGTCGGAGCCCAGCGCCGCATGCACGAGTCGCGCGCCGACAGCGGCAGCCGAGCCCGACGACGAGCCGCCCGTGATGCGGGTTGCGTCCCACGGATTGTGCGCGGCGCCGAGATACGAGTTGTGCCCGGTCGGACCGTAGGCGAACTCGGCCATGTGCAACGCGCCGAGCCGGAACGATCCGGCCGCCGCGAGCCGCGCGATCGCGGTCGACGTCGTGGGAGCAATCCAACCCTCGCGCACCTTCGAGCCGCAGCCGGCCGGCTTGCCCGCGAAGTAGTACATGTCCTTGTGGGCGAGCGGCACACCATGCAACGGCCCCTTCGGTCCGCGCCGCGCAAGCGCGCGATCCGCCGCCTTGGCGGCCGCCAGTGCTTCGTCGGCCTCGACGCGCACGAAGGCGTTGAGCGCCGGCTGCCAGCGCTCGATGCGGGCGAGCAAGGCGCGGGTCAGCTCGACCGAGGACAGCTTGCGACGCCGAATGGCGGCAGCAACCTGGGTGAGCGAGAGCTGGGCGGGATCGCTCACCGGCCGAGCTCGCTTCGTTGCACCACCACGAAGGTGGATGGCTCGATTTCGAGCGCGATCTCGATCTGCTCGCCGGCGAAACGCGAGATGGTGGCGGCGGTCGCGCGCACGATGCGGGCGGCCGCTCCGGGTGCGAGCGGCACGTTCGCGGCCGCCGCGATGGTTGCGATGCGCTCTGGCGTGATCTCGTCAGGCATGTTGTTCCTCCCTGGTGTCCCGATTCCGAAGTTCGCATCATTCTGTAGCACCCTCGTTCGCGAACTCCGGAATCGAAGGACTAGCAGCGTATTGATCTAGTGTGGCTTTGGTTCAGAAGTCCGCATTTCGGACTCGCGACAAGAATGATGCGGACTTCTGAACCGCCACACTAGTGAGTGACTGGCCGGCCCGGCTGTGGCCGGAGCTCAAGTCGACCATGTGGCAAGCGGCGGTGTGACGATCGTTGCCGATCGTCGTCAATTTCGGTGTCCTTGCGCTGCACACGGGCTCGGCGAACGGGCAGCGCGGGTGGAAGCGACAGCCGGAGGGCGGGTCGATCGGGTTCGGCGGATCGCCGGCGATCGGCGCCTCCTTGGTGCGATGGTCGGGATCGAGCGATGGCATGGCGGCAAGGAGCGCGCGCGTGTAGGGATGGCGCGCATCGTCCCACAGCACCTCGACGGGCGCCTGCTCGACCAGCTCGCCGAGATACATGACCAGCACGCGATCGCTAATGAAGCGCACCACATTGAGATCGTGCGAGATGAACACATAGGTGAGCCCGAGATCGTCCTTGAGATCGAGCAGCAGGTTGAGCACCTGCGCCTCGACCGACTTGTCGAGGGCCGACACCGCCTCGTCGAGCAGCACCAGCCGCGGCGCCAAGGCGAGCGCACGCGCGATGTTGACGCGCTGGCGCTGCCCGCCCGACAACTCATGCGGATAGCGGTCGGCAAAAAGCGCCGGATCGAGCCCGACCTTGCGCAACAGGTCGTGCGTGCGCGCGTGTGCCTCCTCCGCCGACTGCCCATGCACTTTGGGTCCGAATGCGATGGTGTTCTCGATGGTCAGCCGCGGATTGAGCGAGGCATAGCTGTCCTGGAACACCATCTGCACGCGCCGCCGCAGCTCGCGCACCGACAGCGTGGAGCCGACCGGCTCGCCGTCGAAAATGATCTCGCCGAGGTCGGGAGCAATCAGGCCGATGATCAGGCGCGCCGTGGTCGATTTTCCGCAGCCGGACTCGCCTACGATGCCAAGAACCTCGCCCTTGTCGACGGCGAAGCTCACGTCATCGACGGCGCGCACGACGCCACTGCGGCCGAACAGGCCGCCGCCGAGCTTGAAGTGCTTGCTCAAGGAGCGCACCTCCAACAGCGGCTGACGTCGGCCGCCGACGTCGGCGACCGGTGCGAGCGTCTCAGCTTCGGACATCCATCGCGCTCCGCACGCCGTCGCTGAACAGGTTGAAGCAGATCGATACCGTGAAGATCATCACCCCCGGCAGCGCCGCGACCCACGGATTGACGTAGATCGCGGTGCGCAGCGTATTGAGCATCAGCCCCCATTCGGGCTCCGGTGGGCGGGTGCCGAGGCCGAGGAACGACAGGCCGGCCGCCAGGATCATGCAGACGCTGATCAGGCTGGTGGCATAGACGAAGATCGGTCCGAGCACGTTACCGAGCACGTGCACACGCATGATGGTGAGCGGCCCGGCGCCGGAGGCGCGCGCCGCATCGACGAAATCGAGATTGCGCACGCCGGTGGTCACGCTCTCGGAGACCCGCACGATCGGCGGCACGAATACGATGGTCAGCGAGAGGAGGCTGTTGAGGATGCCGGCGCCGAGCGCGCCGGAGATGGCAATGGCGAGCAGCACCGACGGGAAGGCGTAGAACACGTCGACGGTGCGCATGATCGCCTGGTTGACGATGCCGCCCACATAGCCGGCAATCACACCGAGCGTCGTGCCGATCGCGAAGGCGAGCGCGACCGGGGTGAGCCCGATGAACAGCGACAGCCTTCCGCCGTAGATCAGCCGAGAAACCATGTCGCGACCGAGCTCGTCGGTGCCGAGCGGATAGTTCGGCGTGCCGATCGGCCGCAACCGCCGGATCATGCTGCCCTGATAGGGATCGGCGAGACCGAGGTAGGGCGCGAACAGCGCGGCGAGCGCGATCGCCAGCACCACCGCCGCGCAGCCGACGCTGACCGGATCGCGCATGAGCCGCCGCCCGACGGATGCCCAGTAGCCGCGCGCTTTGTCGGTCTTGGCGATGCGAACGAGGTCGTCGGCTATCGCGCTCATGAACGTCAAGCCCGCTTGATGCGCGGGTCGATCGCCGCCTGCAGCACGTCGACCAGGAGGTTGAGCACAACGAAGAACAAGGCGAGGACCAGGATCGTGCCTTGCAGCAAGGGAAGGTCGCGCTGGAAGATCGCGTTGTTGAGGAGGAGCCCGGTGCCCGGCCAGGAGAACACGGTCTCGATCAGAATCGAGCCGCCGAGCAGATAGCCGAGTTGCAACCCCATGACGGCGATTGCGGTCGGCGCCGCGTTCTTGGCGACGTGCAGGAATACGCGCCGCTCCGAGATGCCCTTGGCGCGCAGCGCCGTCACGAATTCCTGGCTCAAGAGATCGCCGACCAGCGCGCGCACCGTGCGGGTCACGATGCCCATCGGGATCACCGACATGGTCACCGCGGGTAGGATGAGGTGTTTGATGTGCTCCCAGTCCCACGCCCAGTCGCCGGAGCCCATGCCGACCGCCGGCAGCCAACCGAGCATCACCGAGAAAATGATCACCAGCACCATGCCCAGCCAATAATGGGGCATCGACACGCCGGTGATTGCGATCGAGGTGACCAGGCGATCGATCCAGCGATCGCGGAAGTAGCCGGCGAGAAATCCGAACAGCAGCCCGAGCACAAAGCCGATGAGAGAGGCGAGCACCGCGAGCCGGAAGGTATTGACGACCGCGCGGCTCACTTCCTCGATCACCGAGCGGCCGGTGGCGATCGAGGTCCCGAGATTGCCGTGCAGCGCGTTCCAGACCCAGATGCCGAACTGCACCGGCAGCGGGCGGTCGAAGCCGTAGGCGCGCTTTATTTGCTCGGCGAGCGCGGCCGAGGCGTCGGGCGGCAGCACCGAGACCAGCGGGTCGCCCGGCGCGATGTGGACCAGCAGGAAGCAGACGAGCGCCACCGCGAACACGACCGGCACGACCAGCACGAGCCGCTTCAGGACGTAGACGATCATCGTGGTCCCCGAACGGGCGCCGCAGGAGAACTGCGACGCCCTGATCCGTCAGTTCATGCTCATGCTCGAGAAGTCGACGAACCAGCTCTTCGGCTGCACGAAGCCCTTGATCTTGGGGCTCATGGCACGCGGGCCGACATCGTGCGCGACCCACAGGAACGCGGCCTCGTCGACCGAGCGCTCGTGCAGGGCGGCGAGCGCCTTGTCGCGCTCGGCCGGATCGAAGGCCGTGCGCACGGCCGCGACCAGCTTGTCGAAATCGGGATCGTTGATGAAGCCCCAGTTGTTCGATACCGGCGGCGCCATCTTCGAGTCGAGAAAGCGGATCATGGCGAAGAACGGGTCCATGGCCGCATAGGTCACGTTGGTAGCGTGCGCGCCGCGCGCGGACTCGTCCTTGGCGCCCTTGCGCCAATTGGTGAACAGCGTGTTCCACTCGATCACGTCGAGCTCAACGTCGAAGAAGCACTCGGCGAGGCTCTGCTGCACGAACTCGTTCATCGGGACCGGCAGCATCTGCCCGGAGCCGGAGGCCGAGGTCTGCGTCTTCACCTTGAGTCGTTTGTCCTTCGAGAATCCCGCCGCCGCCATCAGCTTGCGGCCCTCGTTGGGGTCATACTTGATCTGGAATTTCGGATCGCCGCGCCAGGGATGGCCCGCCTCGAAGGTCCCGGTCGCCGGCACCATCAGGCCGCCGAGCAGGCCGTCCTTCATGGCGTTGCGGTCGACGCACAGGTTCGCCGCCTTGCGCACGCGAATGTCGTTCCAGGGCGAACCCTCGATGCGGCTGAATTGCCACGGCCAGACGTGCGGCTGCTCGTTCTGATAGATCGCGAAGCCGCGCTGCTTGATTTGTGGGATCGCGTCCGGCGCCGGATTCTCCACCCAGTCGACTTGGCCGGAGAGCAGGGCCGCGGTGCGAGCGTTCGGCTCGGGCATCGGCAGCAGGACGAGCCGATCGACTTTCGGGACGCGCTTGCTGTCCCAATAGCCGGCGTTCTTGACGAGCTCGAGCCGCTCGCGCGGCACGAACCGATCCATCTTCCAAGGACCGGTGCCCGAGGCGTTACGGGCGAATGCATCCCAGGCCTGCTTGGCGCGCTCCTTCGGATCGGTCACGCTCGCCGGCACCGCGTCGTAGAGCTTCTGCCAGTGCGCGGGCGACGCCATGAACAGGTTGGTGAGGTTGATCGGCAACAAGGCGTCGGGCGCCGCCGTAGTCAGCTCGACGGTCATGTCGTCGATCTTGCGGGCGCCGCGCAGGTTCGGCATGCGCGAAGCCGTGACGCCGACCTGGCTCGGGTCGAACTGCGGTGCATCCTGCTTGAGCACCTTCTCGACGTTCCAAACCACCGAGTCGGCGTTGAAATCGGAGCCGTCATGGAATTTTACGCCCGGACGCAGCTTGAACACCCATTTGGTCTTGTTGTCGGGCGCGGCGCTCCATTCGGTCGCCAGGCCCGAGATCACCACGCTGGCCCTGTCGGCGGAGGAGAGGTCCCAGGTGGTGAGCCCCTCGTACATGGTGTTGCCGGTGAAGCGGTTGCCCTCAAAACCCTGGTCCGGCTGACCGAGGGTGCGCGGGATATCGGCCGCGGTCATGCCGATGCGCACGACCACCTCGGCACCCGCCGGCATGGTCGACGCCGCCAGCAAGGCGGCCACCGCCGCGCCACCAACAACACGCAGCAATATGAGCCTGTTCATGATTGCCTCCTGTTGAGATGACATCCGTTTTTCAAGGAGCGTGCCAACCATCCGGCCCTTGCCACCCGGCAAGCGTCGGCGACTCTCGCTGGGACCGGCGGGCCGATAGGCAGGAAATGCCCATAGATTAGGCAAGAGCGCTTCCCATGCCTAGACGTCATTAGTTTTGGCAACGCGCTCGATCTTGCGCCACCCGAGCCCGGCTGACCGAGCAAGCGGCGTCAATTCCACCGCGCTCGATGGGGCTGCCTGGCCGTCGCACCAAACGCGTCGACACCGCGCCTTACGTTTTCGGCGAGACACGCGTCGCCATACTCGCCTTACTGATCCTGACCGCGCTCCCGGGGTCGCTTTCCTGCGGCGTCGCGATCACCAGGTTCTCGGGCCACGCCGTCACTTTCCGAAGCTCGCCAACGGTCGTTGCCGACACTCCGACGTCCGGGTCCGCTTCGACCCGCATCTGACCTGGCAAGCCACCGAGAGCGATGTGGAGGGCGGGAATGCTCTTGGGCTTGTATCGCATTGGGGCTCCCTCACTGTTCGTCTAGGCTTCTTGGGCCGACTTCAGCGCGGAACTCCAAGCGCCGACCCCGCGAGGAGCACGCGCACCACTTCATTCTATCACCTGTCGGCACGGCGAGCAGTGTTGCAAGAACCTTGACACCGAATGCACTGGCAATCTTGGAGTATGAGCAACCGATGGAACCCGCTGTCCTTATATTGCGGCGCGTCGCTGTGAGCGTAGGCGCGTATGCGCTTAGAATCTTGTCGAGCCGATGAAGATCGCGACGTTCAACATCAACAACATCAACAAGCGGCTTGCCAATCTGGTCCGCTGGCTGGAGACGGCGAAGCCGGATGTGGCGTGTCTGCAGGAGCTCAAAGCGCCGGACAAGGAGTTCCCGATCGCGGCGATCGAGAAGGCCGGATACGGCGCGATCTGGCGCGGGCAGAAGACCTGGAACGGTGTGGCCATCCTCGCGCGCGGCGCCGAGCCGATCGTGACCCGCACCGAGCTGCCCGGCGACGCCTCGGATACGCAGGGTCGCTACATCGAAGCAGCTGTGAACGGCGTATTGATCGCTTCGCTCTACGCGCCCAACGGCAATCCTCAGCCCGGACCGAAATTCAATTACAAGCTCGCGTGGCTCGCCCGCCTCGCCGCGCATGCTGCCGAGCTTTACGCCGCCGGCGTGCCGGTCGTGCTGGCCGGCGACTTCAACGTCGTGCCGACCGAGCGCGATATCTATCCGACCAAGTCTTATGCAAAGAACGCGCTCGTCCAGCCGCAGAGCCGAGCGGCCTTGCGGCGTGTCCTCGATCAGGGCTGGGTCGATGCCATCCGCAGCCTGCACCCGGATGCGCCGATGTTCAGCTTCTGGGATTACCTGCGCAACCGCTGGCCGCGCGACGCGGGCTTGCGTCTCGACCTGCTGCTGCTGAGCGCAGAGACCGCCAAGCGCCTGAAAGCCGCCGGCGTCGATCGCGACGTTCGCGCGGAGGTCGGGGCGAGCGATCATGCCCCGGTGTGGATCGAGCTGCGGGACGCGGCTCGGGCGCGGCGAACTTCGACGCAGCCGGAGCAAAAACGTGCGCGGAGAGGGCGGATCACAGAGCCACCGCAGCCGCGGCGACCGTTGTTAGTGGTCGACGGCGATTCCTTCGCCCATCGCGCCTATCACGCGCTGCCGAAGACCATTCTCGGCCGCGGCGGCCGGCCCGCCGGCGCGATTCTCGGCTTCGCCAATATCCTGTTGCGCTTCTATCGGGCGGAGCAGCCGCGCGCCGTGCTGGTGGGCTGGGACACGCTCGGCGCGCCTACCTACCGGCACGAGCAATTCCCGGCCTATCAGAGCGGGCGCAAGTTCGATGACGCCTTGATCGAGCAGTTCGAGCCGCTGATGGAATTCGTTGCGGCCTGCGGCTTCGCCAACGCCAAGGCGCCGGGCTACGAAGCCGATGATTTCCTGGCCGCAGCCGTTGCCCGCGAAGAGCGCGGCGGCGGCAGCGTGCTTGTTGCGAGCGGCGATCGCGACACCTTTCAGCTCGCCTCCGAGACGACGACGATCCTTTATCCCGTGCGCGCGGGCGAGGTTGCGCGCATCGGCCCCGCCGAAGTCCGTGAGCGCTACGGCGTCGACCCGCAGCAGGTGCCGGATTTCATTGCGCTGCGCGGCGATCCCTCCGACAAGCTGCCCGGCGTGCCCCGGCTCGGCGCGCAGGGGGCGGCCGGTTTGCTGCGCACGTACGGCTCGCTCGAAGCCGTGCTGCGTGCCGGCCGCTTTTCGGCCCAAGCCGAGGCGCTGCGGCTCTATCGATCGATCGCAACGATGAACGCGAAAGCCCCGCTTCCTCGTCTTCCCGATCAGCACCCGACGTGGGCCAAGGCGGCGGCGCTCGCGCGCAGCTGGGAGCTCAAGCAACTGGCGGAGCGGCTGTCGGCGCTGGCTTGATCGCGTCGGATGCTCCCTCGCCGTTATCCTAAAGGCGCGACGGGCGGGGCGCACGACCGCCGTAAACCAAAAAACAACAGCGCCGTGGGCACGCGACGGCGCTTCCCTTTACTCGACCGCCGCGGAATGCTTGCATGCATTTGCCCCATCGGAGCGAATTGCGAGCGGTCCGCGACGCATGTCCAAATCGAGCTTGGCGCTGAGCAATTTGCGCGGCTTCGCCATCCTGATGGTGGTGGCGTTCCATTCCTGCATCGCCTACCTGGGATCGCAGCCCGCGGCCGCCCCCGCCTTTGACAGCCCGCCCTACAGCTGGATGGCTAACCCGATCACCGACAGTGAGCGCTGGATCGGCTTCGACCTGTTCTGCGCCTTCCAATACATCCACCTGATGCAGCTGATGTTCTTCCTGTCCGGCCTGTTCGTCTGGACGAGCCTCGTCCGCAAGGGGGGCAGGAGGTTTCTGCTCGATCGCCTTCTGCGGCTCGGCGTGCCGTTCGTCATCGGGATGTATCTGCTGATGCCGGTGTCTTACTACCCGGTCTATAGGGTCGCGGCGAGCGATCCGAGCTGGTCCGCGTTCTGGTCGCAATGGATGGCGCTGCCGTTCTGGCCGAGCGGACCGATGTGGTTCTTGTGGTTCCTGTTGGCGCTCAACATCGCCGCCGTCGGGCTCTACCGGCTCGCGCCGCGCGCGGGTGACGTCCTCGGCCGGCTCACGGCGAATGCCGACCGCAATCCGGGCCGGTTCTTCGCGATGCTCGTGGCGGTGTCGGCCGTGGCCTATCTGCCGCTCGCCGCCCTGTTCGAGCCGTGGCGCTGGGTGCAATTCGGCCCGTTCGCCTTTCAACCGAGCTTGGCGCCGCAATACGTCATCTATTTCCTCGCAGGTCTTGCTGTCGGATCACACGGGCTCGAGCGCGGGATGCTGCGGTCGGATGGCCAGTTGCCGCAGCGCTGGGCCCATTGGGTGATCGGCGCAGCCGCCGCATTCATCCTGTGGATCACCCCCACCGCGCTGATCGTGAAGGAAACGCTGGCCGTGCCGGGCCTGCAGCTCGTCGCCGATCTCGGCTTCGTGCTGTCCGCTGCCAGCGCATGCTTCGCTCTGGTGGCGGTGTTCTTGCGCTTCGCCGCGACGCGCCGGCCGGCATTCGAGAGCATGTCGGAGCATGCCTACGGCATCTATTTCGTCCACTACCCCTTCGTGCTCTGGCTGCAATACCTGCTGCTCGGCGCCCCGTTGTTCGCGATCGTCAAGGCGGCGGTGGTGTTCGCCGGCGCAATGGTCCTGAGCTGGGCGACGACGGTGGCCATATGCCGCGTCCCGCTCGGCGCGCGCGTCGTGGGCGGCACGCGGCGGGAATTCGCCCGAGCGCCGGTGGTCAGCTCTCGAAACTGATCACGCGGATTTGGCGCGCAGCTTCGAGGTGATCGGTGCCACTCGTCTCACTCGATCACCTCGTCGGCGAGCGCGAGCAGCCGGTCCGGCACGTCCAAGCCGAGCGCCTTCGCGGTCTTGAGGTTGATCACCAGCTCGAACTTGGTCGGCTGTTGGACCGGCAATTCTGCCGGCTTGGCGCCTTTGAGGACACGGTCGACGTAAGCGGCGGCGCGGCGAAACAGATCAGCGAGATCCGTCCCATACGACATCAGGCCACCGCTCACCGCGAAGAATCGGTAAGCGTAGGCGGCGGGCAAGCGATGCTGCTCGGCCAGTGCGAGGATCTGCTCCCGATGCGCCAGCAGAAAAACGTCCGGCATGACGATCAGGCCCGCGCCGCCGGGCTCGCGTGCGAACGCCGTTATGGCGCTGTCGATCTCGCCGGCGTTGTGAACGGGCGCAGGAACGACCTTCACCTTCAGTGCAGGAGCAGCCGCCTCGACCGGGCGCAGGAAATAGGAACCGCCCGCGGGCGCCGTCTCCGGATTGAACATCAGCGCGACCCGGGTCATGGCGGGCGCGATCTCCTTGAGCAATTCCACCAGCTTGGAACTCATCGAGGACTCCAGGTTGGTGAAACCGGTGATGTTGCCGCCGGGCTCGGCGAAGCTGGTGATGAAGCCGCTGCCGACCGGATCGGACACTTGGGTGAAGACGATCGGGATGGCGCGCGTCTCGCGCTTGAGCGCGGCGACCACGGGCGTGGTGTGGCCGAGTATCAGGTCGGGGTGCAGCTCGACGAGCTCGCGCGCGTAGCTGTGGATGCGATCGCTGTCGCCGCCGCCCCAGCGATAGTCGATACGAATGTTGCCCCCGTCGCGCCAACCCAGCTCCTGCAGTGCCTGGGTGAACGCCGGCACAAAGGATTGCCGTGCGGGATCGTTCTCCGCGACGCCCATCAGAGCGCCGATGCGCCGTACCCGCTCGCCCTGCTGCGCGCGCCCCGCGAGCGGCCAAAGAAACAAAGGTCCGGCCGCCGCGCCGCCGAGCAGCATGACGAAGTCGCGACGCCTCACTCGATCACCTCGTCGGCGCGGGCGAGGAGGGTCGGCGGGACGACAAGCCCGAGCGCCTTTGCGGTCTTGAGGTTGATCACCAGCTCCAGCTTGGTGGGGAATTCGATCGGCAGGTCGCCGGGTGGGACCCCGTTAAGGATCTTGTGCACGTAATACGCGCTGCGACGAAAGCAGGCGCGAAGATCGACCCCGTAGCTGATCAGCCCGCCAGCATCGACATGCTCGCGATAGCCGTAGACGACCGGAAGCCGCGTGGTCGCGGCCAGAGCCGCGATTCGTCGGCGCTCGCTGAGCAGCATCGAGGTTTGCAGCACGACCATCACTTCGGTCCGTTGCTCGGCGAGTGCTTGAAACGCGCGGTCGAGGTCATCGGGGCTGTGGGCGTCGGCCATGACGACCTTCACGCCCAATTCATGCCCCGCCGCCTCCAATTCCTGCCACTGGGCCGGCGCCTTGGGATCGCTCAGGTTGGCTAGAACTCCGATCCGGGCCGCGTTGGGCACGGTCTCGCGTGCCAGCTCCATCTGCTTGGCGGGCAGCCCCTTAACGTAGGGCGTGATCCCGGTCACATTACCTCCCGGCCGCGACTCGCTCGCCACCAACCCCAAATGCACGGCATCGGCGAGCGCGGGACTCACGATCGGAATGGTGGCAGTCGCCTGCTTCGCCGCCACCGCGGGACCGCTGGCGGGCGCCAGGATCACGCTGGGGCGAAGTTGAACCAGCTCTTGTGCAAGCGCGGGCAGCCGATCGATGTAACCCTCGGCGAATCGGGGAGCGAAGTCGAAATTCTCCCTTTCGGTGTAGCCGGATTCCCGCATGCCTTGCAGAAAGGCCTCGACGAAAACCCAGGAGGCTGTCTTCTCACCCAATGACAGCCACGCAATGAGAGGGCGCTTGCTGGATGTTTGGGCAAACGCCCTCAGCGGCCAGGCGGTCACCGCCGCGCCGCCAAGCAGCGTGATGAACTCGCGCCGCTTCATTCGATGCGGTGTCATCTGGCGTCCCTGCAGCCGACGTCGCCGGTGCGCCGGACACTACGACGGTACGATACGGCTGAGAACACCCTCGGGCGCAACATTCAGAAAACTTCAGAACAATTCACCCCTCCCGGGCGTCATTATTTGCTTCGCGAGCAAGATCCGGCACTGTCGACTACGCTCGGCAACCGGCCTCGATTCAGAACGATTCAGTTTGAGCCCAAGGACTGCCGCCTCGTTCCGGCCCATAGTGAAGCATGCGAATGAACCGACTTGCGGCTGCCCCGTCGGTGCTCATCTCGGGGCGCCGACCGAAGGCGGATCGGAGAAAAGCTCATGTTCGACATGAACGCAGGTGGAACTTGCCTGGTCGTCCCCACGACCGGCTTCATGGGAATGGTTCAGGGACAGAGCATGCTGACGTGTGAAGACTACAAAGAGATGGCAAATCGGGTCGCGCGACTTGCCATTGCATGCTCTGCACCCAGCGTCGCAGAGGCGCTGATGGCGCTGGCGTTGGATCACGCACGGCGGGCGGCTCAACTCAGCGAGCAGGGCGATGCGGACGAGCGGCAAGCGCGAAAGCCGCGGGACCCGTCCGCCGGCTACGGCGACTAGCCGCGGCTGGAGCTTGCAGGCTCGCAGCCTGTGCTCTTGCTGATCTTGTTGGCGGGTGCCTGCAAGGCTGCCCGCCCGTTTCGTTCAGAAGGATTCAGGTCCGCCCTCTCCAGGACTCCAGAAGTGCCAACCGTGGCCTGCTGAAGCTCATGCCGGTTGCGCGGCACTTGGGCTCGCCCGGCGGCCTCTTGCTTACGGGCGACTAATCTCCGAATCCGTCAGCGGGCTCTTGCTGCAATTTCTGTGGCTGCGGCTGCCCAGGGGCCGCCTCACTGATTCGAGCCGCCCGCGCCGCATAGTCGAAGGCAAGCGCCATCAGGGCTCGGGCAACGGTCGGCGCAGAGCACGCGATCGCGGCTCGGGCCGACCGATCGGATAGCTGCTTGTAGTCCGCAGAACTCAACATCTCTGCCTCCCATCCATGAGGGTCGGCGGTGGACGAGGCCGTGCCCTTGGGCGGACGAGTTACCGATTGGCTGGCGCTGCGGATGTGCTGGCCATCACACAAAATAGCGATTTACATGCTCTCCGGCGTGAGCGAACGCCGTGGGGGCGCCGCTATGCTGAAGGCGGGTGTCCCGCCACAAGCGCTGGTGAGCGAGGACGGGCTGAAGCGGCGGGAAAAGGTGACGCAGCTCACGTTTGTTTCGGCGGCCAGACGCCGGCCTGCGCCAACTCCGCCATCGACCGGTCGGTGAATTCCGCCTTCGGACCGTTGCCGCCTATCACGAACATCAGAATGCTCTCCTGATTCGGGTCGCCCGGCGTGACATTCTCGAAGCGACGGATTGCGCCGGGTGGGAACGAGATGACATCGAGCGGATCGAGGTCGGCGTGCTCGACCTTGCCGTCCGCGTTCTCCCAACTGCAGCGCCACTTGCCGGTCATCGGAATGAAGGTCTCGTTGGTGTCGTGGTTGTGCATCATCGGGCCGTGGCCGGGCTTGGCCTTGCAGTAGCCGAGGTTGAAGCCTTCCGAGAT
>JBKPUA010000307.1:0-9095 GCA_046735815.1 Pseudomonadota bacterium
CGGCTGGACCGCGGGGGCGGGGGCCGAGGCCCTGCTGTGGTCAAATTGGCTGATGCGGATCGAATATCGCTACGCCAATTATGGCACGCTCGATTTCACCCTGTTCCCGGGCGCCGGCACGTGCGGCGCGGGCTGCGACACCATCGCCGCGAACGCAACGCTGACCACCCACACGGTGCTGGTCGGCTTTGCGTACAAGTTCGCCGGGCCGTTCGTGGTGCAATAGCCTGGCAGGTAGTCGGGTCGCTCCGGCCGTTGTATGATCTACGAATCATCGAGGCACGGGGTCTCCCATGAAGGTGGTCGAGATCGTTCCGCGCCGGCGCATACCGCTCTACGGCACGCTGGTGGCGAAAGAGGAAGCCATTCGCAAAGGCGGACGCGGCACCTATGTCCGGGTCGGCCGGAAGCGGCGGGACGCGGTGCGCTGGAAGCACAGGAACTATCGCGGCTCGGTCGCGCTCAAGCGCGGCGAAGCGGAAGTCGTCACCGCCCAGGTGCGCGCGTCCTCCCCGGAAGACGAGCGCAAATTGCTGTCATCCTTTCTCGGCTTCGTCGATCGCCATTCCGGCGACCAGGTCGCGACCATCACCATCCATTATCGTTAGCACCGCGAATCACGATGCGCTCGTAGCCATCCGAGGCACTAGTGGTCCGATTCCGAAGTTCGCGGTCGAACTCGCGGCACGATATGCGCGAACTTGGGGTTCGGGCCGGCCGGTTCGGCTGGTTGTCACCAATAAGTGAATGCTGCCAGAAGCCGCGGGCGCCCAAAATTCGCGGAATAAAGCATACGAACAAGGGTCAATATACGTAGGTATACATAAGTGATGCTGGAGGGCCATTGCGGCCGCCCTCTGCAAGGACCACATTCGACGTGTTGTTGTAAGCTTCGTTGTAGGTTGGGTGGCTGGTTACAAGGCAAAGCCCGCGGAGCCGACCGGCAAGGCACGGATAACCACGATGCACACGCTTGTCCTTCTGATTACTATGGCAACGGTTGCGGTCCCGATTTTGACCGAAGCCGCCGGCGTCGCGTCGCAGGCGTGGTCTCTGCCGGACGCCAAATCGAGGATGATTGCGGCGACCCGGCACGCGGTGTTGTTCGGCCTCCTCGGCATGGTCGTCGCGCTCACCACGCTGGTCATTTCGGAGGGCGCCGACGCGGCCAGCGCCAGTCGGTGGAATCTTCCTCCAGGGTACGGCTATAACACCCAGGCGAACCCGAATTACGGCTTCGGTCCGATCCAGAAAATCCACCCGTACGACGTGGTCTCCGGCAACAAGATCATTGGCCGCGATCCCGACCCGTTCATTCGCGGACAGCTTCTCCGCGAGTACAACAGCGGCCGTAATTAATTCCCTGACGAGTGTCAGCCTGCTGCGCTGAAATGTGAGCCTGCCTCACCCCGAGGAGCCCGCACCCGATCTCGGGTTTACCCGAGATCGGGCACTTCAAGAGCGCAAGTCGTGTAAACACGACGTGCGTGCGGGCGTCTCGAAGGGTGGGGCCGGCCCGTATCGTGCCCCTCATGCTTCGAGACGCCGCGCACGTAGCCAACCCTGCGGAGGCTACGTAAACTTGCCTGCGTGCGCGGCTCCTCAGCATGAGGGCGAGAGAGCCCATCAGCGGCACGCGCGCCCGCCCTGGCGTCTTCGCCTACAAGGATCGATCATGTTTCAGAAACCGACCGTGGCCGATTTGCGCGAGGCGGCGCAAAAGCTCGGCATGCATCCGAGCGACGCCTATCTCCATGCGGTCGAAGAGATCGTCACGCCGCTGGCCGGCGCCTATGCCGCGCTCGATGCGACGCCCGACGAGCTGCCCGCGGTGAAATATCCGCGCGGAGAATTCCATCGGCCGTCGGCCGAGGAGAACCCGCACGGCGCCTGGTACGTCAAGACCTCGATCAAGGGCAGGACGGGCGGCAAGCTCGCCGGCCGCCGCGTCGCGCTCAAGGACAATATCTGCCTCGCCGGCGTGCCGATGATGGTGGGTGCGCAGCTGCTGGAAGGCTACGTGCCGGATGTCGATGCGACCGTGGTCGAGCGTATTCTCGACGCCGGCGGCGAGATCGCCGGCAAGGCGGTGTGCGAATATTTCTGCGTGTCGGGCGGCAGCCATACCAGCTCGACCGGTCCCGTGCACAATCCGCGCAAGCGCGGCTACACCACCGGCGGATCGTCGTCGGGGTGCGCGGCGCTCGTCGCCGCCGGCGACGTGGAGATGGCGATCGGCGGCGACCAGGCCGGCTCGATCCGCATCCCGGCGAGCCATTGCGGCATCGTCGGCCTGAAGCCGACCTTCGGGCTCGTTCCCTATACCGGCATCGGCCTGCTCGAGATCACCATCGATACCTGCGGGCCGATGACCGCGAACGTGCGCGACAACGCCCTGCTGCTCGAGGTCATTGCCGGGCCCGACGGGCTCGACACGCGTCAGCGCGGGGTAGCGGCAGGCCGCTACACCGAGGCGCTCGACGGCGGCGTCGGAGGAATGCGCATCGCCGTCATCAAGGAAGGTTTCGGCCACCCCAATTCGGAGCCCGATGTCGATGCCCACGTGCGCGAGGCGGCGCAGCGCTTTGCAAAACTGGGCGCGATCGTCGAAGAGGTGTCGGTGCCGGCGCATGCGCTCGGCTTTCCGGTCTGGGCGGCGATCCGCGGCGACGCCGCCTGCGTCATGCTGCTGGAGATGAACGGCGCCGGCATCGGGCACGAGGGGCTCTACGTCACCAGCTTGCTCGACCACGCCATGGGATGGCGCAAGCGGGCCGACGAATTCGCCGATACGCTGAAGATCGCCTCGATCTTCAGCAAATACACGCTCGACCGCTATGGCGGTCACTTCTACGCCAAGGCGCAGAACCTGCGCCGGCGCGTGCGTGCGGGCTACGACGCCGTGCTCGCGACCCACGACCTTCTGCTGCTGCCGACGGTGCCGATGAAGGCGACGCCAATTCCGCCAAAGGATGCAACGCCGCAGGAGATCACACGGCGAAGCTGGGAGCCGACCCGCAACACCTGCCCGTTCAACGTCACCGGCCATCCCGCGCTCGGCCTGCCCTGCGGGATGGAAGACGGCCGTCCCATCGGGCTAATGCTGGTCGGGCGCCATTATGCCGAGGAGACGATCTATCGCGCCGCCGCGGCATTCGAGCGCTCGGGCGATTGGACGACGTTCTGACGCAGCGGTCCAAAATGCCCTAGTGTGGCGGTTCAGAAGTCCGCATCATTCTTGCGGCGACTCCGAAATGCGGACTTCTGAACCAAAGCCACACTAGATCAATAAGTTGCTAGTGTCCCTCGATTCCGAAGTTCGCAAACGAGCTTGCCGCACAAAGATGCGAACTTCGGAATCGGGACACTGGCAGGCGGCGTGCACTCGCGCAGAGCATCGGTGGTCTTTCGCCGAAATCGGTGGTTAAATTCCGCGACCGCTTCTCGTCGCCTTCATGCAGTGGAGACTACGATGTTGAATCGCCGCCGCACGCTCCAGGCCGGCCTCGCGACGCTGGCGTCCGCCGCTGCTCCGCTGCGGGCCTTCTCTCAACCGAAGCCGCGCGTGAAGGTCCGCTATAACGAGGTCGTGCGTTCGGTGCTCTATGCGCCGGCCTATGTGGCCCTTGCCAAGGGATTCTTCGAAGAGCTCGGCATGGATGTCTCGCTCGCGACGGCGCAGGGTGGCGACAAGTCGGTGGCGATCATGCTTTCCAACCAGGCGGACATCGCGCTCATCGGCCCGGAGTCGGCGATCTACGTCCAGAATAGCGACTCGCCCACGAAAATCCCGATCTTCTGCGGGCTTACTGCGACCGACGGCTTCATGCTGGTCGGACGCGAGAAGGTCGACAAGTTCGATTGGAGCGTGCTCAAGGGCAAAGAGATCTTGGGCTTTCGGCCCGGCAGCACGCCGCTGCTCTATCTGGAGGCGGCGTTGCGCCAGAACGGCCTCGATCCGCAAAAGGACGTGAAGCTTGTGAACAATGTCGGCATCCCGGCGCGGGTGGGGTCGTGGCTGGCGGGGCAGAACCAATATGCCATCTTCATCGAGCCGGATGCCGCGCAGCTCGAGCTCGACGGCAAGGCGCACTTCATGGCCTCGATCGGCGAGACCGTAGGCTTTGCCGACTACACCACGTTCATGGCGACCGATAAGTACATCCGCGAGAACAAAGAGACGGTTCAGAACTGGACGAACGCCATCGCCAAGGCGATGAGGTGGACGGCGGAAGCGCCAATCCCGGAGCTGGTCAAGTCGCTCGAGCCGTTCTTCCCGGGCGTGGATCCGAAGGCGATGGCGGCCTCCGCCGAGCGCTACCGCCGGCTCAAGATCTGGAAGACGTCGCCGGTGATCGAGCCGGCGGCCATAGAGAAATTCCAGGACATTCTCGTCGCGGGCCACGTGCTCGAGCCGACAAAGCGCGTGAAGTTCCAGGACCTGGTCATCACCGAATTCTTCAACAAGACGAAATGATCCGTGGCGACGTCGGCAGCTGCCACCTCGCCCAAGGTCGAGTTGCGCGATGTCAGCCTGCGTTATTTCGGTCTCGAGGGCGAGACCGAGGCGCTCAATGGCATCTCGATCTCGATCAAGCCCGGCGAGTTCGTCGCGATCATCGGACAGAGCGGCTGCGGCAAGAGCACGCTGCTATCGCTGATCTCCGGCATCCTCATGCCGACCGGCGGCGCTGTGCTGGTGGACGGCAAGCCGGTGACCGGCCCGAGCCGCAAGGTCGGCTACATGCTGCAACAGGACTACCTGTTCGAGTGGCGGACCATTCTCGAAAACGCGGTGCTCGGCGCTGAAATCCAGAACGCCGACATGAACAAGGCGCGCGAGCGCGCGACCGGGCTGCTCACCCGCTACGGGCTCGGCCAATTCTTGCACCATTTGCCGCGGCAACTTTCCGGTGGCATGCGCCAGCGCGTTGCGCTTGCGCGCACGCTGTGCACGGAGCCCGACATCGTCCTGCTCGATGAGCCTTTCGCGGCGCTCGATTCACAGACGCGGCTTGCGCTGGCCGACGAAATTGCCGTGATCCTGCGCCGCGAGAGGAAAACCGCGATCCTCGTCACCCACGACATCGGCGAAGCGGTCAGCATGGCGGAGCGGGTGATCGTCTTGTCGCGCCGGCCCGGGCGCGTGAAGTCGGATCATGCGATCCGCTTCGCAACCGCGGACGGCTCACGCCCGAATCCTTTGGCGGCACGCAACGCGCCGGAATTCAACGATTATTTCAACACGTTATGGCAGGAGCTCGAAGTCCATGTCGAAGGTTGAGTCGCTCCCGGCCGTGTCGCCGAGCCCGCAATATCTTGCCTGGCTCAGGCGCGAGCGGCGCGGCCACCACATCGTGCGCGCCGCGCAACTCGCGATCCTCGTGGTGTTCCTGGTGCTTTGGGAGGTGCTGCCGAAGGCACTCATCGTCAATCCCGTGCTGACCAGCTATCCGTCAGCGCTGTGGCCGACCTTCATCGAGCTGCTCAAATCGACGCCGCAGCAGCCGAGCATCCTCGTCCACACCTGGTCGACCGTGCTGGCAACCGTGCTCGGCTTCACGGGTGCGATGGTGCTCGGCACGGCGGTCGCCGCTTTGCTCTGGTGGTGGAACGCGCTCTACAAGGTGCTCGATCCCTATCTCGTCGTTGCCAATGCCATGCCGAAGACGGCGTTCGTGCCGATCTTCTACATCTGGCTCGGCGCCACGATGTCGATCTACGGCATGTCGCTCGCAATTTCCGTGTTCATCACCATCCTGATGATCTATTCGGGCTTTCAGGGCATCGATCCCAACAAGATCAAGCTGGCGCAGACCTTCGGCGCGACCAAGGGCCAGATCCTGAGGAAAGTCGTGTTGCCTGGGAGCGTGCCGACGCTGGTCGCCGCGCTCAAGGTGAATGCAGGTCTGTCGCTGGTGGGCGTCGTCGTGGGCGAGTTCCAGTCGGCCAATCTGGGTCTTGGCTACCTCATTCAGTACGGCAGCCAGATCTTCAAGATGAACATCGTGATGACCGGCATCACCATTCTGGCCATCGTTTCGTCCGCGATGTATCTCGCGATCTCCTGGCTGGAGGCCGCGGTGATGCGTCGGCGGTAGCGTGGAGCTCGTTCGGATCGCCACTCGAAGCGTCAGAGCTTCGCCAGGTCCAGCAGCGACCGATCGCCGACCCAGGTCTTGGCAAGCTCGGCCTCGGCCGTTCCCGCCGCCATGGCGTCGCCGCGCGCCTTGTAGAGCTGCACGAGCCCGTAATACGACCAGCCATTGTTCGGCGCCCGCGCGAGCGCCAGCCGGAATTGCTGCTCCGCTGCCTCGAGCCGGCCCGCCTGCATCAGCGCTACCGCGAGTGATTGGCGCACGGGGTAATACCAATAGGGCGGCTCCGTGTAGGGCAGTGCGTCCTGCAGCGTCGCCGCGCGCTCGAGGCGCGCGATGGCGGTCGACGTGTCGCCTTGCGCCAAGGCGAGGCGGCCCTCGACCACGGCGCGCGCGAGCTCGAGCACCTCGACGGTCGGAATGCCCGCCGCTTTCAATGCCGAGAAATCCGCGGTGCGCTCGATGGTGGCGATGGCGTTCGCCTCCGCCATGGCGGCGGAGAAGTCGCGTTGCGCGACGAAGGCGACGCCGCGCGCGTAGTGCCACATCGCCTTGACGTAGGGGATGGCATCGCCGGGATCGGGCAGCGCCAGGATCGTCGCGGGCGTGCTGAACATCGTGTGGGCGTAGTAGGGCGCGGCCTTCACCGGATGCGCGCCCGGGATCGCCTGCGCGGTGTCATCGGGAACGAGCCCGTGCAGCTTCTCCGCCGCGGCGATCCCCGACGCCGCGTCGCCCGACATCAGCGCCGAGGCCATCACGAAATGGACATTGTGCGGATAGTAGCCGAGCCGATAGACGCCCATCGGCGCGTCGCTCGCGGTCAGATATTTCTCGTCGACCGCCACGGCCGTCTTGTTGACCGCGAGCGCGTCGCGGTAGCGGCCGATGCGGTAGTAGATGTGGCTCGGCATGTGCACGAGATGCCCGGCGCCGGGCGTTTCGCCGCCCAGCCGGTCGGCATAGGGCTCCGCGCGCTCCGGGCGGTCCGAAGCCTCGACCGCGTGGATGTAATAGTGGCTCGCGCCGGGATGATTGGGAGCGCGCGCGAGCACGCGCTCCAAGGTCGGCACGATCGGCGCGCTTTGCGGGTTCGGCTCTTTCCCGCCCGACTGCCAATAATTCCAGGGGCTGAGATCCATCACCGACTCGGCGTAGAGCACCGCGATGTCGTTGTCGTCCGGGAATTGCGCGGACACCTTGCTCATGGCCGCGGCGTAGTCGGCCTCGAGCTTCGCGCGATCGGCTTTGGTGTCCGCGGCGTAGCGTGTTGCGAGCGCCGCGATCAGCGCCTGCTCGCGCGGGCTCGTCTTGGCGGCCAGCGCCTGCGCCTTCTGCACCGCGGCGAAAGCGGGCGCCACCGCCGCCTCCACCATCGGCTCGTTGATGTTGGGGCCGAGCATCAGCGCCTCGCCCCAGAAGCACATGGCGCAATCGGGATCGAGCTTCTGCGCCTTGCGGAAGGCGCGCTGCGCCTCCTCGTGATTGAAGCCGTAGGTCAGCCGCAGGCCCTGGTCGAAATAGGACTGCGCCGCCGGGCTCGAGGTCGTGATCTTGTAGGTGAGCGCGCCAAGCCCGTCCCACAGCGGCGGGTCGGTATCGGCAAAGGCCGGCGCCGGCGATGCCTGGTTCGTTTTCGCCTGCGGCGCCTCGCCCGGCGCCGCCGCCAGGCGGATCAGGCCGGAGGTCATGAGTGCCCTTGGCGCCGTGTGGCACAGGACGAAATCCCAATCGATCTGTCGTTGCGAAGCGGGCAGGGCGCTCGCCGGCGCGACATTCCCGGAGGCGAGCTGGGCAGCATCAGCAATTCGCTCGCCACTGAGGCCGAACATCGCAACACCGCCGGCCAACGCTCCGGCACAGGCTGCGCATAGCGGCATCCGCAGACCAATCGATTTCATGGATATCCCTCCAGCGCCCGCCTTCCGTAGGGTGGGCATTGCGCGTGCTGGGCGGCATCATCCGCACTTGCTGCGCCCGCGCAATGCACATGCGTTCACTTCCGCGTGGGCAAATCGCGCACCAGAGCGGTGCGGGCCGATACCGTCGACAGCGATGCTGGCGCCACATCCTCCGCCGACAGCGATTGACCAGCGTGGGCGGTCATTCCGGCTTGATGTTGGCGTCGCGGATCACCTTGGCCCATTTCGCGATCTCCGCCTGGATGCGGGTGGCGAACTCCGCCGGCGTGCTGGCGATGGGCTCGAATCCGAGCGCGGCGAGGCGCTCGCGCACCGCTGGCATCGCGATGATGGCGACGATCTCGCGATGCAGGCGCTCGATGATGTCGCGCGGCGTGCCGCGCGGCACTAGCACGCCGACGATGATCTCGGATTCCTGATCCCGGGCGCCCGCCTCGGCCAAGGTCGGCACCTCCGGCAGCGCCGGGGAGCGGTGCGCGCCGGTGACCGCAAGCGCGCGCACACTGCCTTGCTTGACGTGCGCGGCGGCGGTCGAGATCGAGGTGTAGAGGATCGGCGTGTGGCCGCCAATGGTCGAGGTGATGGCCGGTCCGCCACCATTGAACGGGACGGGCACGAAGTCGAGCCCGAGCGCCTGCTTGAGCATTTCACCGGCGAGATAGCCGGGCGTTCCGGTGCCGGCATGGGCGTAGCTGTATTTGCCGGGGCTCGCCTTTACCCAGGCGACAAGCTCCGCGAGGTTGGTCGCCGGAACGGATGGGTGCACGAGCAGCACTTGCGGCGACACGCCGACGAGCGAGACCGGTGCGAGATCGGTGGTGGTGTCGAAGCCGAGCTTGGCGAACAGGCTCGGATTGACCACGAGCGTGCTGCTGATGACGAGCACCGTGTAGCCGTCGGGCGGCGCCTTGGCCACCAGCGCGGTGCCGATATTGCCGCTGCCGCCGGGGTGGTTCTCCACGTAGAACTGTTGCCCCAGCCGCTCCGACAGCGCCGGCGCCAGCACGCGTGCCACCGCGTCGACCGGACCGCCCGGCGCGAACGGCGCGACCAGCTTCACCGGCCGATTGGGATA
>JBKPUA010000308.1:0-3834 GCA_046735815.1 Pseudomonadota bacterium
GTCGCGGAGGTCAGACCATCGCCGAACCATGGCGAGCGCAAGGGCATCATTCCGGATATGGTGGTGCTGCACTACACCGGGATGCTGAACGGCCAAGAGGCGGTCAACTATCTGTGCAGTGCCGCGAGCAGGGCGTCGGCACACTACGTCGTGCTCGAGGACGGCGCCGTCGTGCAGTTGGTGGCGGAGTCGCGGCGCGCCTGGCATGCCGGCACATCCGCGTGGGCAGGCGAGACCGATATCAATTCCTACTCGATCGGTATCGAGATCGCCAATCCCGGACACGAGCATGGCTATATCGCGTTTCCCAAGCGCCAGATCGCGGCGGTAATCGCGCTCTGCCGCAGCATCCTCACCCGCTATCGCATTCCGCCCGAGCGCGTGCTCGCCCATTCCGACGTCGCTCCCGCGCGCAAGCAGGATCCGGGCGAAAAATTTCCCTGGCAGTTGCTTGCCGCCTCCGGCATCGGCCTGTGGGTGAAGCCCGCGCCCATCGGCAAGGGCGGCCCCACCTTCACCCTCAGCGACACCAACCCGGCGATCGAGGAGGTGCAATACCTGCTGGCGCAATACGGCTACGACCTCTCGCCTACGGGTTATTTCGATGCCGGCACGCGCAATGCGGTCGCCGCCTTCCAGCGCCATTTCCGCCCGCAACGCGTCGATGGCATCATTGACGTCTCCACCATCATGACGCTGAAGGCGCTCTTGGCCGCGCGCGAAACGCGACGCAATCCCCCCGAAGCCGGCTGAACCGATCGCGCCGTGCAGGCTTGACGTTGCGCCGCGCGCACCCCATGCCTTAGGGGTCAGTCGGCTGGACGGCTGCTCGAACCGATGCCGAAAGGTGGTTCGAGAGGAAAGTCCGGGCTCCATGGACATACGGTGCCGGATAACGTCCGGCGGGCGCGAGCCCAGGGAAAGTGCCACAGAGAACAGACCGCCATCCCGGCAACGCGATGGTAAGGGTGAAACGGTGCGGTAAGAGCGCACCGCGCGTGCGGCAACGCAGGCGGCACGGCAAACCCCACCGGGAGCAAGACCGAATAGGGACGGCGTGGGGTGCCCCGCGCAAACGGGGCCTCCCCCAGGATCGATGTCCAGATCCGGTCGTCCGGGTAGGTTGCTCGACGCACCGGGTAACCGGTGTCGCAGAGGAATGGTCGTCGGGCGAGGCGCAAGCCTCGCGCCACAGAACCCGGCTTACAGGCCGACTGATGCGATCAAGGGGCCCGACGGGAAAACCCGTCGGGCCCCGCCATCTTGATCGCTGGATGCAAAACTATGTGCCGAGCTTCTTGTAGGCGTCGATCACGGCCTGGCCGTCGGCGCCGGCCTTGAGCAGCCACTCGCCGGTGAGTTGCTCGCCGATCTTCTGCAGGCCTTCCTTCAACGCCGGACTCGGCGGCAACACCTTCAGGCCGCGGGCGGCAAGCTGCTCGCCGTACCACTTGGTGCGATCCTGGGAGCGCCACCACCCGCGCGCCTCGGCGGCGGCGGCCACCCGCAGCAGCGAGTCCTGCGTGGGCTTATCGAGCTGATCGAACGCAGCTTTGTTCATGAAGGTGACGTTCTTCGGCAGCCAGGCCTGGGTGTCGTAGAAGTAGCTCATGGTGTCCCAAGCCTTGCTGTCGTAGCCAGTCGCGACCGAGGTCATGAAGGCGTTGATCAGGCCGGTGGCAAGCGCCTGCGGCAGATCGGCCGCCTGGATGGTGACCGGATAGGCGCCAACGAGTTGGGCGATGCGCTCGGTCCCGGCGTTGTAGACGCGCCAGGACAGCCCCTGCATGTCGGCGACCGCGTTGATCTCCTTTTTGGCGTAGATGCCCTGCGGCGGCCACGGCACCGCGAACAGCACCATCAGCCCTTGCGCCGCGAGCTTGCGTTCGATCGCCGGCCGCGATGCCGCCCACAACTTGCGCGCGTCGGCGTAGCTCGCCGCAAGGAACGGCACCACGTCGACGCCGAACACCGGGTCTTCGTTGTCGTGCAGCGAGATCAGCACCTCGCCGATCTGCGCCTGGCCGATCCGCACCGCGCTCTTGATCGCCGTCGCCGGGAACAGGGATGCGTTGGGAAATACCTTGATCGCGATCTTGCCGCCGCTGACGTCCGCGAGATCGCGCGCGAAAGCGCTCAGATTCTCGCTATGGAAATTATCGGCAGGATAGGCGGAAGGAAGATTCCACGTAATCTGCGCGCAAGCAGGCACTGCCGCCAGCGCAACCGCGGCGGCCGCCGCGAATGCAAAAAATCGCACCATGGTGTACAGCCCTGGCGCCCCGCCACAATCCTAGCAGCAATTGCAGCGAGATTGGGACCAAAAGGGGAAAGACAGCCGGTTCGGCCTGGAGCCGTCGCTTCGCCTTGGGCGCGCGCGCCCCTATAAAGCGGCAGAGCACCCGACGGACAGGCCATGCGGACGCACGATAATTGGGAATTCTGGATCGATCGCGGCGGCACCTTCACCGACGTGATTGCACGCCGGCCCGACGGTACCCTCACCACCCGCAAGCTCCTTTCGGACAATCCCGAGCTCTACGGCGACGCCGCGGTGCAGGGCATCCGCGACCTCCTCGGCCTCGCGCCGGGCGAGCCGATCGCTTCCGGTGTTATCGGTGCCGTGAAAATGGGCACTACCGTCACCACCAACGCGCTGCTCGAGCGCCGCGGCGAGCGCACGCTGCTCCTCGCCACCCGTGGTTTCCGCGACGCGCTCAAGATCGGTTACCAGGCGCGGCCGAAGATCTTCGCCCGCCACATCATCAAGCCGGACATGCTGTACGAGCGCGTGCTGGAGGTGGACGAGCGCGTGCGCGCCGACGGCACGGTGGAGCAGGAGCCGGATCTCGCTGCGTTGCGGCCGCAGCTCGAAGCCGCGCTCGCCGACGGCATCACGGCGGTGGCGATTGTGTTCTTGCACGCCTATCGCCATTCCGAGCACGAGCAGCGCGTGGCCGCGCTCGCGCGCGAGCTCGGCTTTGCGCAGGTGTCGGTGAGTCACGAGGTCTCGCCGCTGATCAAGCTCGTCGGCCGCGGCGACACCACCGTAGTCGACGCCTATCTCTCGCCGGTGCTGCGCCGCTACGTGGCGCAGGTGGCGGGCGATTTGGCCGCTCCCGTTGGCACCGCAAACGAACCGGCCGCGGTTCTAGCATCCCCTCCCCCCTTGAGGGGGAGGGACAGGGAGGGGGGTACCGCTGCAAAGCCTGAGTCCGCATCCACCCCCCACCCCACCCCTCCCCCGCAAGGGGGGAGGGAGCCGAGCACGGCAAGCGGCGAGAGTGCGAATCCCAACCGCGATACTCCCCGCCTGATGTTCATGATGTCCTCCGGCGGACTCACCGATGCGGATCTCTTTCAAGGCAAGGATGCGATCCTGTCTGGGCCGGCGGCCGGCGTGGTCGGCATGGCGGAGACCGGGCGCGAGGCCGGCTTCTCGCATCTGATCGGCTTCGACATGGGCGGCACCTCGACCGACGTCTCCCATTTCGACGGCGAGTACGAGCGCGCGTTCGAGACCGAGGTCGCCGGCGTGCGCATGCGCGCGCCGATGATGCTGATCCACACGGTCGCCGCCGGCGGCGGCTCGGTGCTGCATTTCGACGGTGCGCGCTTCCGCGTCGGGCCCGACAGCGCCGGCGCCAATCCGGGACCGAAATGCTATCGCCGCGGCGGCCCGCTCGCCCTCACCGACGCCAACGTGATGGTGGGCAAGCTCATGCCCGATCTCTTTCCGAAGATCTTCGGTCCGCAGCAGAACCTCGCGCTCGACGCCGAGGCCGTGCGCGCGGCTTTTGCGCAGCTCGCGCGCGAGATCGGCGACGGCCGCGC
>JBKPUA010000309.1:0-26373 GCA_046735815.1 Pseudomonadota bacterium
TCCTGATAGCGGGAGCATGAATTGGTACTTCCAGTACCTGCCCGGCGACATGTGGGACTACGACGAGGCGCACACGCACATCCTCATCGACGGCCAGGTCAACGGTCAGGCGCGCCGGCTGATCACTCATTCCGGCCGCAATGGCTTCCTCTACACCTTCGAGCGCAGCAACGGGCAGACCCTGCTGGCCAAGCCCTACGTGGAGAACATCACCTGGACCAAAGGCATCGACCAGAAGACCGGCAAGCCCGTCGATTACGACCCCAACCGCGATCTGCAGGTCTATTCCGGCACGCAGAACCAGACGCTCGCCGACCCCATTAAGAAGCTGTGCCCATCCATGTCGGGCGGCAACAATTATTGGCCGGCGGCGTACAGCCCGAAGACCAAGCTGCTCTACATCCCGTCGATGTCGTCCTGCAACGAGGTCACGCTCGATCCCAAGCTCTCGAACAAGGCCGGGGACTGGAAAGGCGCCACGTTCAAGAACATCGAGCGCAACGAGACCGACCTCATCGTCGCCGATCCACTCACCGGCGATGTGAAGAAACGCGTGCGCATCCCCTACCCCAACAACAGCGGCGCGCTGGCGACCGGCGGCGGCCTCGTCTTCACCGGCTTCACCGACGGCACGTTTGCCGCCTACGACGACGCCACCATGGAGCCGCTCTGGAAGATCAACGTCGGCACCGGCTTCAACGCGCCGCCGATGACGTTCGAGGTGAACGGCAAGCAATACATCGCGATCCTCTCGGGGCTGAGCCCGATCTCCAAGCGCCGGCACACGCACACGCCGGAGCTGCGCGAGATGCGCAACCAGACCATGCTGTTCGTATTCGGATTGTGAGCGACTGGAGTTCTCTCTCGGCCTCATGCTGAGGAGCATCGCGACGCTGATAGGTTCGATGCGAGCCATTCGCCCTCGAAGGCGTTGCGATGCGTCTCGAAGCATGACGGGGCACCCCGCCGACATGGTCGGCGGGGACCCCGAGCCGCGCCCCACCCTTCGAGACGCGCGCACGCTAATCCGCTCTTTGCCGAACGTGCGTGAGACGCGCACTCCTCAGGGTGAGGGCGGATCAGACGTCGTCGTTGAAGAAACAGAACTAAGAGCAATCGAGGAGGAAACTCATGCACAAACACGTTCGCAAATCTCTGCTCGCCGGCGCGGCCGCGATCGCCGCGGCGCCGGTGTGGGCCGCCGAGGTGACGCCGGATCGGCTCGTCAATGCCGACAAGGAGCCGCACAACTGGCTGATGAACCACCGCACCTATGACGCCCAACGCTACTCGCCACTCGAGAAGATCAACAAGAGCAACATCAAGACGCTCAAGCTCGCCTATGCCGTCGCCATCGGCGGCACCTCCGCGAACGAAAATCTGCAGGCGACCCCTCTTGCCGAGGACGGCTTCCTCTACGTGGTCGATCAATGGGGCGTGGTCTACAAGATCGACGCGCGCTCCGGAGACATGGGCCGCATCGTCTGGCGTATGGATCCCGGCCAGGAGAAGCTGCCGCTGTCGAACCGCGGCGCCGCGCTCTGGGGCAATCTGGTGATCTCGAGCGCCAACTATCCGCCGCGCATCATCGCCACCGACAAGAACAACGGCAAGGTGGTGTGGGAAGCGAACCTTTCCGACGGGCAGGCGGATCTGCAGCTCACCGCGGCGCCGCTCGCGGTCAAGGACAAGATCATCGTCGGCGCCGCCGGCGGCGACCGCGGCGTGCGCGACTTCATCGCGGCGCTCGATGGCGCAACCGGCAAGGTCGTCTGGCGCCAATACGTGATTCCGGCGCCGGGCGAGCCCGGCAGCGAGACCTGGAAGGACAAGAACCAAGTCGCCTGGCAGACCGGCGGCGGTGCCATGTGGATCACCGGCTCCTACGACGTAAGGACCAACCAGGTGATCTGGGGCACCGGCAATCCGGTGCCGATGTTCGACGCCACCTATCGCCCCGGCGATAACCTCTACACCAACAGCGTGATCTCCTGGGATCCCGACGCTGGCAAGATGAACTGGTATTTCCAGTACACGCCCGGCGATCATTGGGATTACGACGAAGCCGGCACGCACATTCTCATCGATGGCATGGTCAACGGGCAGCCGCGCGCGCTGATCACCCATTCCGCCCGCAACGGCTATCTCTACACCATGGAGCGCGGCAACGGGCAGACCCTGCTGGCGAAGCCTTATCTCGGCAACGTCAACTGGACGCGCGGCATCGACCAGAAGACCGGCAAGCCGCTGGAATATGTCGCCAATACCGACATGCAGCTCTATGGCGGCGGCGCCACGCCGACGGCACAGGATCCATCGAAGAAGATGTGCCCCAATCCCGCTGGCGGCAACAATTTCTGGCCTTCGTCCTATAGCGCGAAAACCAAGCTGATCTATATCCCGACGCTGTCGAACTGCGCGCTGCTCACGCGCAATCCCGAACTGAGCAACAAAGCCGGCGACTGGAAGGGCGGCTCCTACAAGCAGACCGAGCGCTACGAGACCGACCTCACCGTGGCCGACCCCTTGACCGGCGAGGTCAAGAAGACCGTGCACGTCCCCTACCCGAACTATAGCGGCGCGCTCAGCACCGGCGGCGGACTGGTGTTCACCGGCTTCACCGACGGCACGTTCGCCGCCTATGACGACACCACCATGGATGAGCTCTGGAAGATCAACGTCGGCACCGGCTTCAACGCGCCGCCGATGACGTTCGAGGTCAACGGCAAGCAGTATATCGCGATTCTGTCGGGCTTGAGCCCGATCGCGCGCGGCAAGCATCAGCTCATCCCCGAGCTTAAAGAGCAGCGCAACCAGACCATGCTGTTCGTGTTCGGGCTCTAGGCGAGTGCTGGTCGCCGCGGCAATCCGCGCGCTGGGATAAGCAAAGGCGCACGCGTTGCACGCGTGCGCCTTCTCACGTGGAACTCAGCGGATCAAAAAACCGACAACGTCGTTTGCCACTGTGTGGCTTCGGTCGACAACGCGTGGGAACCGCGCGTTCTGCGCAATTTCCGCACGACAGCAACAGGAGGCTTCCATGATCGATCACATCGGCTTTCCCGTTTCCGACTATGCGCGTTCCAAGGCGTTCTACGAAAAGGCATTGGCGCCGCTTGGCTACACGCTCATCATGGAGGTCGGCGCCGATCAGACCGAGGACGGAAGCCGGGCAGCCGGTTTCGGCAAGGACGGTAAACCGGACTTCTGGATCGGCGGCGAAGGCGGCCCCCAGGGCATCGTCCATGTCGCAATCAGCGCCAATGATCGCCGCACCGTCGACGCCTTCCATCGCGCCGCACTTGCCGCCGGCGGGAAAGACAACGGGGCGCCGGGGCTGCGCCCGCATTATCACCCGAACTATTATGGCGCCTTCGTGCTCGATCCCGACGGCCATAACGTCGAGGCGGTGTGCCACGCGCCGGCATGACCCGTAATGGCGTGGCCCGGAACCGCGGCCGCGAGCGCGAGTTGCATTGACATGCCCCGCAAAGATACCGCGCAAGACAATATCGACCGTGTCTGGGACATCATCGAGAAGGTCGGCGTCGCTATGCTGACCACGCGCTTTCGCGGCGGCCTGCGCGCACGGCCGCTCGAGGCGCGACCGGAGCGCGCCGCGGGCGTGATCTGGTTCGTCACCGACATCCGCAGCGGCAAGGAGCACGAGATCGAAGCTGAGCACGACGTCGGCCTCGTCTTCATCGATCACAAGGACAAGGCATATCTCTCGATCACCGCGCGCGCCGCGGTGCGCCACGATCGCGCCAAGACCGCGGCGATCTGGAAAAGCACCGACAATGCCTGGTGGCACGGGCCGGACGATCCGAACGTCTGCTTGCTGCGGGTGCGGCCGATCACCGCCGAATTATGGGATGGCCCGGCGAGCGCGGCGGTGGCGGCATTCGAATTCGCCAAGGCGCGCATCACCGGGGAGAAGCCCAATCTGGGCGAAAACCGCAAAGTGACGGTGAGGATGACGGCCAAACCTGCCGCTCCGCGTCGCACTCGCGGCGCTGCGCCGCGCAAGCGGCCGAGCGCGGTCTATCGCATCGTCTGGCAGGCGATACGCAATCGCCAGCAGATCGCCTTCAGCTTCGACGGCGCTCATCGGGAGACCTTCCCGCACATCTTGGGTTACAAGACGTCGGGAGAGGAGGCTGTTTTCGCCTACCAGGTCGGCGGCGAGAGGTCAGACGGAAAGCCGCTGGCGCCCGAGGGCGGCTGGGGCTGCTTCAGCCTCGACCGTGTGACCGATATCCGGCTGCGTGACGGACGCGGCTGGCGCGGTGGAACGCGGCATTCGCGGCCGCAAACCTGTGTTCGGCTCGTCGACGTCGACGTCAACATCCCGGAGACGCTGACGCGCCCGCGGCCATTACCCTTCGGCTCGCCGGAATTGCGCCCTCCGCGGCAGCCGGACGAATAGCAGAAGTGCTGCTCAGCTTCTTGCCCTGCGCCAGCCCAGTTCTTGCAGACGAAGCAGGATGCCGAAACGGAAGAAGGGCCGCCCGAGGGCGACCCTTCTAGCACCTGCAGCAGTTCCACATTCAAGCGGGCGATTGCTGGACCTCCGCACCAGGGGCCTATCTCCCGGCCGCATCCAGCTCGGGAACCACTGCTTATCGGCATGCCGCGCGCGCGGGCTTGCCGAACCGACGTGATGGATGAACCATCGCTACAGGCAGGCGCAGGATAAACCGCTTTCGCCGAAAGCAACAGGACGAACCGCCGAACGCACCGCGTTGTCCATGCTTTCCACAGGCCGCACAGCCCTACCGTGCCGAGCGCCAGCGCATCGAAAGATCGAGATGAATGGTCTGTCGGGGCCAGGCGTCGTTGTCGCAGTGGCTCCGAACGGAAGGCGTCGCGAGACTACCGCGGCAGGCCCATCATGCAGTCGCTGAACCGTTGCCCTTGCATCTGGCCGACGTGGCTGCGTCCGCCTTCGCCTTCGCGTTCCTCGCTGCCGATCAGCTCGTGACACGTCTTCTCGAGCAATGTCCTCTGCGCAGCGTGAGCCGGCGCCGCTAACACGATGAGAGAAAACAAGAGCGCGATGGTTCGCATGCTACCTCCGCTCACCTGAGTGCGGATATGCGCGGTGATCGCCTGCGGACTGGCCGTTCGAGTGTGACGCGCGTCACCCAGCCGGCTGAATCGATCCGGCGAAAAGAGAAGATCGGGCACGCTCGAAAAATTAAACGCTGTGTGGGCGTGTTCACATGCGCATTGTCACCTCGGCGCTATCCCCACCTCAGCCACGTGCCCGTGGTGGATGGAGGCGGTCATGCCGAGTGGCAAAACACGATTGATCGCTGTCACGGTGCTCGCGCTTGGAGCAGCGAGTGTCATCGGGACCGGCAAAGCTGCTGAAGCCGAGGCAGCGCCGCTCCTCGGGCAGAATACGCTGATCAACCGGGATCAGCCCTCGGTCTCGGAAACGGAGGGTGCGACCAGCGATCGCGAGCACCTCAGGAGATACTTCCTCCAGGACGGGTTCCATGGGCTGAGGAGATAGGCGCCGCATTCGCCATGCGCGCGGCGTGACCCCACCTTTGCCGCTTTACTTCCCCGACTTCAACTTCTTGTGCCGCTGGCCCAGCGTGCGCAGGCGCAGGGCGTTCAGGCGGATGAAGCCCTCGGCATCGCGCTGATCGTAGGCGACCTTGCCTTCCTCGAAGGTGACGAGTTCCTGGTCGTAGAGCGAATAGGGCGACGAGCGCCCGACCACCGCGACACTGCCCTTGTAGAGCCTGAGCCGCACCGTTCCAGTCACGAACTCCTGCGATTTGTCGATTGCGGCCTGCAGCATCTCGCGCTCGGGCGCGAACCAGAAGCCGTTGTAGATGAGCTCGGCATATTTCGGCATCAGCTCGTCCTTGAGGTGGGCGGCGCCGCGGTCGAGCGTGATGGATTCGATGCCACGATGGGCGGCGAGGAGGATAGTGCCGCCCGGCGTCTCGTACATGCCGCGCGACTTCATGCCGACGAAACGGTTCTCCACCAGATCGAGCCGCCCGATGCCGTGCGCGCGCCCGAGCGCATTGAGCGCAGCGAGCAGGCTCGCCGGCGAGAGCCGGTTGCCGTCGAGCGCGACCGCGTCGCCGCGTTCGAAGTCGACGACGATGTAGATGGCCTTGTCGGGCGCGGCCTCTGGATCGAGCGTGCGCGAATAGACGTAATCCGGCACCTCCTGCGCCGGATCCTCAAGCACCTTGCCCTCCGAGGAGGCGTGCAACAGGTTGGCATCGACCGAGAACGGCGCCTCGCCGCGCTTGTCCTTCGCGATAGGGATCTGGTGCTGCTCGGCGAAGGCGAGGAGCGCCTCGCGCGAGCGCAGGTCCCATTCCCGCCATGGCGCAATCACGGTGACGTCGGGCTTGAGCGCGTAATAGGCGAGTTCGAACCGCACCTGGTCGTTGCCCTTGCCGGTGGCGCCGTGCGCCACCGCATCGGCGCCCACCTTCTCCGCGATCTCGATCTGCTTCTTGGCGATCAGCGGCCGCGCGATCGAGGTGCCGAGCAGGTACTGCCCCTCGTAGAGCGCGTTGGCGCGGAACATGGGAAAGACGTAGTCGCGCACGAACTCTTCGCGCAGATCCTCGATGAAGATGTTCTGCGGCTTGATGCCGAGCAGGAGTGCCTTCTCGCGCGCCGGCGCAAGCTCCTCGCCCTGGCCGAGATCGGCGGTGAAGGTGACGACCTCGCAGCCGTAGGTGGTCTGCAGCCATTTCAGGATGATCGAGGTGTCGAGCCCGCCGGAATAGGCGAGCACCACCTTCTTCACGTCGCGCTTGTTGACATCGCCTTCAGGCATCATCGTTTCCGGGGCGGTCGTGGAAAACCGCGCGGACTATAGGGAGAAAGCGCCTGCGCGCAAGCGCGCCCGCCATGCGTGGTTTATGCACGCGTACCGACGAACAATCGCTCCTCATCCCACCGGGCGGGAGGTCGAGCGCAGCGAGTTGAAACGCGCCTTCTGCTCGTCGCTCAGCCCGTCGTAAAACTTGGTGAGGGCGGGCTGCACGGTGCGCACCGCCTCGATCATGGCGCTGAAGCGTTTCTCCATGGCCTCGACCCGGCCGGTAGGCGTTAGCGCCTGGTAGCTCGGGCAGTTGGCCTTGAGTGCCTCGGCGGCCCTGGCGGAGGCATCGCGTAATTCGTCGAGCGCGCTGCGCTGCTCCGGCGTCGGCCGCACCGCTTGGGCGATGCGGTCGATCGGCAAGTCGGTTACGCCCGGCGCCCGCTCGTCGCAGTACTTGGTAAGGTCCTGCTGCTCCGCCGTGCTGGCATTGGCGGCGCTGGTGTCGCTTCCCGGCGCGATCGCGTTGAAGCGCGCCTTCTGCTCGTCAGTGAGCGACTGGTAGAAGCGATCGAGCACAGGCCGCACGGTCTGCACTGCCTGCAGCATCACCTGCAAGCGGCTCTCCATTGCCGCGAGCCGCCCGGGCGGTGTGCTCGGCAGGTCCTTTGGGCAGCCGGCCTTGAGAATGTCGATCACCTTGGCGTTCGCCGCCCGCAAATCCTCGAGCATCGGCCGTTGCGCATCGGTCGGTTGCACCACCTCGGTGATACGCTCGATCGGCCAGTCCGTCAGGTCGGCGGCGCTGTCGCTGCAAACCTCGGCGGCGCGCCGGTCCGAGCCGCGCGTTCTGGCGGCCCAGCGTCCGCTCGCCGCTGCCCCGCTGCTGCCCGTGCTGACCGTGCGATCAGGCGATGTCGGGTCGCGGCCAACATAGGCATAAGGCCCATAGATGCCGTAATAAACGTCGTCATAGGCATACGGCCAGAAATCGTCGTACGCATAGGGCCAATACACGTAGTCGAAGAAATCATAATAGGCGTAGGGCCAGAACACCGGTCCGATCCAGCCGAAGGCGAAGCCGCCCCACCACCACGGCCAGCGCGAACCCCGACCCCAGCCCCAGAAGCGGCCGCCGAAACGAGACCAAGCAAACTGCGGCCGAAACGCCGCGTTGGCGATTGCGCGGTTGCCGAACACCGCGCGTCCCGGAATGCCGGCGCGCCAACCGCCAGGACCGAAAGCGCGTCCTGAGACAGCGCCGAACCGGTTGCCGCCGACGCCGAGCGCCGCCCTGTCGGCACCGACGCGGCCTGCAAAGGGTCGCGCTCCGGCGCCCACTGCACCGACGCGCGCGCCGCCGTTCACTCCGCCGATACGTGCCGCTCCGCCGACGCCGCCGATGTGCGAGCCGCCGAAGGAATGACTTCCAATTCCCACGCCTCCCGCGCGCCCAATCCCGATGCCGCCCGCGCGCCCGACAAAGCCCCCCCTGCCGAGGCCGCCGCCGATGCCGCCGATGCGGCCACCCCCAAATCCACCGATGTGGCCGCCGCCGAGGCCCCCGGCACGTCCTCCGCCGAACCCTCCGATATGCCCTCCACCGAAGCCCCCGCCGTGACCACCGCCCAAGCCACCGCGGGCGTCGGCGGCCACCGTGATCAGTGGAATGGTCAGCAGCAACAACGCGGCAGTGCCGATACCGGCGCGCACCATCGACCTCCGGCGGTCGGACTTGGCGACGTTTGGATGCAGAGCTTCCGAGGCTGACATAAGCGCCGTCCCTGTACGCGGTTCTTCGTTTGCGCCGCCCACTGCAGGCGCGATCATAACAGGAAAAATGCTCTTCGATATCGCGGTTCGGAGATGACCGGCTGATGCCGCCATCGCCACCTCAACGTGCCACCCGAACGCCGAGCCGCACCAGGCGCGGGAGCACCTCGTCACAGAAGTACGGCAGCTCGTCGAGATAATTGACGAACGAGAGCGCGATCCCGCGCACGCCCGCCTTGCTGATATTTTCGAGCTCCTCGGCCACGCGGTCGGGCGTGCCCACGAACGGATAGCCGCCAACGGCGTTGGACGCGAAATATTGCCGCTTCTTGGCATACTCCTCGGGAGGAATGGTCTGCGGCGTGATGCTTCTGTTCGCGAGCATGCCGTCGATCGCGTCCCAGTCCGCGCTCTCGACGATGGCGTGGCGATAGTAATCCTCCGCCTCTTTCTGGCTCGGGCGGCAGATCACCTGTCCGACAGTGTAGACTTCGATCTCGCGCCCGAACTCCTGCGCTGCGCGCTTGATCTCGTCGACCTGCTTGGCGTTGCCTTCAAGCGAGGTGCGCGAGCCTTGGGTTGCCACGAAGAACGCGTCGCAATTGCGCAGCGCAAAGGCCCGCCCAACTTGCGAGGAGCCGGCATTCATCAGGATGGGGCGCGTGCCGCCGAACGGCTTGGGGTGGGCGCGCACGCCCTTGAGCTGCAGAAACCGCCCGCCGAAATCGAACCCGCCGGGCTCGGACCAGGCCTTGGTGACGACGTCGAGCCATTCCTGCGCGAAGTCGTAGCGCGCGTCGTGCTCGCGCTGGCTGACGCCGAACATCTCAAACTCGCCCTCGTTCCAGCCAACCACGATGTTGAGCCCGAAGCGTCCTTCGCCGACATGGTCGGCGGTGACGAACTCCTTGGCCGCGATCAGCGGATGGAACAGGGGCGCGTGCACCGTGCCGAACACGGTCATGCGCTGCGTCGCCGAGAGCAGACCCACCGCCCAGGTGACGGTCTCGAGCGTGCTGCCGTGAAAATCGGTCTCGCCGCCGTAACCCTTCCAGCGCCCGATCGGCAGCATGAAGTCAATGCCGGCCTCGTCGGCCATGCGGGCAAGGCGCCGGCAGTCCGGCCAGCTCGCCGACCAGCGCTCCGGCACCTTGGTGGCGGAGCGGCCGGACGAGCAGTTGGCGCCGAAGAGACCGATCTTCAGCGCGTTGGCGTTGTACATGGCGATGCGGTCACGCATCGATGCCGTAGGGGCCCGCAACATTTTTTCCATTCGCATTACGGTCGATATGGCCCGAGCTCCTTGAGCGCGGCGTCGACGAAGGAGCCGTCGACCGCGTCGCCGAGATTGACCGCGCCCTTGACCAGACCTTGCTCGGCATAGAACGCGAGATCATAGGCGAGGCTCTCTTTGTTGACGCGACCGTCCGGGTTCATGCCCGTGGGCGTGATCAGCTTGTAGATCTCTCGGCTCTTGATCGGCGTCGCATCCGCGAGGATAGCGATGACCTCGTCCGCGTTCGGCCCGTCGAGCCGGCCGCTCGTGAGCGCGCCGTTGTAGAAGCGCACGGCGCGGATATAGGCACGCATGAAGGCACGCGCCGCGGCGGGCTGCTTTGCCGCAAAGTCCTCGGAATAGAGCAGCACCGCGATCTGGTGGTTGGGCAGGATTTCATCGTCGGACTTGATCACTACCGCGTCGCCGTTACGCACGGCGAGCGCCGGCCCGGGCTCGACCGAAGCCGAGGCGTCGACCGACTTGTTCTTGAGCGCGGCGACATGGTCGGGCAAGGGCATATCGACGGTCTCGACATCGGCATATTGGAGCCCGGCGGACTTGAGCAGGGTGTTGAGCGTCGAGGTGTTGCTCACGCCCGGGGCGTTCATCGCGAACTTCATGCCCTTGAGGTCCTTGAGCTGGCGGTAGCGGCCGCTTTCCACGTGGTCCTTACGCACCAGGATCTTGGTGGCGCCGTAGCCCGGCGCCGAGGAGGCTTTGTCGGCCACGATCTTGATCTTGATGCCGCGCGCAACCGCGTTATAGAGCCCGGCCGAAGCCGAGCCCGCGCCGGCTTCGATCTGGCCCGCGCCGAGCGGCGCCACCATGTCCGCCGCCGAGCGGAAGTTCACGACTTTGACGTCGAGCCCTTCGTCGCGGAAGTAGCCCTTCTTGTCGGCAATGAAGATCGGCGCGTCGCTCGTGCTGCTGGTGACGCCAACGGTGATGGCCTGCGCCGCCGCCATGCCGGTCGCCGCCGAGAGGGCGCACAACAATGCGCACACGCGAATCGCGAGCCGCGGATTTTTCTTCATGCGCATGTCCTTCCGCACGCGCACGGATTTTAGCGAGCGCGTGATCGCGCTCGCAACGAACCGCGGGTAGTCAGCAATGCCGCACCCGCCGTCCGTCATCGGCGCGAGATAGTCCGCGGCTATGCTCGCGCTTGAATCCGGTTTTTAACTCTAGATATAGCATCTTCCTAAATACGCGTTTTGCGTGTATATTTGTCCCCGCAACGTCGGACCTGCCGGAGGACGCGATGCGCCAGCCCACCCCGAGAATGATGCTCCACGCCGCCATCTGGGGCGCCGTCGCCGCGACGCTGACCGCGGACCTCTCCGCCGTGGCCCAGCTCGCGCCGCGGCCGTCCGACCCGAATCAGCGGCAGGTCTACTTGGTGCGCAAGGATCAGTCCGACTGTACCAACAGCGACGTGCCCAACGTCGATTCCCCGCTGGTCAGCGGCAACGTCTGGGTCACGCGCCTGCACGATGGCAACACCAGCGTGAAGGTCGCGCTCACCGCCAAGCCGGCTACGACCTACCGCTTCTTTCTCAAATGCGTGCGACCGCTCGCCGATATCACCACCGATGATGAAGGCGTGGCCATCGCCTCGTTCGCCTTCTCCACCAACCTAGTCGGTGCGGTCTATGGGTTCGACATGTATCCGGAGGGCGCGCCGGCAGGAAACAAATTCCAGAGCGCGCAAGTCTCGTTCCAGTAATTGCGCCGACGGCCACGGCACACTCGCTCGGAGGGCATCATGGCTCGAATTTCACTATCGCTCGCGCTTGCCGCCGCCTCGTTTGCGCTGCTGCTGCCCGCGACGCCGGCGCACGCCCAGGCCTTCCGCACCTTCGTGTCGGGCACGGGTGACGACGCCAATCCCTGCAGCCGCACCGCGCCGTGCAAGACCTTTGCCGGCGCCATCTCCAAGACCCAGGTCAACGGCGAGATCAACTGCCTCGATCCCGGTGGCTTCGGCGCGCTCACCATCACCAAGTCGATCACTGTTGACTGTCGCGAGGTGTTCGGCTCGATCCTCAACGCCGGCACGAACGGTATCAACGTCGCGTTCGACAGCTTCAGCGGCGCCGACGTGCGCAAGACGGTTCGGCTGCGCAACATCAACATCAACGGCGTCGATACCGGTATCATCGGCATCCGGATCACCGGCGGCGCCGTCATTACCGCCGGCGTGGTGATCATCGAGGACTGCCTGATCGACGGCGATTTCGCCGGCAGCGCGCGCGGCATCTCCGAGGAGCGCGTCGGCGGCGGCGAGCTCTATGTCTCCAACACCACGGTGCGCAACACCGGTCAGATCGGCATCCTGCTCTCCCCCGGCGGCGGCGGGGTGGCGGGCCAGCGCGTCGACGCCGCCTTCGACAATGTGCGGGCGCAGAACTCGACCTTCGGCATCGTCATCGGCAACAACACCAGGGCGATGATCAACCGGTCGGTCTTCACCGGCCATACCCAGGCCGGCATCCTCGTCGGCGGTGGGCTGGCGCCGATCGAAGCGAATATCAGCAACACCGTATCGAGCAACAACGGGATCGGCGTACAGAACAGCGGCGGGACCGTGACCATCCGACTCGCCAACAACGACATCTCCTTCAACGGCACGGGGCTCAGCGGCGCGACCCAAAGCTTCGGCAACAATCGCCTGCTGGGCAACACCTCGGCCGGCAACGATGCCGCCCCGATCGGCTTGCGATAGCGTATAGGCTCAGCCAGCGCGGTTGCGCAGCACCATGCAGGCGCCGCCGGCGCGGCGGATGCTGCCGCACAGGCCTTCCGCCGCCTGCCGCGTGTCGGCGCCAACGCGCACCTGGTAGAACGGCTGCGTACCGCGGCTGCGCAGCACCGAGCTCAACAGCATGGGGTCGCGGCCGGTGAGGACGTCGGCGTAGCGCTTGGCGAGCGTCGCGTAGTTGGAGAGCGCATGCTCGCGTGAGAAGCCAGCGGCGAGCTGCACGCCCCAGGGGCTGCCGGCGCCGAGCGTCACCCGCTCCTCGAGCTTTTGCACGAATGGATTGGGCGCGCGGTGAAGGAGCGCCATCAACTGCATGCAATTGGGGATTGGCTGCGCCGGCTCGCGCTTGCCGCCGCGCGCCCACTCGTCGGCCGAGATGCCGGTAATGGCGTAGACGTAATTGCGCGTCTCCGCCGGTAGCGTGCGGGCGCCGGCGAGCCAGTCACGCACCCGCTGCGGCCCCGCATTGTAAGCCGCGGCCGCGAGTCCGAGATTGCCAAACTGGTCGGCGAGCTCGCGCAGAAACTCGGCCGATTTCGGCAGCGCCTGCACCGGATCGAACGGATCGAGCAGGCCGCGCTCGGCGGCGGTGCGCGGCATGAACTGGGCGATGCCCTGGGCGCGGTCGCCGCTGCGCGTGCGCGGCCCGACCACGTTGGGCTGGAACCGGCTCTCCTGCCAGATCACCCGCGCGAAGAATTCGAGCGGCAGGTTCTGCGCCCGCGCCGCCGATTCGATCATCAGGCAGATCGACTGCCGCACGTCCGCATCCCCGGCATTCGCGGGCGGGGCGGGGCTAGGGGCTGGCGCCTCCTGCGTGGCATCGGGGGCGGGCGCAGCATTGTCGCCTGGCGCGGTGGGGGCGGGCGGCGCCTCGCTTTGCGTCGGTTCGGCCCGCGCCGGCGCGCCCGCGAGCAAGATCAGCGCGATGATCGCAATGCGGCCCATGCCCGGCAACGACGGCGATGGCGTTGTGGTTCATGCCGAGCATAGCAGCGGGCGCCCCGCCGGCGAAACTTACCATCGCGTCGCGGGCGCAACGAGCGCATTTCCAAGCTATGCTTTAGCATCGCCGCTCCGAACCGCATCCGAACACCCGAGCCATGCCCCTTCCCCTCAAAGACATTCTGGTAATCGCGCTCGAGCAGGCGGTGGCGGCGCCCATGTGCACCTGCCGCCTCGCCGATGCCGGCGCGCGCGTGATCAAGATCGAGCGGCCCGAGGGTGATTTCGCCCGCGGCTACGACAAACTCGCGCGACCGTGCGGAGCCGGCGAGCAGCATGGCGAGGGTGAGAGCTCCTATTTCGTTTGGCTCAACCGCGGCAAGGAATCGGTGGTGCTGGATCTCGCGCGCGAAGCCGACAAGGCGCTGCTCGCCGCGATGCTCGCCAGGGCCGACGTGTTCGTGCAGAACCTCAAGCCCGGTGCCATCGCCAAGCTCGGCTTTCCGCTCGAGGATTTGCGCCGCGCCCATCCGCGCCTCGTCATCTGCTCGATCTCGGGCTACGGCGAGGTCGGCCCTTACGCGGCGCGCAAGGCCTACGACATGTTGATCCAAGCCGAATCCGGGCTGGCCTCCGTCACCGGCGGTCCAGACGCGCCGGCGCGTGTCGGCGTTTCGGTCTGCGACATCGCCGCCGGCATGAACGCCTACGAGGCGGTGCTTGAGGCGCTGCTCGCGCGCGAGCACTCGGGCGACGGCGCTGCGATCTCGATCTCCATGTTCGACGCCATGGCGGACTGGATGGCGGTTCCGCTCCTGCAATATGAGGGCGGCCAGCCGCCCAAGCGCATCGGGCTCGCGCACACCTCGATTGCGCCCTACGGCGTGTTCAAGACCAAAGATGGCGCCGACATCTTGATTTCGATCCAGAGCGACCGCGAGTGGCGCGTGCTCGCGAAAGAGGTGCTGGGCGATGCGACGCTCGCCGCCGATCCCGCCTTCGCCACCAATGTGGAGCGCGTCAAGCGCCGCGCCGCCACCGACGGGTGCGTCGCGGCGGTGTTCGGCGCGCTCGACGAGGCGGCACTGACGGCCAAGCTCGCTGCCGCCGACATCGCCTTTGCGCGCGTCAACACCACTGTGGATTTGGCCTCGCATCCGCAGCTGCGCCGCGTCGAGGTCGCCACGCCGTCGGGCGTGGTGTCCTATCCCACGCCCGCCGCCCGCCGCGATGGCGAAGCGCGCTGCTACGGCGCGGTGCCCGCGCTGGGCGAGCATAGCGAAAAAATTTGGGCCGAGTTTCGGCCTCACATGAAATAGCGGTAGGCTGGCCCCTGTGTTGCCATCGTCGAAGGAGTGCGCCATCGAGATGAGACGCCTCGCCGCCGTGCTCGCGCTCAGCGTCCTGTGTTTCGGCCTGCTGCCGGCGCAGGCCGCCGATTGGCCGACGCGGCCGATCCGCATCATCGCGCCGTCGACGCCCGGCGGCGCGGCCGACATGTTCGGACGCCTGCTGTGCGATCATTTCAACGAGACGTTCCGCGAGCGTTGCTTCGTTGAGAACCGGGCGGGCGCCGGCGGGCTGATCGGGACCGCGGCCACGGCGCAGGCGGCGCCCGACGGTTACACGCTCACCACGTCAAGCACCGCGTATCACGTGATCGCGCCGGTGGTGAGCCCCAATCCCGGCTTCGATCCGCTCAAGGATTTCACCCATATCGCCTATATCGGCGGGCCGCCAAACGTGTTCGTGGTCAACCCGACGCTGGGCGTGCGCTCGCTCAAGGATCTCACTGAGCTCGGACGACGCGGCCAGACTATCGACTATGTCTCGCCCGGCGTCGGCACGCTCGGACATCTGTTGGCGGAGTCCTTCGCCCACAAGGCCGGCATCAAGCTGCAGCAGATCATGACCAAAGGCGCCTCGCAGGGGCTGATGGATCTCGTCAGCGGCAACGTGAATGTCGGCACTATGACCTGGACGTCGGCGCTGGCGCAGATCCGCGCCGGCAAGGTGCTCCCGATCGCGGTCTCTTCGCGCGCGCGGCTGGCGGAATTCCCCGACCTGCCGACATTCCAGGAGCTCGGTTACGAGGAGCTCACGGCGGTGTCGTGGTTCGCGCTCTCCGGCCCGGCCGGCTTGCCGAAAGACATCACGGACCGGCTCAACGCGGCGGTTGCGCAGATGTTGCAGCAGCCCGAGGTGCGCAAGCGGCTCGATCGCGATGCCATCGAGACCCAAGCCATGAGCTCGGAAGAATTCACCTCGTTTGTGGCGAGCGAGATCGCGAAATGGGCGCCGGTCGCCAAGCGCGTGATGCCGGGGAATTAACCGGGCCGTCTACTCCGATCCCGCTACGCCGGCTTGTTGCAGCACCTTCGCCCAGCGCGTGGTCTCCGATGCGACGAAACGCTCGAGCTCGTCCGGCGCGCCCTTGCCGATCGGAATGAATTGGAGATCGACCAGCTGCTTGGCGACCTCCGGCTCGGCCACGGCCGCGTTCACGGCGCCGTTGAGCTTCGCCAGAATGTCCTTCGGAGTGCCGCCCGGTGCTGCGACCGACTGCCAGGCTGCCCAGTCGAAGCCCGGCACGCCGACCTCGGCGAGCGGTGGGATCTCCGGTGCCGCGGCCGCGCGTTGCGCCGTGGTGACGCCGAGCGCGCGCACCTTGCCGGCCTGGATCAACGGATAAGCCGGCGCGAGATCGCTGAACATCAATTGAATATGGCCGGCAATGACGTCGTTGAGCGCCGGCAGCGTTCCCTTGTAGGGCACATGGGTCATGGGGATGTTCAACGTGGTCTTGAACAGCTCGCCCATGAGGTGGTGGAAGGCGCCGGCGCCGCCGGAGCCGTAGCTCAACGGCCTCTCCTTTGCGAGCTTGACCAGATCGGCGACCGAATGGATCGGCAGCGCCGGATTGACCACGAGCACGAACGGCACGTTGCAGATGAGCGCCGCCAGGACCAGATCCTTTCCCGGCTCGTAGGGCAGCTTCTTGTAGAGCGTCGGGTTCATCGCCATGGTGCCGCTGGTCGCCATCATGATGGTGTAGCCGTCGGGCGCGCTCTTCGCGACTTGCACTGCGACCGTCACGGTGCCGGCGCCGGGGCGGTTCTCGATCACGAACGGCTTGCCGAAACGGTCCGACAGCTTTTGTCCGAACAGGCGTCCGAGGATGTCGGTGCCGCCGCCGGGCGCGAACGGCACGACGAAGTTGACCTGGCGGCTGGGATAGTCCTCCACCCGATCTTGTGCTGATGCTTGGCCGCCTGCCGCGGCGATGAACGCCAATCCCATCAGCACGACGCGCACCTGCATGGCTTTCCTCCCGTTGCCGGGCCTGTTTGCGGCCTCTCGCTTTGGCATGGACAGTAGCGGAACCGCACTCAGCGGGTAAGCCGCTCTGCGACGCCTGGGCGCACCGCAAATCCCCGCGTCCTTGACTTCGCGGGGTCGCGTCCCTAGTTTCCGCGCGCTCTCGCAAAGAGCTGCAATTGAGATCGCCGACCGGTCCAGGAGGCCGGAGGTTACCGCCCGACAGCGCGATGCGCCCTCGGGCGCAAAGGTGCTTGGAACCATGTTCGATACCCTGTCGGAACGGCTCGGCGGCATTCTCGACCGCCTGACCCGGCGCGGCGCGTTGACCGAGGCTGACGTCGATGCCGCGCTGCGCGAGGTGCGGCGCGCGCTGCTCGAAGCCGACGTCGCGCTCGACGTGGTGCGCGCGTTCACCGACAAGGTGAAAAGCCACGCCGTCGGGGTCGAGGTCATCAAATCGGTGACCCCGGGCCAGATGGTGGTGAAGATCGTGCATGACCAGCTGATCGAGACGCTGGGCGCGCACGGCGAGCCGATCGATCTCAATGCGCCGGCGCCGGTGCCGATCATGATGGTTGGGCTGCAGGGCTCGGGCAAGACCACCACCACCGCCAAGCTCGCAAAGCGCCTGACCGAGCAGGGGCGGCGCAAGGTGCTCATGGCCTCGCTCGACGTGCGCCGTCCCGCCGCGATGGAACAGCTGGCGGTGCTGGGGCAGCAGGTCAGTGTCGACACTTTGCCGATCGTCGCCGGCCAGCAGCCGGCGCAGATCGCACAACGGGCGCTGCAGGCAGGACGGCTCGGCGGCTACGACGCGGTCATCCTCGACACTGCCGGCCGCACCACCCTCGATGAAGCGATGATGGCGGAAGCCGCCGCGGTCAAGCGCGCGGCCAATCCGCACGAGGTGCTGCTCGTCGCCGACGCGCTTACCGGGCAGGATGCCGTCAATCTGGCGCGCGCCTTCGACGAGCGCGTCGGTCTCACCGGCATCGTGCTCACCCGCGTGGACGGTGACGGCCGCGGTGGCGCTGCCTTGTCCATGCGTGCGGTCACCGGCAAGCCGATCAAGGTCATCGGCACCGGCGAGAAGATGGATGCGCTCGAGGATTTCTATCCCGCGCGCATCGCCGACCGCATCCTCGGCATGGGCGACATCATCACGCTGGTGGAGAAGGCGGCGGCGACCATCGACGCCGAAAAGGCGGCGCGCGTCGCCGAGCGCATGCGCAAGGGCGCGTTCGATCTCGCCGACCTGCGCGAGCAGCTTTTGCAGATGCAGCAGATGGGCGGCATGGCCGGCTTGATGGGCATGCTGCCCGGCGTCGCGAAAATGAAGAATCAGCTTGCCGCCGCCAATCTCGACGAGCGCGTGCTCAAGCGCCAGGTGGCGATCATCGACTCCATGACGCCGCAGGAGCGCGGGCATCCCGACCTGCTCAAGGCGAGCCGCAAGAAGCGCATCGCGTCGGGTTCCGGCACGAAGGTCGAGGACATCAACCGCATGCTCAAAATGCATCGCACCATGGCGGACGTGATGAAGGCCATGGGCGGCGGCAAGCGTGGTCCGATGGCGGGTCTTGCCAACATGCTCGGCCTGGGCGGCGGGATGCCGAGCCCGGAGCAGATGCAGAAGCTCGCGCAGCAGATGCCGGGCGGATTGCCGGGATTGCCGGGCGGCGCACCGGGTGCGCCCAGCTTGCCCCCGACCGTGCCCGGCCTGCCGCCGAAACTTCCCGGCGGCCCGTTGCTTCCCGGCCTCGGCGGCAAGCCGCCGGGATTGGGTGGATTTCCGGGCTTGGGGAAGAAGAAGTGACGCTGTTGTCGCGCGCACGCATTCCGACTGTGAATTGAACACGCGAAGAAAGGAAACCGATGTCTCTGAAAATTCGTCTCGCCCGCGCGGGCACCAAGAAGCGGCCGTTCTACCACATCGTGATCGCGGACAGCCGTTCCCCGCGCGACGGCCGCTTCATCGAGCGGCTCGGCTATTTCAATCCGCTGCTGCCGAAGGACAAGGAGGAGCGGATCAAGCTCGATCTCGATAAGGTCAAGGCTTGGCTCGCCAAGGGCGCGTTGCCGACCGATCGGGTGCTGCGCTTTCTCGACCAGGCGGGTGTGATGAAGCGCGAGCCGCGCAACAACCCGAGCCGCGCGCTCCCGCGCAAGGAACGTAAGGCACGCGCCGAAGAGGCCGAAAAGGCTGCGGCGGCGGCCAAAGCAGCAGCGGCTGCGGCCAAGGCGGCTGCAGCGCCGGCGAGCTGATGCGCGCCTTCGCCGGATAGCCTGGCGTGACCGACCGCATCTGTGTCGCTCAGATCGGCGGGGCGCACGGCATTCGCGGCGAAGTGAAGCTAAAATCGTTCACCGCCGACCCGATGGCGGTCCGCGACTACGGGCCGCTCATCAGCGAGGACGGTTCGGCAAGTTTCGAGATCGAGGCGCTGCGGCCGGCCAAGGGCCATCTGGTCGCGCGCTTTCGCGGCGTCGGCGACCGCGACGCGGCCGAGCGGCTCACGCACGTGCGGCTGTTCGTGCCACGCGAGCGCCTGCCGCCGCCGGCGGACGATGAGTTCTACCACGTCGACCTGATCGGGCTTGCAGCCGTGACCGCCGACGGCACCGAGGTCGGCACCGTGGTGGCGATCCATGATTTTGGCGCCGGTGATATCCTCGAGTTGCGGCCGCGCACCGGCGGTGCGAGCGTCATGGTGCCGTTCACCGCCGCCTACGTGCCCAAGGTCGACGTCGCCAGTGGACGCATCGTGGTGGCGCCGCCGCAAGAGATTGCAAATGAGTGATCGGCTTGCTCTCTCCGCTCGTCATGGCCGTGCTTGTCACGGTCATCTACGTCTTTCTATCCAGTGCACAAGACGTGGATGGCCGGGACCGGGCCTTCGGCCCGCTCGGCCATGACGACGTAGAAAGCCGCATCTCATACACCCAGGACCGGGTCCGGGCATTCTTCGCATGTGGCACGCCACCATACTCACCATCTTCCCCGAGATGTTTCCGGGGCCGCTCGGGTTGAGCCTTGCGGGCAAGGCGCTCGCGGCCGGGGTGTGGGCGCTCGACCCGATCGATATCCGCGTCCATGCGACCGACCGGCATCGTTCCGTCGATGACACGCCGGCGGGCGGCGGGCCCGGCATGGTCATGCGCGCCGACGTGCTCGCGCGCGCGGTCGATGCGGCTGCACCTCCCGGCGATACGCGCCCGCGCCTCGCCATGAGCCCGCGCGGGGTTCCGCTCACCCAGGCCAAGGTTGAGGCGCTGGCCAAAGGCCCCGGGGTCGTTGTCCTCTGCGGCCGCTTCGAAGGCGTCGACGAGCGCGTGATCGAAGGCCGCACCTTCGAGGAGATCTCGATCGGCGATTACGTGCTCTCGGGCGGGGAGATTGCGGCCTTCGCCCTGCTCGATGCCTGCGTGCGCCTGCTTCCGGGCGTCATGGGCAAGGAAGCCTCGGGCGCGGAGGAGAGCTTCGCTCAGAGCCTGCTCGAATACCCGCACTACACCCGGCCGCAGCTGTGGGAGGGCCGCGCGATCCCGGATGTGCTCAGCTCCGGGGACCACGCCAAGATCGCGGCTTGGCGCCGCGCCGAGGCCGAGCGGCTCACCCGCGCCCGCCGGCCGGACCTGTGGGCCGCCCATCTCGCCCGTGTCGGCACGCCCAAGACGGCCAAGAAGCCCAAGAAGAAGTCCGAGCAAGGGCCGCAGGCGGAGGGCGATCCGGAAGGGTGACAAAGCGGCGGCGGTATCGTAGAAGCTCGCCCGACCCGCACAAATGGCAAGAATAAGCGCCAAGGTATCGGCGCTGCCGATGGAGAGTTCCCATGAACCTGATTCAACAGCTCGAGAAGGAGCAGATCGCAAAGCTTTCCACCGGCAAGGAAATCCCGGATTTTGAGCCGGGCGACACGGTGCTCGTGAACGTCAAGGTGGTGGAGGGCGAGCGCACCCGCATCCAGGCCTATGAAGGCGTGTGCATCGGCCGCGCCGGCTCGGGCCTCAACGAGAATTTCACCGTGCGCAAGATCTCCTATGGCGAGGGCGTGGAGCGCGTGTTTCCGCTCTATTCGCCGATGATCGACTCCATCAAGATCGTGCGCCGCGGCAAGGTACGCCGCGCCAAGCTCTATTATCTGCGTGGCCGCCGCGGCAAGGCCGCGCGCATCATCGAGCGGCAGGACCACCGCGCCGCAGCCGAGGGCGCCCAGGCGGTGGACAAGGCCGCCGAGTGACGCCGCGGCGCCGTTGCCGCGCCGCGACATTGGTCCTCTTCGGCTGACGGGCCCGGCCGTGAGGCCAAGCGCCAAAGACCGGCCGGCATCCTATATATTATCCCGAGGACGGTGATTTCCGGAGCATGAAGGTCATGCCGCGTACGCTCTACGACAAGATCTGGAACGACCATCTGGTGGATGAGCAGCCGGACGGCACCTGTCTGATCTACATCGACCGCCATCTCGTGCACGAGGTGACGAGCCCGCAGGCGTTCGAGGGCCTGCGGCTCTCCGGCCGCAAGGTGCGCGCGCCGGACAAGACGCTCTGCGTGGTCGACCACAACGTGCCGACCACCGATCGCAAGCTGCCCAATCCCGATCCCGAAAGTTCGGCGCAGATCGCCTACCTCGCGGAGAATGCCAAGCTGTTCGGGCTCGAATATTTCGACGAGTTCGACAAGCGCCAGGGCATCGTCCACATCATCGGACCCGAGCAGGGCTTCACGCTCCCCGGCACTACGCTCGTCTGTGGCGATAGCCACACCGCCACCCACGGGGCCTTCGGCGCGCTCGCCTACGGCATCGGCACCTCCGAGGTCGAGCACGTGCTGGCGACCCAGACACTGATCCAGTCCAAGTCGAAGAACATGCGCGCGATGGTCGACGGCAAGCTGCCGACCGGCGTCACCGCCAAGGACATCATCCTTGCCATCATCGGCGAGATCGGCACCGCCGGCGGCACCGGCTATGCGCTGGAATATGCCGGCGAGGCGATCCGCGCGCTATCGATGGAAGGCCGCATGACGGTCTGCAACATGTCGGTCGAGGCCGGCGCCAAGGCGGGCTTCATCGCGCCCGACGAGAAGGCGTTCGCCTACCTCAAGGACCGACCCCGGTCGCCGAAAGGCAAGCTCTGGGACGAGGCCATGCGCTATTGGGAGACGCTGCACTCCGACGATGGCGCCCACTTCGACCGCGAGATCAGGCTCGATGCCGCCAAGCTGCCGCCACTGGTGACGTGGGGCACGAGCCCGGAGCAGGTCGTCTCGGTCACCGGGCGGGTGCCGCGGCCGCAGGACATCGCGGACGAGCACAAGCGCCGCGCCGCCACCACCGCGCTCGGTTACATGGGCCTCGAGGGCGGCGAGAAGATCACCGACATCGCGCTCGATCGTGTGTTCATCGGCTCCTGCACCAACGCGCGCATCGAGGATTTGCGCGCGGTCGCGCGCGTGGTGGACGGCAAAACCGTCAATGCCAGCGTCAAGGCGATGATCGTGCCCGGCTCCGGTCTGGTGAAGGAGCAGGCCGAGGCGGAGGGGCTCGACAAGATCTTCGTCAAGGCCGGCTTCGAATGGCGCGAGCCCGGCTGCTCCATGTGCCTCGCCATGAACCCCGACAAGCTTGCCCCGGGCGAGCGCTGCGCCTCGACCTCGAACCGCAACTTCGAGGGCCGCCAGGGCTACAAGGGCCGCACCCACCTGGTGTCGCCGGCCATGGCGGGCGCGGCGGCCATCGCCGGGCGTTTCGTCGACGTGCGGGAGTGGGCTTGAGCATCAGCGTGCCGCGGCCGGACCGCACGCTCACCTACTCTGGACCAATCTAATAGCGACTGCGGGCATACTCGCTGCCGGGCTGCCACCAGCAGCGCATTCCGGGCATGATGACCGTGCCGCTCGGACGATAATCCTTCGCCAGCCAGGACGCGCATTGGCGCACGTAGCCGGGGCCGGGAGCCTCGTATTTGTATGGGGTCGGATAGGTGGTCGAGTACGTCCGGTAGGGATAGGCGGGGCTCACCGTGATACGGGTGCGGGCGCGTGCGGGCGGGCGCGATGGCGTCGACACCTCGCTCGCTCCTGGCGCGGTCTGGGCGCAGGCATCGGATACCGCAGCCATGCCGAACCCGGCCGCGGCCAGCGCCAGGATGGTGAGCGTTGCGGTCTTTTGCATCTGCCTTCGCCCCATGACGTTTCCGTACGCTCGCCCATCGCGCCGCGGCCGTCAACGCCCCGATGCCTTGGCCCGCTGCCTGCGCTCGCCCTAAACTGACGCCATGGCCGATCCGACCTTTGCAGATCCGCTCGCCTGGCGCACGGTGAAGGCGCCCTCGCTCGAGGAGCTCGAAGTGCTCGCCGACACCGCATTTCGTCGGTTGCCGGAGAAATTTCGCGAGCTCTGCGACGGTCTCGTCATTCGGGTCGAGGATTTCCCGACCGAGGAGGTGCTGGACGAGATGGGCGCGCAGACCGAGTTCGATCTGCTCGGCCTGTTCCAGGGCGTCGGTCTGCCGTTTCGCTCCGAAAGCTCGCCCGGGCAGATGCCCAACATGATCTGGCTCTACCGCCGGCCGATCCTCGACTACTGGGCCGAGCACGACGAGTCGCTGGGCGCGATCATCACCCACGTGCTCGTGCATGAGATCGGCCACCATTTCGGCCTCTCCGACGACGATATGGCAGCGATCGAGGCGGCGGTGGATTGATTGTCGTGCACGCCGTCGCGGCGACCGCACCGGAAGCGTTATTGTGCCTGCGTGCGTTTGTGCTTGGTTTGACGCGCCGGCGTGCGCTTGTCTTGCGTCTGATCGCCATATCCCAGCGGCTCGCGCTCGCAGATGCCGCCGAACGGATTGAGGCGCGCCGCGTTGCCGCAGTCGTGCGCCGAGGGGAAGACGCAGGCGCCGGGTGGCGGGCTGCCGGGGTCGCGGATGCACCAAGCCTCCGCCCGCGCCGACCCTCCCGGCAGCACGGCGAAAGCGAGCAATAGAGCCGCCCCGAGCGCGTGTTTCACCGCCATGTTTTTACCTCTCGCTTTCCCGCATATGACCCCTGCTCTTGACAAAAACACCGTTCGCGCCATGAAACAGAACAATTCCAAACTGATCAGGTGATGGAATGGACAAGTTCACCACACTCGAGGGGGTCGCCGCGCCGTTGCGGATGATCAATGTCGACACCGACATGATCATTCCCAAGCAATACCTCAAGACCATCAAGCGCACTGGGCTGGGCAGCGGGCTGTTTTCGGAGAAGCGCTATCGCGACGACGGCAGCGAGAACCCGGATTTCGTGCTCAACAAGCCGGCCTATCGCAAGGCCAAGATTCTGGTCGCCGACGACAATTTCGGCTGCGGCTCCTCGCGCGAGCACGCGCCCTGGGCGCTGATGGATTTCGGCATCCGCTGCGTGATCTCGACCTCGTTTGGCGACATCTTCTACAACAACTGCTTCAAGAACGGCGTGCTGCCGATCAAGGTCAAGCCCGAGGATCTGGAGAAGCTGTTCGACGACGCCGAGCGCGGCGCCAATGCCACGCTTTCAATCGATCTCGCGAGGCAGGAGATCAGGGGCCCCGACGGCGGTGTGGTGAAATTCGACATCGATCCGCACCGCAAGCACTGCCTGCTCAACGGCCTCGACGATATCGGCCTCACCATGGTGAAGAACGACAAGATCGAGCGCTTCGAGCAGAAAGCGAAAGCCGCGCGCGCCTGGGCGTGAGCCGACTTTCCTGTTGTCGTCCCCGCGAAAGCGGCGACCCACCGTGCCATACAGCGGTCGCTGGGAGATGGGTCCCCGCTTTCGCGGGGACGACAGAGGTTGATTTGGCGCGAACTGAGGCCTCAGCCTAAGATCCGCGCCCTACGCCTTTTGCGCCTCGAGGCTGCGCGCCTCGATCGCCTGCGCGATCGCGACCGTGCGGCGCGCCATGTCGGCATGCAGGCGCTCGACCATGCGGCCGTCGATCTGGACCACGCCTTTGCCCTTGTTCTCCGGCAGGTCGAAGGCGGCGATCATCTTCTTCGCTTGCGCGACCTCCTCCAAGCTTGGCGAGAAGGTTGTATTGCAGGGCCCGATCTGGTTGGGATGGATAAGCGTCTTGCCGTCGAAGCCCATGTCGCGCGCCTCGGCGCATTCGCGCGCGAAGCCCTCGGTATCGGCGAGGTCGTTGTAGACGCCGTCGAGGATGTCGACGCCGTAGATGCGCGCGGCGGCCAGGCAAGCCATCAGCCACGGAACCATGGGAGCGCGCCCCGGCACGATGCGCGCGCGGGTGTCCTTGGAGAGATCGTTGGTGCCCATCACGAATGCGTCGAGCCGCGATTCCGAATCCGCCGCCTCCGCCGCCAGCGCGAGAATGTTGAAAATGGCGATCGGCGTCTCGATCATGGCCCAGACGCGGGTGCGCAAGTGGGCTTGCATGTCGAGCAGTCGTTGGCCGATCGCCTCCAGCTGTTGCGGGGTCGATATCTTCGGCACCAGGATCGCGTCGGGAGCGGCATGCGCGACCGCGGTCACGTCGTCCACGTGCCACGGCGTGTCGAGGCCGTTGACGCGCACCACTACCTCGCGCGCGCCGAAGCCGCCCGCCTTCACCGCATCGACCACCTGCTGGCGTGCGCTTGTCTTGGCGTCGGGCGCAACCGAATCTTCGAGGTCGAGGATGACGGCGTCGGCCGGCAGCGTGCGCGCCTTTTCCAGCGCGCGCGTGTTGGAGCCGGGCATGTACAGCACGCTGCGACGCGGGCGGATGGTCATGGTGATGTCTCCCCCATTCGGACGTGAATGCAAAAGTAGGCCCGTTTGCGCTCCGGTGGAATTGGAAAGCGGTCGGGCTATCGTGCCAATCGCGCGGGCAAGTCGACCTGCTCGCCGCATCGGCCGTGCAGGACCTGTGCCAGCCCGCTCGGCCGGCATGTGGTTTGCAAGCCATGAGGAGGTGAACGGCGTATGCTAACGGGATTGCCATGAGCCTGCCGCAGCGTCTCCTCGAGGGCTATGAGGCATTTCGCACCGGCCGGCTTCCGGCCGAGCAGAGCCGCTATCGCGAATTGGCCGAGCATGGGCAGTCGCCGGAGATCATGGTGATAGGCTGCTGCGATTCGCGGGTGTCTCCGGAAGTGATCTTCGATGCCCGGCCCGGCGAGCTTTTCGTCATGCGCAATGTTGCAAACCTGGTGCCGCCTTATTCGCCCGACGGCGAATATCACGGCGTATCGGCGGCGCTTGAATTTGCGGTCGGCGCGCTGCGGGTGAAGCATATCGTTGTGCTGGGCCATGCCCATTGCGGCGGCGTGCGCGCCTTCGCCGAGGATCACGCGCCGTTGTCGCCCGGCGATTTCATCGGCAAGTGGATGTCGCTGATCGCGCCGGCGGCGGAGAAGCTCGGCCCGCGTGGCGACGTGCCGCCGTCCGACTATCTCGTCCGGCTCGAGCAGGCTTCCATTGCCAATGCCCTCGACAATCTCCTGACCTTTCCGCGC
>JBKPUA010000310.1:0-7898 GCA_046735815.1 Pseudomonadota bacterium
AACCGAAGGTGCCGGTGCCGTGCGGCACCGCGTCGGTGTCGCCTTCGATCACCTCGACCTGCTCGACCCGCACGCCCAGCCGCGACGCCAGGATCTGCGCCAGCGTGGTGGCGTGCCCCTGCCCGTGATTGTGGGTGCCCAACGTGGCGCGCACCGCGCCGTCGGGCTCGACCCGGATGGAGGCCGCCTCGTAGAAGCCGACGCGCGCGCCGTTGATGCCGGCGAAGCGGGAGGGCGCAACGCCCGACGATTCGACGTAACAGGCCAGTCCGATGCCGCGCAGGCGGCCGCGCTTGCTAGCGTTGGCCCGGCGCTGGGCGAAGCCGTCGTAGTCGGCAAGCGCGAGCGCACGGGCGAAGATCTTCGGAAAGTCGCCGCAATCGTAGGTCGGACCGATCGGCGTCTTGTAGGGCATGGCGTCCGGCGGAATGAGATTGCGCCGGCGGATATCGGCGCGATCGATCGCGAGTTTTTCGGCGGCCGCATCGGCGAGACGCTCGAGCACGTAGCAGGCCTCGGGCCGGCCGGCGCCTCGGAACGCGTCGGTGGGGGTCGTGTTGGTGAAGACCCCGGTTACCTCCACGAAAATCGCGGGGGTGCGGTAACCGCCGGCGAACAGGGCGCTGTAGATCGCGCTCGGAATGGCGGCGCCGAAGGTCGAGACATAGGCGCCGAGATTGGCAAAGGTCTTCACATGCAGTCCCAGGAAATGCCCCTCGGCATCGAGCGCCAGCTCGGCGTGAGTGAGATGGTCGCGCGCCTGGTTGTCGACCAGGAAACTCTCCGCCCGGGTCGCCACCCAGCGCACCGGACGGGAGAGCCGCCGCGCCGCCCAGGCCACGATGCTCTCTTCGGGGTAGAGCTTGCCCTTGTAGCCGAAGCCTCCGCCGACGTCGGGGGAGATCACGCGCAGCGCGCTCTCGGGAATGCCGAGCTGCTCGGTCACCTGGCGGCGAATGTGATGGGGCGCCTGCGTCGAGGTATAGAGCGTGAGCTTGTCGCCCTCGGCGGTGGCGATCGCGGCGCGCGGCTCGATCGCGGCGCCGATCAGGCGGTTGTTGACGACGTCGATGGCGAGGGTGTGCGCGGGCGATTGGAACGCGGCACGTACCGCCGCCTCGTCGCCTTTCGCCCAGCGGAAGCAGACGTTGCCGGGGGCCGCGGCATGCCGCCGCGGCGCGCCCGGCGCCTGCGCGACGCGCGCGTCGGTGACGGCCGGCAGCGGCTCGTAATCGATCGCCACGCGCTCGGCCGCGTCGGCCGCCTGCAGCGCGGTGGCGGCGATCACCGCCGCCACCGGCTCGCCGACATGGCGGACCGTGTCGCGCGCGAGCGCGAAGCGCGGCGGCTCGACCATTTGCGAGCCATCGCGGGAGCGCACCGCCCATAGCGGACGCATGGGCGCCATGCCGTCCGCCGCCATATCGGAGCCAGTGAATACGGCCACGGCCCCGGGCGCGGCGAGCGCCGCGGCGGTATCGATGGCGCGGATGCGCGCATGCGCATGGGGCGAGCGCACGAGCACGCAGGCGATCGCGCCGGAGATATCGATATCGGCGACAAAGCGCCCGCGCCCGAGCAGCAGGCGCCGGTCCTCCACCCGCCGCAGTGGCGCCCCGATGCCTTGGTAGTTGCGCACGCTACTCCAATTCCTCCCGCACCAAATCGAGTCGCTCGAAGGCGGACTTGTCGGTCACCATGAAGAGATCGGCGTCGCCGCCGCGGGCCTCGTGGCGGGCGAAGGTCCAGTGCGGAATGGTGAAGACGTCATGCTGCGACCATTCAAAGGTTTTGTCCCCGATGGTCGAGCGGCCTTCGCCTGCCACGACGAGACAGATCACGTTATAGGTCGCGCGTTTTGCTCGCGTCGGCGTTCCCTTGCGCAAGCGCGCGGCGTAGCAGTCGAGCGTGGGCATGACGGCGCCGCCGGTTACAGGGTTGACGTAGCGGATCACGCACATACCGTCGGCGCCTGGCGTCGCCGCGGCGAGCAGCCGGCGCGTCGCCTCACCGGGATAACGATATTTCGGCGAGTGGACGGCGCCGCCGGCGGCGCCCTCGGCGCGCAATCCGGCCTCGCTCCACAGCGGCTCGTCACCGTCGTCGACCTGCCAGAACTCATTGTTGCGGGGATCGCCTGGCTCGAAGAAGTGCGCGTCCACGGCCCGGATCAGCGGCATGTTGGCGGCATCGAACCAGATGATACGGTGATCGCTCTCGTTGATGTGGCCGTGCCACACCATCGGCGGAGTGAGGATCAGGTCGCCCGCCTTCATCTCGCAGCGCCGGCCATCGACAATGGTCACCGCGCCGTCGGCGCGGGTGGCAAAGCGGATCGCCGCGCCGGTGTGGCGGTGCGGGCGCGCACGGTCGCCGGGATCGAGCACGGTGAAGGCGGCGAGCAGCGTACTGGTGGTGGTCGTGTCCGCGCCGAAGGCGGGATGCGCCATGATCAGCGCGCGCCGCTCGATGTCGTTGATGGCGACCTCGCCAACCGAGCGGTGCAGGAACGGCTCGATCTCGCGCCAGCGCCAGCTGAAGGGCGTATCGGGCGCCTGCGGCCTGATCGGGGTGATGCGCTGGTAGCGGTCCCAGAGCGGATGCAGGTGACTTGCTTCGAGCTCGGCGACGAAGGGAGGTTTCGACTGCGTGGTCACGGTGTCAACCATCGTTCGACTCCTCCGATCCCTTCGCTCTCATGGCAGCGAAGACTCCGTAGGGTGGGCACCACGCGTGGGCATTGCGCCCGCACGGGATGTGCGGATGTTAGGGTCGAGAGCGCGCAATGCCCACCCTACGCATCGCGGCTACTGCACCTCACGTCTTCGGCAGCTTCAAATCGATGTTGGTGCCGTCGATGATGATGTGCTTGATGAAGACGCGTGGCTCGACCTTGTCGCCCTTGAGATAGGTGGCGAGCACGTCGACCCCGAGGCGGCCCCATTCCACCGGATTGAGCTCGACGGTCATCGCCAAATTCTCCTCCTTCACCGCGCGCAGCGCCGGCGGCACGCCGTTCATGCCAGTGACCAACGTCTTGCCCTTGCGGTTGGCGGCGTTGACCGCCTGCATGGCGCCGAGCGCGACGTCGTCATTGGCAGTGTAGATCGCGGCCAGATCCGGATTGGCCACCAGTACGTCCTCGGCCTGCTTGATCCCGCGCTCGCGCGTGAGCGGACCGTCGCCGCGGAACACGATCTGGATGCCGGGATATTTCGCCATCACCTCGCCGTAGCCGTCGCCGAGATTCTTGAACGTAGGGGCGCCGCTGGGCCCCATCAGCAGGGCAACCTTGCCCTTGCCGCCGAGCTTCTGCGCCGTCCACCCCGCGATGTCGCGGCCGATCTGCTTCTCGTCCATGGCGACGTGGATGGTCTGGTTGGGCGAGGCTGAGCCGCGCGCCACCGAGACGATTGGGATTTTCGCGGCGGCCGCCGCGTCATAGGCGGCGTTCACACCTACGGCGTCGATCGGCGAGATCAGGATGCCCTTCACCCCGCGCGCGACCAGATCCTGCACCCCATTGATCTGCTTGAGCTTGTCCTCATTGGCGGAGACCGTGGCGACGTCCCAGCCGAGCTCCTGCGCGCGCGCCCGGATGCCCCGCAGCATCGCGATGTAGAACGGATTGTCGTCCTGCGCGAGCGACACGCCGATGGTGATCTTCTGCTGGCCGCTCGCGGGCGCGATCAGCGCCAGCGACGCCGGAATGAGCAGCAGCGTCGCGGCAAGCGCGACGATCCGAATCCTGAGCATGCGCATACTCCTCTTCGAGCAGGGGACAGTAATCAGTAGTCAGTAATCAGAAATGGTCTGCATCGGTACTCTGATTACTGAATGCTGATTACTGGCTCCTGGTGGAGCGTAACCTTTCAGCAGCTGCGGCCGCAATGATCACCGCGCCCACCGCCACCCGCTGCCAATAGGAATCGACGTTGAGCAGGTTGAGCGCGTTGCCGAGCACGATCATGATGAAGACGCCGATCACGCTCTTATAAAGCGTGCCCTCCCCGCCCTGCAGCGAGGCCCCGCCCAGCACCACCGCAGCAATAGCGGTCAGCTCGTAGAATTCACCCGCCGTCGGCTGGCCGGATTGCAACCGGGCGGCGAGCATCACCCCGGCCACGCCGGCGAGCGCGCCGCACCAGACGTAGGTCGAGGCTATCACACGGCGCACCGGAACGCCCGAGAGATAGGCCGCCTCGCGTCCGCCACCGGTGGCATAGACGCGCCGGCCGTAGGGCGTCGCTTGCATCACGAAGGAGAGCACGGCCAGCAGCAGCGCCGGCACCCACACCAGGTAGTGCACGCCGAGGAAACGGTCCGAGCCGAAGGCAACGAACTCGGCCGGCAGGCCGGTCTCGCCGCTTACCGGCGCGCCGCCGGTGATGAGAAACACCACGCCGCGCACCAGAACCATGGTGCCAAGCGTGGTGATGAAGGGATTGACGTTGAGGAAGGCGATGACCAGTCCGTTGGCAAGCCCGACGGCGGCGCCGGCGACGATACCGGCCGCCACGCCGGTCGCGATCCCGGCCTCGAGCATCACCATGCTGGCGACGCAACCCGACAGCGCCGCGGTCGAGCCGACCGAAAGGTCAAAGCCCCCGCCGACGATGACGAAGGTCATGCCCATGGCGATCACCGCCATGATCGAGGACTGCACCAGGATGTTGGTGAGATTGAGCGGCGAGAGGAAGCGATCGGTCAGCAACGCCGTCACCGCGCACAGCACCACGAGCGAGATGAGCGGCATCTGGCCGGCGACGTTCCACCCTCTGGGCTCGCGCTTCATTGGAGGGCGCAGCCCATGTCAACCGCCGATGACGGCGCGCAGCTTGGGTTCATCGAGGCCCTGGGCGCGATCGAGGGTGGCTGCGATGTGCTGCTGGCGCACGGCGAGCACGCGGTCGCACAGGCGCGCGAGCTCGCCGAGGTCGCTGGAATGGACGAGTGCGCCGCCGCCGCGGGCGGCGAAGTCGCGGATGAGCGCATGGATCTGGGCCTTGGCCGCGATGTCGATGCCCTGGGTGGGCTCGTCGAGGAGAAGCACGGCGACGCGGCGCGCCAGCCATTTCGCCAGGATCACCTTCTGCTGATTGCCGCCGGAGAGCGCGGCGGCCTTGAGCCGCGGCCGGCGCGGACGGATGTCGACGAGCTCGATGAGCTCGGCCACGATGCGATCGCCCGCTGCTCGATCGAGCCAGCCGAGGCGCGCGAGCGCGTCGAGATTGGGCAGCAGGATATTGTCGCGCACCGATTGATTCATCACCAAGCCGAGGGCGCGTTCGCCCGGCACCATGCCGATGCCGGCGACAATGGCATCGGCCGGGCTGCGCAGCCGCCGCTCGGCGCTGCCGATCGTGACGGCGGTGGCGTCGGCGCCGCCGCCGAACAGGCGGCGAAGCATGCGATCGGCACCGCTGCCAAGGAGCCCAGCAACGCCGATGACCTCGCCGCCACGCAAGCCGACCTCGCACAAGCCGTCCGGCCGCGCTTGCAGCAGCGGCGCGTCGGACCTAGCCGCGGCGCCGACGACCTCTGCGTCACCACTTTCGGAGCGTCCGGTCATGGCGGCGACCAGATCGCCCACGGCGAAAGCACCGCGCGCGCTCACCGCCGCCACCCGGCCATCTCGTAGCACGGTGCAGTGGTCGGCGATCGCTACCACCTCGTCGAGGCGATGGGAGATGTAGACGATGGCGGTGCCGCGCGCCTGCATGCGCGCCAGCACCGCAAACAACCGCTCGACCTCGCGCCGCTCGAGCGCCGCCGTCGGCTCGTCGAGGATGAAAATACGGCATTGCCGGCGCAGCCCCTTGGCGATCGCCACGATCTGGCGCTCGGCAAAGCCGAGCGAGGCGACCGGCCGGTCCGGATCGGGATCGAAGTCGAGCTCGCGCAGCACCGCGCGCGCCTCGGCGCGCATGCGTGCGCGATCGATGATCGCGAGCGGACCGAAACGCCGCGTCGGCAGATCGCCGAGCGCGATGTTCTCGGCGATCGAGAGCGCCGGCACCAGACGCAACTCCTGCGGAATAGTCACGATGCCGGCCGCGATCGCATCGTGCGGGCTCGCAAGGTGCCGCTCGCGGCCATCGATGCGGACTATCCCGCTGTCCGGCCGATGCACGCCCGACAAAATGCGGATGAGCGTCGACTTGCCGGCGCCGTTCTCGCCGACGATGGCGTGGATTTCCCCGTAGCCGACCGCGAAGTCGACGCCGTCGAGCGCGAGCGTGGCGCCGAACCGTTTGCTGACGCCTTCGACCCTGGCGGCGGGATGGCTCATAGGTCAGCGCGGAACGAATGCTACCCGCATCTTCTCGTCGGTAAACTTGCCACGCTCGATGATCACGTCGTTGTCGAGCGCGACGGTGCAGTCGCGCATCGGGACGTCGTAGTGGCCCTTGGTGGTGCGCTTGCCGCCGCCCTGGGAGTTCGGGCCGGTGGAGAACAGGAAATTGCCGGCAAAGCAGCGCGCGCCGGCGTGGTGGCGCATAGGGTCGGCACCGTTGAGCGCGATGGCGTCCCAGCGCCCCTGAGGGTTGAGTCCCCAACCGAGATGGGAGATGGCGTGGCCATCCATGTCGTCGGCATGCGCCTTGTTGCCGTCGAGCCAGTCGCTCATCAACTTGGCGTCGAGGCCGCCCTCGATCTTGCGGATGAACCCGTCGCGGATGTCGAGCCGCACCTCGTCCTGCACATAGCGGCAATAGGGCAGCACGACGATATCGCCCGGCGCGAACACCACCGTGCCATTGGCGGAGCCTTCGTTCGGAAACGTGTGCACGTGGCCGGCGCCCCAATGGTCGAAGCGGCCCGGCGCCTCGGAATATCCGTATTGGATCATGGTGGGATATTCGCCAAGTTTGACCGTGAGGTCGGTGCCGCCGGGGCGGGTGATGCGCATGGTCTTGGCGCGCTCGAGCCGCTTGCCGGCATGCACCACCGCCTCCTTGAGCCCGGGCGGAGCCATCAGGGTTTCAAGCTCGTCGGGCGCGTCGATCACCATGAGCACCCGCGTGCCGGCGTCACGCGCCTCCTTGAGCCAGCGCGTGAACAGCGGGATGTGCAGGCAGACCAGCATGTCGGCGGCCTTGATCGCCTCGAGCGTGCCCTTGCAGCGCCCGACCGTCTCGACCCCGACCTTGGTCCACGACGGCATGGCATTGACGCACATCTCGTAGGCGTCAGCGCCGAAATCCTCGGCAGCGGCAAAAGCGGCAGCGACGTAATCGCGGCGCGCGCCGAGATCGCTCAAGAGCACGATGGTCTCGCCCTTGCGCACGTTGCAAAGCTCGAACTCCTTACGAAACAACATCGCGAGCTTGGCGTGGTTGAGCGCTTCGTGCATCGATCCCTCCGTCACGCGTGGTGTTACAAGGGTCTCACGCAGTTACGCAAAGCTCAATAGCGCCGCGTGCCGCCACGCACGCATTCGAGCACACCCTACTCCGCCGCCTCCTTCCAGCTGTCGCGATGGCCCTTGGGCTTGGCCTTAAGGCGCAAATCGCGCAGCTCCTCGCGCTCGCGCGCGCTGTTACGGAAGATCTGGTCCTTGCCGGCGAGATATTGCGGCGGGCAATGCACGGCGGGCGCGCCATACCAGGCCGCGGCCTTCATAGTGAAATAAGGATCGACCAAATGCGGGCGCGCGAGCGCGACGAGGTCGGCGCGGCCCGCGGCGATGATGGTGTTCACCTGGTCGGCGCTGGTGATGGCACCGACGCACATGGTGGCGAGGCCGGCCTCGTTGCGGATCTGATCGGAGAACGGGGTCTGGAACATGCGGCCGAAGACAGGCTGCGAGTCGGGGGTGGTCTGGCCGGTGGACACGTCGATGAGATCGCAGCCGGCGTCGGCGAAGGCGCGCGCGACCTCGACCGCGTCGTCGC
>JBKPUA010000311.1:0-7652 GCA_046735815.1 Pseudomonadota bacterium
GAGAGGCCGAGTTCTTTCGCGCGCGCGATATGGTCGAGGATCATGTAGGTGCCGAGCGAGCGCGGCGCCTCCTCGGATTCGAAGAACGAGTAGACCATCGACAGCCCGTCGCTGAGCACGTCGGTAAGCGCGACCGCGAGCAATTGCCCGCCGCCGCGGCCGTTGATGGCGCTGTCCGGCCCCCGCCGCCGGTACTCCACCATCCGCGTCTCCACATGCGAATCCTCCACCATTAAGGCGTAATCTAAAACGGACATGTCGGCCATGCCGCCGTCGCGGTGGCGGGCGTCGAGATAGGAGCGGAACACGGAATATTGCTCGGAGGTCGGCACCGCCGCGCGCATGTCGCCAACGAGGTCGTGGTTGCGCTCGAGGATGCGGCGCGTGCTGCGCGTCGGGCGGAAATCCGCCGCCACCACCCGCACCGACACGCAGGCGCGGCAGGTCTCGCAGGCCGGCCGGTAGGCGATCGACTGGCTGCGGCGGAAGCCGCCGTGGGTGAGCAGATCGTTGAGCTCGGCCGCCCGTTCGCCCACCAGATGCGTGAACACCTTGCGCTCCTCTTGGCCGGGCAGGTAGGGGCAGGGCGAGGGCGCGGTGAGATAGAACTGCGGGGTGTTGCGCGAATGCTGGGTCACGACAGTCTCGAACCGGCAGATTCAGCCCACCGGCACGCCTAGGATCGCTTGCGCCGCGCCGCTCGTCAAATCCATTGTGCTCAATGGCCGCCGGAGCGCATCGCCTCGGCGCGGGCGGGGCTGTTGATGACGATAGTGCCGACCAGCATGTCGTGCAGGCAGCGCCGGCGCTCGTTGAAAAAGGCGACCAGCAGAATGAGCGGAGTCAGGTACGAGACCGTCAGCCAATAGACGATCGCGTGCACCGCCCCAAGCACGAAATAGGCCGGAGCCCCGTACCAGGTGCGCATCTCGAGCTCCATTACCCGCATCCCGATGGTCGCCGACGCCGCACTGCCGAAGGTCCATCCGTAATAGACGATCGCCCAGATCACCGTCGCCGGCCAGAACAGCCAGAACAGCAGCCAGCCGAGGCCGAGCGTCACCACCCCGAAGATCACGATGAACAGGGCGGCGAGCAGCACCGGGATGGCGATGATGATGACGTCGATCACGAAGGCGATGCAACGGCGCGCCAGCACGCCTTCGAACAGCTCCGGATTGGCCGCCGGGTCGTAGGCATGCGGCTTGACGTCGATCGATACGCCAAGCCTGCGCGGTCCGCCGTCGCTCATCCGTATCCTCGCTCGCTATCCTTGCTATGCTCGGGGTGAACCGGCAGATGGAGAGTAAACGATCCGCCGGCAAGAGGCACGGCCATTCGCCGCCACCCCACCGGGCGCGACCTCCAGCCGCGCCGCGCCGGGCAGGAGAGGGAACATGAGCATCACCCTTGCCGACGTCGAGGCGGCGCGCCGCACGATTGCCGGCCAGGTGTTGCGCACGCCCATGTTGCCGGCGCCGAAGCTCTCCGCGCTGACCGGCGCCGAGGTCCATGTCAAATACGAGAACCTCCAGGTCACCAACTCGTTCAAGGATCGCGGCGCGCTCAACAAGCTTGCCTCCCTCGACGCCGATGCACGCGCGCGCGGCGTCATCGCCATGTCCGCCGGCAACCACGCCCAAGCGGTCGCCTACCACGCCGCGCGGCTGAAAATTCCCGCCACCATCGTCATGCCGGTGACGACGCCGTTCGTGAAGGTCGAGGCGACGCAAGCGCACGGCGCCGAAGTGGTGCTCGAGGGCGAGACGGTAGAAGAGGCGCTCATGCGCGCGCAAGCCATCGCACGCGAGCGAGGCCTCACCCTGGTCCACCCCTTCGACGATCCGTTGGTGATGGCAGGGCAGGGCACCATCGCGCTCGAGATGCTGGAAGACGTGTCCAACCTCGACACATTGGTGATCCCGATCGGCGGTGGCGGGCTGATCGCGGGCAACGCCATTGCGGCGCGCGCGCGCAAGGCCGCAATCGACATCGTCGGGGTCGAGGCGGCGCTCTACCCCTCGTTCTGGAACGCACTCAGCGGCGAGAGCCGCCCGCTCGGCGGCTCGACCCTGGCGGAAGGCATCGCGGTCAAGAACGTGGGTGTGCTGACCTTGCCGATCGTGCGCGAGCTCGTCTCCGAGATCGTACTGGTCGACGAGGCGCACCTCGAGCGGGCGGTCAACGCCTACCTCACGCTGCAGAAGACCATGGCGGAGGGTGCCGGCGCCGCCGGCCTCGCCGCCATGCTGGCCAAGCCCGAGCGTTTCCACGGCCGCAAGGTCGGGCTGATCCTGTGCGGCGGCAACATCGATCCGCGTATTCTCGCTTCCATCATGGTGCGCGAGCTCGAGCGCGAGCAGCGCATCGTCGCCTTCCGCCTGACCATTCCCGACCGGCCCGGCGTGCTCGGACAGATCGCCACCCGGCTCGGCCGCCTCGGCGCCAATATACTCGAGGTCGAGCATCGCCGGCTCTTTCTCGACGTGCCGGCCAAGGGCGCCAAGCTCGACGTCACGGTGGAGACGCGCGACCGCGCGCACGGGCAGGAGATCTTCGAGGCACTGGCGCGCGAGGGCTATAATCCGGTGTGGATCGACATGGCGAGCACGATGGAGTGATTCGAGGTCGCGGTCATGCGCGAGAAGGAGCTGCGTATTGCGCTGGTCTGTTTCGGCGGCGTTTCGCTCGCCATCTACATGCATGGCATCGGCAAGGAGATCCTCAAGCTGGTGCGCGCCTCGAGCGCGCTGCACGCCATTCCCGATCGCTCGCGGCGCGCCACCGCGTCGTTCTTCGACCGTGTCGATCGCAGCAATCCCGAATACGATAGCGAGGAGATCTATTTCGAGCTGCTGCGCGAGATCGGCCGCGACATCGACCTGCGGGTGATCGTCGACATCATCGCCGGTGCCTCCGCCGGCGGCATCAACGGCACCATGCTCGCGCGCGCTTTGTGCCACGATCTGCCGTTCGGCGCGCAGCGCGACCTGTGGCTCGAGAACGCCGACGTCGAGGCGCTGCTTTCCCCGCAGGCGCGCGCCAGAAGCTGGAGCAAGTGGTTCCTGCAGCCGCTGATCTGGGCCGCGGCCAAGACCGGCACGTTCCGCGCGATCACTGACCTCGAGGTGCGCCGCAAGCTTTCGCTGTTCGTGCGCTCGCGCTGGTTCCGCCCGCCGCTCGACGGGCGGGTGATGGCGGGCCTGATGTACGACGCCGTCACCTCCATGGGGCCGATCAGGGACCCGAAGGCGTCGCTGCTCCCGTCCGGCCACCCGCTCGACCTGTTTGTCACCTTGACCGACTATTACGGCTATCACCAGCTCGTGCAGATCCACGATCCGCCGCTCATTCACGAGCTCGACCATCACCAGATCCTGCATTTCATCTATCGCCGCCACCCCAACGGCGAGGTCGAGACCGACTTCGACCTGGACAATGCCGGAAGCCTTGCCTTTGCCGCGCGTGCCACGTCGTCCTTCCCCGGCGCCTTTCCGCCGGCGCGGATCGTGGAGATGGACGAGGTGGTGGCGCAGAAGGGAGGCAGCTGGCCGCGGCGCGCGGAGTTCATCAAGCGCGCCTTCGCCGATCACCTGCGCGCGGGTATCGATCCCACCACCGCCTCCTTTCTCGACGGCGCCGTGCTCAACAACCGGCCGTTCCAGGAGGCGATCTCCGCGATCCATGGCCGGCCGGCGTTTCGCGAGGTCGACCGCCGCGTGGTCTATATCGATCCGCACCCGGCGCCGTTGGTGCCGCACCGCCACCACAGGGTGCCCGGCTTCTTCGCCACCCTGCGCGGAGCGCTGTCGGACATCCCGAGCTCGCAGCCGGTGGCCGACGAGCTCGGCCGTGTGGTCGACTTCAACGAGCGGGTGCGCCGCATGCGCGCCATCATCGACAGCGCGCGCCCGCATGTCAGCCAGCTGGTGAACGATGTCATCAGCACCACCTTCGACCGGGCGACGGCGACCGACGAGCTGCGCACCTGGCGGGAGCGGGTCAACGCCCATGTCGCGCGCGACGCGGGCTTTGCCTATCAGGCCTATGTCCGGCTCAAGCTCGCGTCGGTACGCGCCTTTGGCGCCGAGCTCATCGTCAAGCTGCGCGGCGTGCCGGCGCAATCGCCGATGTCGCGGGTGGTGGCCGAGATCATCGATGCCTGGGCGTTGCACAAGGGCGTCGTCTACGAGCGTGCCGACAGCGAGGCGCTCGAGTTCGACACCCAGACCGGCGATCATCTTCCCGGCTGGGTGAAATATCTGCTCGCTTTCGACGTGAAATACCGCGAGCGGCGCCTGCACTTCATGATCGAGGGCCAGAACCGGCTCTATCAATTGCTCGATCGCGATCGCTTCGCCGGGCTCGAGCCCAGCGTGGTCGATCGCCTCAAACGCGAGTTCTACGCCCGTCTCGACGCCTTGCGTCGACGCGAGGAAGCGAAATTCTATAGCCGCGAGGTCCACGACCTGGTGGCGGACATTTTTCCCGCCGCGCCGTCGGCCGGCGAATTCAAGCATCTTGCGGCCTATGCCAAGAACTTCGTGGAGAAGCATGCCGCCAAGCTCGACCGGTTGATCGACCGCCTCGGTATGGAGATCGATCTCGACGCCACGACACGCGAGCTCGACGATCTCCTGGCGTCGCTTGACCCCGCGGATTGGCATCCGGACGCGCGGCGCGAGGTGCTGGTCAACTATCTCGGCTTCCCGTTTTGGGACGTCCTGACCTTTCCCGTGATGGTCGCGCGCCAGATCGGTGAGCTCAACGAGATCCTCATCGACCGCATCAGTCCGCAAGACGCCCACACGCTCAAGGGCTTCGACGGGCTCGAAAGCCTGAGGGGCATAGGCTTCAGCCATTTCGCGGCGTTCCTGTCGCGCGCCTATCGCGAGAACGACTATCTGCTCGGCCGCCTGCACGCTCTCGATCGGCTGCTCGACATCGTCTGCGATGCCGCCGGTCTCGATGGCAAGGCCGATCGCATCGACATTCTTGCGTTGAAGAAGCGCGGCTTCAGTCTGATCCTCGACGTCGAAGAAAAGTATCTCACCGATAGCCGCGAGCTGATCGCAGCCCTGCGTCGGAGCATCGGCGAGATCGGCGGGTAGGGTGCCGATGTCGGCGCATCCTTGACGTGGGCGGAAATATTGCTGCTGCGCTGATGCGCCGCTACACCGGTTATTGAGTGGCGCATGTTCTTGTCGGTGAACCGGTACCCACTTCGCCGGAACATGCGCTAACCTTCGCCGAACAGGAAGTTGTCTTCATGCGACGCAGCACTGGTCAGATCCTCACAACCCACACCGGCAGTCTGCCGCGGCCCGCCGATCTTGTGGCGATGCTGAACGCCAAGGAGTTGGACGAGCCTTACGATCGCTTGGCTTTTGCGGCGCGGGTGAAGCGAGCGATCGACGAGATCGTCCGGAAGCAGACTGCTATCGGCATCGACGTGATCGGCGACGGCGAGCACAGCAAGTTCAACTGGATGGCCTACGCCCGGGCGCGGCTCGAGGGCCTGGCGGAGATCGACAGCCCGGTTCGGTTTCGCGGGGCGACGCGCGATTCGATCGAGTTCTCCGGCGCCTACGAAGACCTGAAGATCATGCACGGGGCGCGGTCCGGCACGCTGGTCGCGAAGCGAACTGCGAGGCCACGCGCGCTCGTCTGCGCCGGGGCAATTCGCTACGTCGGCCACGATGAGCTTCATGCCGACATCGCGAACCTGAAGGCCTCGCTGCAGGGTATAGGCGGCGCGGAAGCGTTCATGACCGCGATCTCGCCCTCGAACCTCGAACTCTATTACGAGAACCGCCACTACGCCTCGGACGAGGATTACCTTCTGGCACTCGGTGAGGCCATGCGCGTCGAGTACCTCGCGATCACCGATGCCGGGTTCATCCTGCAGATCGACGATCCGCGCATGGCGACGCATTACAATCGTCAAGTCGACGCCTCGATCGACGACTGCCGCAAGTTCATCGCGCTGCGTGTTGAGACGCTCAATCATGCACTTCGCGGCATCCCGGAGGATCGCATCCGTTTCCACACCTGCTACAGCGTCAACATCGCGCCGCGCGTGCATGACTTCGAGCTCAAGCACTTCGTCGATCTGATGCTCAAGGTGCGGGCTGGCGCCTTCGTCATCGAAGCCGCCAACCCGCGCCACGAGCACGAATGGGCGGTCTGGCGGGAGGTCAAGCTGCCGGATGACAAGCTGCTGATCCCCGGCATGGTGTCGCACTGCGTGCATCTCGTCGAGCATCCGGAGCTGGTGGCGCAACGCATCGAGCGCTTCGCCCGCGTGGTCGGGCACGAGCGGGTGATCGCCGGGACGGACTGCGGCTTCGGCACCTCAGGCGCGGGCGACGAGGTCCATCCGGACGTGGCGTGGGCCAAGCTGCGCGCGCTGGTCGAAGGCGCCAGGCTCGCGAGCCGCAGGCTTTGAAGCTGACGCGGCTTGTACGGAACTCCGAAATCCGGGCTACTGCGGCGCGACGCCGATCGAGGCGAGCGCCTCGCCGAATCGCTTGGTTTCGCTCCGGATGACGTCGGCGAGCTCGGCCGGAGTACTGCCGACCGGTGTCGTACCGAGCTCGTTGAGGCGCGCGGCCACCTCAGGCGATTTGAGGATCTTGCCGATCGCGCTGCTGAGCTTGTCGATGATCGGCTGCGGCGTGCCGGCGGGTGCGAGCATCGCGTTCCAGGCAACGATCTCAAACCCCGGCACGAACTCGGAAATTGCCGGAATGTCGGGCGCCGACGGCGAACGCCCTCGGCTCGAAATGCCGAGCGCGCGCAGCGTGCCGCCGCGCACGTGAGGCATCGCCGTGGTCATCACGTCGAAGCCGATACGGACGGTATTGCCGACGAGCGCCGCCGTCAGTTGGCCGCTGCCGCCGCTGAACGGCACGTGGTTCATCGTGGTGCCGGTGGCGAAAAGCAGGAGCGCCATCGCGAGTTGCTGGCTAGAGCCGACCCCGCCGCTCGCATAATCGTATTTGCCCGGATTGGCCTTCAGTAGCGCGATCAGCTCGGGCACCGTCTTCGCCCGAAACGACGGATTGGTCAGCAGCAGGTTCGGGCTGTAGGAGATCAGCGAGATCGGCGAAAGATCCTTCAGCGGATCGTATGGAAGGTTCTTCATCAAATTCGGCAGGATCGCGAGCGCATTGACCGCGCTGAACAGCAAGATGTGGCCGTCCGGCGCCGACTTCGCGACCGCGGTGGATGCCAGCGCGCCCGATGCGCCCGGCCGGTTTTCGACGACGAAGGTGCCGCCGATTTCGTCGGGGAGCTTGACGGCAATCAGGCGCGCCATCAGGTCGGCTGTTCCGCCGGGAGGCGTGATGACCAGGATGCGGACCGGTCGCGAGGGATAGGGTTCTGACCACTGCGCGAGAGCCGCGAGCGTTAGCGACGTAACGACCAACATGCAGGCTAGCGAGAGCCGGAGCAGAACGAGGGCCTCCTAATCGAACGCTTTTTTTCGTTGAACCCAAAGGCGCGAGGAGCGTGGCGCTCGCGCCAGATCTTGTCAAACGACTCCGCACCGGCAAGAAAACAAAGACTTTTGATCTCGCCGACCAATGCAGCCGCACGCCTCGAAAATGTGAATAGATGGGAAGCCCGAGGCGTCGACCGCGGGATAT
>JBKPUA010000312.1:0-22795 GCA_046735815.1 Pseudomonadota bacterium
ATCCTGACCAACGTGCTGTTCATGCAGTCGGGCTCGCATCCGGCGCCCATGTTCAAAAGCGCCATGGCGTCGGCACGACCGATGCCCGCGAGCGACGGCCCTGCGGCCGCGACGACGCGTCTACGGCAGAGCGAGCCCGCCCCGGTCCCGGTGCCCGCCAAGGCGGCTGCGGCACGCACGCCCGGGGAGATCATCAGCGACATCCAGCGCGAGCTGACGCGCCGCGGCTATTATGACGGCGCGGTCGACGGGCTCTACGGCGCGAAGACCGATGGCGCGATTCGGGATTTCGAGCAGGCCGCCGGACTGAAGCCAAGCGTCGAGCCGAACGAGGCATTGCTGCAAGCCATTGCGCGCGCGCCCGCCAAGCTGGCCAAAGGCACGACAGGAGCATCGCCCGCGGCCGGGCGTCCCGTGGCGGCCCGTAACGACGTCGCCGCGGAGCGTCCGGCGCCGCCCTCGAGCCCGACGCCGTCGAAACGCGTGATCGCCTTGCAGCGCGCGCTTGCCGAATATGGTTACGGCCAGATCAAGCCCAGCGGGATCGTGGACAGCGAGACGCAACGCGCAATCGAGCGGTTCGAGCGCGAGCGCAAGCTGCCGATCACCGGCCAGGCTTCCGATCGTGTGGTGCGTGAGCTGGCGGCGATGACAGGGCGCCCGCTGGAATAGCTGCTAAGTTACGTCGCGCATCACCAGCGGAAAGCGCAATGCGCCTCAAATCGGCGATCTGGGTCGCAGCCTATATCCGCCGCTGCCATCACGAGGGAGCGTTCGCGGCGGTGCGGCGGCGCGGCGCCGAGGAGGCCGGCGCCATTTTCGTCAAGCTCAACCGGCTCGACGGCACCGCCGAGCTGTTCGCCCCGGCGCCGCAGAGCGTGTTCGACGATGCGCGTCCCGCCGACCGGGTCTTCAGCCGCTCCTTCGGCGAGCAGCCCGTGCCCGAGGCGAAGATCGAGGAGCGACTCGTGCGCGAGCTGCGCTTCGATCCCGATGCATGGATCATCGAGGTCGAGGACCGCGCCGGCCGCCACTTCCTCGACCAGATCGTGGCCTGAGCGCTCGCGCTCGGCCCTCAGCGCTCGCCGCCCCGCGCTCGCCGCTCGTGCTCGCGGTTGGGGCGGCGCAGCACCTCCGCGAGCGCCCGCCGCGCGCTTTCCTCCGCCGTGCGCCAGGCCACCGGCTCGTGTACGACCTGGGCATGCTCCGGCTCGGCCGCATCGCGCCAGAGCGCGACCAGGCGGCGCGCCGCCGCGGCGCTAATCTCGCCGTAGAGCGCGGAGAGCTCGTAAATCCGATCGATCGATTCCCCGGCCCAGGGATTCATGAACAGCAGCATGCGTTGCAGCACGTCGACCGGGAGCTTCAGCGCCTTGGCGACGACCACCATCGGTTCGCCCGACTCGTCATTGACGATCCGGCGCGCCTGGGCGCGCGAGACGCCGAGCGTGCGCCCGAGCTCGCGGACCAGCGTCTCGGCGCTGTGCTGCAACGCCGCCGATTCGAGCCGGCGGATGTCCGCGCGTTGCAGCGCGGCGCGCGGCTGCCACGAGGCGAGCGACGCATAGTCGAGATTGAGCAGGATCAAGCGGCGATCCGGTGTCGGCGCGGCATGGAACAGCTCCGACAGCTCGGATGCCCGCGCCTTGGCGGCGTCGTCGGGAACAGGCGACCGAGCGATGCTTCGAGCAACCGGCGACCGCGCTGCAATGGCCTGCGCATGCGCGTCGCCGCACGCCACGGCGATTGCTTGGAGGTCGACCGCGGTGAGGCAAGGCGAATGCACGAGGACCGGCGCGGCCACCTCGATCGCGTCGCGCGCTAGACGTTTGACCACGGCAGGAGGGGCCGACGGATAGGTTGCGAGCCGCTCCGCGACGGCGGCGCGTTCGGACACGTCGGCGGCATCGATGAGCCGCAACGCCAGCTCGGTGTAGTAGTGCTCATCCTCGGGCGTGTGCGTCGGCCGCTGCAGATAGAGGTCGGTGAGCATCCGCAGCAGCATGGTCTGCATGTCGATGTCGTTCGCGCCACCGAGGTCCGGCCGATCCTTGAGACCAGCGAACGCCGTCGGCTTCGCCATGGTAACTGCGCCCTTGCTGCAACACCGCGATTTTGAAGCAAGCTAGGGCCCGCCCGTTAGCAGAGCGTTAACCTTGCGCCTCTCAAATCGCGCATGAGCCGGGTGCGGGGTCCGGCGTCAGGGGCGGGGCAGAGCAGATGGGGACGGTGATCAGTTTTTCGGCGCTGCGGCGTGGCACGCGGCCTTCGGCGTCGAACGCGCGCGGGGCGCGCTCGGCGACGATCGTCATCCTGCCCGTCATCCGGATCGAGCGCTATGTCGAGCCGCCGCTGCTCGACTGCGAGCCGGAGGCGAGCCGAGGTCCGCGTCGCCGTCGTCGCCGGCGCGCGAACCGCTCCTAACATAGTCGCCTCGTCGGGGTAGTTGCCGACACCCTCACTGTGGGCGGCACTGTGCCGCTGCCAGCGCGGCGCGCGCGGCCGGCACGTATCCCGGCTCGGCCGCTAGCGCCCTGATCACGATCAGACCGGTGGCCGTCGGCGACGTCACGATCAATCGGTCCGCGGCGGTGATGTCCTCGTTCTCGGGCAGGTCCGCACGCTGCGCAGCGGTCATGAGATCGAGCTCGATCACCCGCCGCCCCGCGGCGCGATCATTGATGGCGTAGTAGGCGACGTCGGAGCGGGTGTAGAACGACACCGAGGTATAGGCTTGGCTGATCGGCATCGAGAATTTCAACGCACCGCGCGACAGATCATAGCGGCAGATCGACACCTCGAACGCCGGGTCCATGAACGGCATGATCGCCGCCTCCGGCGTCGGCGTCGGCACCGGGACCACCGTATTGACCGGCGCGAATGTCGACACGCGGGCATAGGCATCCTGGGTCGCCAGGCGGGGCAGCACGAGAACCGTCGCCAGGTGCACGATGCCGGCGAGCAGGAGCGCGCCGAGGAGCCACAGCGCGACGCGAATCATGGGCACGCCTTCTGGCTGACCGCGGGCATCGGCGCATCGCGACCGGTGCGCGTCGCCATACCGACCGGGGTGTCGTAAAGCCGCAGCACCAACACGTATTTCTCCACGCCGCCCGACGGCAGCCAATTGCCGGGGCGCACGCGCGGGCCGACGGTCATGTCGAAGCTGCCGTCGGCGTTGCGGATGATTTCTTGGCTGGTGAAGCCTTGCCGCTGCGCCGAATTGGCCACCAGCCGGCCCTCGGGATTGTACAGGGTGAGGGTCCAGAAGCGGGCCTGCGGCGTCACGCCGCTCACCAGCACGTCACAGCGACCGTCGAGCACCTTTCCGGCATCGTCGCTGGTGGCATAGAACGCGACTCCGTCGCCGGACCCGATCGGCAGCTCGCCGGTGCGCGCGACAATGGCGCGCGCATAGGGATCGATCCCCGGCGTGCCGTTCCTCGGCCATCCGGTCCAGGCACCGATCGTGACGCCGCCGTAAGCGGTGCCGCGGGTCAGCGCGGCCCAGGTCCCACCGAGGCCGATCATCGCCGCGACGGCGAGCGCGAGCATCATTCCGAAGAGCAACCGCACGTTTGGCCTGCCGGGATGCTGTGTGGTGGGAGCGACCCCTGTAGCAAAAAGCTGTCCGCCCCGGTCAATCGCGGCGGGCCTCACCGGCCTGCTGCCGCTCGGAGGCGGATGCGAATGTCTCCTGACTTCGGGGCGCCGCGTCGTTCGAGGCTTTGGTCGCCTCGCCGCGAGCGGCCAGCGCCTTCGTGGCGTCATCCATCAGTCGCTCGATGCGCACCAGCGTGTCCGCCCCGCGCTTGGTGAGCACCGCGGCCCCCCGTGTGGGTCCTTCGGACGCGCCCTCCTTCTTGTTGTCCGCCTTGGCTTCGGCCGCGGCCGCGCGCGCGACCGATGGCGACTGCGGAGCGAGCCCCGGAATGGACTTGAGCTCGATGCCCTGATGGGCATAGGCCATGATCTCGTGCCAGGTCTGGGCGGGCAGCGAGCCGCCGGTCATCTGGTGCATGGTGGTGTAGTCGTCGTTGCCGAACCAGACGCCGCAAATCATGTTGCCGGTGAAGCCGACGAACCAGGCGTCGCGATAGGCGTTGGTGGTGCCGGTCTTGCCGGCGGACTTGATGCCGTCGAGGATGGCGCGCCGGGCGGTGCCTTCCTCCACCACCTTGCTCATCATCATGTTCATGTCCATGGCCACCTGCGGCGTGATCACCTGCACCGGCTTCTTGCCGTCGCGGTCCCAGCGCCAGATCAGCTCGCCGGCGCCGCTGCGCACCTCGAGCACCGCGTGCGGGGCGTGCGCCTTCCCGAGATTGGGGAACATGGTGTAGCCGCCGGTGTGATCGAGCACGGTGACCTCGTCGGCGCCGATCGGCATCGACGGCGTGTCCGGCAGCGGCGTGCGAATGCCGGCCTTGCGTGCGGTCTCGCGGATCTTGGCGCGGCCGATCTTCGGATTGCCGTTGCCGAGCGCGATCGACAGCTTGACCGGAATGATGTTGATGGAGCGGGTGAGCGCCTGCGTGAGGGTCATCGACCCGGCATGGCCGCCGCCGTAGTTTTTCGGGCACCAGTTGCCGATGCACACCGGCGAGTCGACCACGATCGAGGTCGGCTTGAACCCGTTCATCAACGCGGTGGCGTAGACGTAAGGCTTGAACGAGGAGCCGGGCTGGCGCATGGCGTCGGTCGCGCGGTTGAACTGGCTCTCGCTATAGTCGCGCCCCCCGACCATCGCGCGCACCGCGCCGTCGATGTCCATCAATACCGCGGCGCCCTGCTTGGCCTTGTATTCGCGCCCGTACTGCCGCAGCGAATCTTCGAGCGCCTGTTCGGAGTGCTTCTGCAGGTCGACATCGAGCGCGAGCCGCACCACGAAGACGCGCTCGTGCACCGATTTGGGCAAAGTCCCAACCAGCCTTTTCATCTCGTCGAAGGCCCAGTCGAGATAATAGTTGGGCGAGCGCTCGTCGCGGCGGTCGACGGCCGTGGCGGGATTGCGACGCGCGCCGAACACTTGGCCCTCGGTCATGAATCCGGCCTCGACCAGGTTGTCGAGCACGACGTTGGCGCGCGCGCGCGCCGCCGGCAGATTGATGTGCGGAGCAAATTTCGACGGCGCCTTGAACAGCCCCGCCAGCATGGCCGCTTCCGAGAGGTTCACGTCACGCGCGGACTTGTTGAAGTAATATTGCGCGGCCGCGTCGACGCCGAAGGTGCCGCCGCCAAGATAGGCGCGGTCGAGATAGAGCTTGAGGATTTCGTTCTTCGGCAGTCGCACCTCGAGCCACATTGCAAGGAAGGCTTCCTTGACCTTGCGCTCGATGGTGCGTTCGTTCGACAGGAACAGGTTCTTGGCCAATTGCTGGCTGATCGAGGAGCCACCCTGCACCACGCCGCCGGCGCGCGCATTGGTGAGCATGGCGCGGAACAAGCCGGGGAAGTCGATGCCGAAATGCTCGTAGAAGCGGCGGTCTTCGGTGGCGAGCGTAGCCTTGATCAGGTGATCGGGGAATTCGTCGAGCGGAATGGCGTCATTGTGACGAATGCCGCGGGAGCCCACCTCGTTGCCGTAGCGGTCGAGGAAGGTGACGGCGAGCTCGGATTTCTTGAGCCAGTCGTCGTCGGCGGTTTCCCTGAACGCGGGAATTGCGAGCGCCAGAAGTATGAGCAGGCCGCCGGTGCCCAGCGTGAGCGACTCCGACAGCGGCTCGACGAAATACCAGCGCCGCCAGCCTGAGACATGGAAGCGGTCCATGAAGGCGGTGAAGCGCTCATAAAGCTCGCGCGTCCAGGTCTTGGCCTGGTACATCCCGAAATCGATGCGCGAATCGAGATCGAGCAGGAAGCGGCGCAGCCGTGCCTGCCAGCCGTTCGGGTTGTCACCACTGGAAAAGATGTTACGCAAAGGCTCTCTCGGGACCACAGGATAGCTTCGGCGGGGCGGGAGCGCCCAGCCGCTGGCGAATGTTCTACCCGATCCGACAGTTCCAAACTATGGCGGGGATCGTCACAGGCAGTGCGATCGTTACCAGGTGAAATGGGCTCGCCCCCGGGACGTCCGGGGCGGCGGGACAACCGCCGCCCGGGGGCGCCCGGGCGGCCCGACAAGGCATCCCAATGACTCGCGATGACACCCCCTTTTGGCGCCGTAAGTCATTGTCGCAAATGACGGATTCCGAATGGGAGAGTCTTTGCGACGGCTGTGGACGCTGCTGCCTGGTCAAGCTCGAGGACGCCGACGACTCCTCCCGCACCTATTTCACCGATGTGGGCTGCCGGCTGCTCGACGGCGAGACCTGCCGCTGTCGCGACTATCCCAACCGGACCGCGAAGGTGAAGGATTGCGTGCGGCTAACTCCCAGAAACATCAACCGAATCGTTTGGCTGCCGCCGACCTGCGCCTACCGGCTGTTGGCCGATGGGCGCGACCTCTACTGGTGGCACCCGCTGGTGTCGGGCGACCCTGAGACGGTGCATGCGGCCGGCATCTCGGTGCGGGGACGGGTGGGCGCGTGCGAGGACGATGTCGAGGACGACGACCTTGAGAACCGCATCGTGAGCTGGCCGCTGCGCATGCCCAAGGCCGCACGCAAGCGACCGAAGCCGTAATGGCCGAATCGGCGGGTTGGTCGGGTAAGAAACCTTCAATCGCCGAAGCGGCGGCGCCAACCACGTCAAACTGCGTGCCGCTGTAATGGTGCCGTCAACCGCAGCATTCGGGCATCGCTGCATGGCGCCCGCGCGGCCGGTAGCCTTGCCCCGGCTGCGGTTCCTCGCCTAGATGCCGCGCGCCGCGCCGCCGGCCCGGCGCGAGACTTAAACTCCATGCGCGATCCGCTCACCCCGCCGCCCGACTATCTCGACCACGCATCGGCGCGCCGCATTATCGTGGGAGTGCTGCTCACGATGCTGCTCGCGGCGCTCGATCAGGTGATGGTGGCGACCGCGCTCCCGACCATCGCCGCCAATCTCGGCGACATCGACAACATGTCGTGGGTCATCACCGCCAATCTGCTGTGCGCCACGGCGGCGACGCCACTCTACGGCAAGCTCTCCGACATTCACGGCCGGCGCACCATGATGCTGATCGCCATCGGCATCTACGCGGCGGGCTCGCTCGCCTGCGCGCTGGCGCCATCCATGCTGGCGCTCATTTTCGCCCGTGCGCTGCAGGGGCTGGGTGGCGGCGGCCTCATGCCGTTGGTGCAGACCATCATCGGCGACGTCGCGTCACCGCGCGATCGCCCGCGCTACCAGGCCTACACCTCATCGACCTTCATCGTTTCGACCGTGGGCGGCCCGATCGTTGGCGGCTTCATCGCCGAGCACCTGCACTGGTCGTGGATTTTCTGGCTCAACTTGCCGCTCTGCGCACTCGCCTATCTCCTCACCCACAACGTGTTGCAGCGCTTGCCGCGGCACGACCGCCCACACGAGCTCGACGTTCTCGGGGCGATCCTGATGGCGGGGGCCGCTATCGCTCTGATGCTCGCGCTCACTTGGGGCGGACGGCGCTATGCCTGGCTGTCGCCGCAGATTTTGGCGCTTTTCGCGGCCTCTGTGCTGCTGTGGGTGTTGTTCGCCTGGCGGGTGATGACGGCGAAAGAGCCGTTCATTCCACTTGCAGTGCTGCGCGACGGCGCCGTGCGCGTGGGCACGGCCTCGGCCTTCTTCGCAATCGGCACGGTGATCGCGCTGACCATCGTGTTGCCGCTCTATGCCCAGCTTGCGCTCGGCCTCTCTGTGAGCGAATCGGCCTTGACCATCGTCGCGCTGCAGGGCGCCGCCACGGTGAGCTCGATTACCGGCGGCCGCCTGCTCGTGCGCTTCACCCACTACAAGCGGGTTCCGGTCGCGGGGCTGCTCTTCTCGCTCGCGGCACTCGTGCCGCTCGCGCTCGCGCCCACCGGGTTGTCACCGGCCGCGGCGCTCGGCCTGATCGCGCTCGTCGGCCTCGGCGTGGGACCGACCTTCCCGTTCACCATCGTGGTGGTGCAGAACGCGGTCGCGATGCATCAGCTCGGGGTCGCGACCGGCACCATGAACTTCTTCCGCGCACTCGGCTCGACCTTCATCGTCGCCGCTTTCGGCGCGATCGTGCTCGCGGGTGCGCCGATGACCCGTGGCACATCGGCGGGCGCCGTGTTGGCGGGCACGGACGCCGCTGATGCCTTCCGCTGGGTCTTTGCCGCCGCCATCCTGTGTCTGGTGATCGCGCTCGCCTGCATTCTCGCGCTGGAGGAGCGCCCGCTGCGCGGGTCGTCACTGCAGCCGGCGGACTAGTGCCCCGAACCCGAAGTTCGCGCACAGCGCCGGGAGTGTCATAGCTGCCCTGTGCGCCGGCCCATTGTCTTGCCGCCACGCCGGGGTGATATCAGGGAAGTAGTCCGATCCCGAAGTTCGCACACGTCGTACCGCAATGGCGGTTGCGAACTCGGAATCGGGAGACTAGCCGGCGAGGGGGAAAGCATTGGTCCATTGCCGTAGATTTTGCTTGGAATGACGTCTTCGCGCTGCACGCTGGAAAAGCCCGCCGAAAGCCATTCGCACGCGCCGCTGAGCAAGGCGCACGTGCGCAGTATCTTTTACGGCCTGATGCTGGCGATGTTTCTCTCGGCGCTCAACCAGACCATCGTGGCCACCGCCCTGCCGACCATCGGCCGCGACTTCGGCGATTTCGAGAATCTGTCCTGGGTCATCATCGCCTATCTGCTGTCGTCGACCGTAGTCTCGCCGCTCTACGGCAAGCTCTCCGACATCCACGGCCGCCGCACCATGATGCTGGTGGGGCTCGGCCTGTTCATTGCCGGCTCGGTGATGTCCGCCGCCGCACCCACCATGGGACTGCTGATCGCCGGCCGCACCCTGCAGGGCATCGGCGGCGGCGGGATCGTGCCGCTCACCCAGACCACCATCGCGGACATGATCACCCCGCGCGAGCGCGGCCGCTATCAGGCCTATATGGGCACGTCCTGGATTGTGGCCGGGGTCGCCGGCCCCGCGCTCGGCGGTGTGATCGCCGAGCACTGGCACTGGTCGGTGATCTTCTGGCTCAACGTGCCGCTGGGACTCTTGGCGGTGCTGCTCACCCATCACGCCATGAAGCGGCTGCCGCGGCACGAGCGGCCGCACCAGCTCGACATCGTCGGCGCCACGCTGATGATCGCGGCGGCGACGCTCTTCCTCATCATGCTCACCTCGGGCGGCACGCGCGTGCCCTGGGCGTCGCCCACGATCTTCACGCTTGCGGCGGCTTCGCTGGCGCTCGGCCTTGCTTTCGTGTGGTGGCTCAGTCGCGCGGGCGAGCCATTTCTTCCGCTCACCGTGCTGCAGAACCCCGTGATGCGCGCCGGCACTGCCGCCACCTCCTGGATGATGGGTGCGGTGCTCGGGCTCACCATCTACATGCCGCTCTATTTCCAGGTCGTTCACAAGCTCTCCGCGACCGATGCGGGCATCGCGCTCATCCCGATCGTCCTGATGACCACGCCGGGATCGATGCTGTCCGGGCGCTCCATGATGTATCTGCGCCGCTACAAGGTGTCGGCGATCGCCGGTGCGAGCCTTGCGATCGCGAGCGTCACGGCGCTGGTGATCTGGCCTGGAATGTCGCTCTCGGGCGTGGTCCTCGCGCTGACTCTCATCGGCTTCGGAGCAGGCACCGTCTATCCCGTCGCTACCGTCTCGATCCAGAACGCGGTGCCCATGCATCAGGTCGGCACGGCGACCGGTGCGATGAATTTCTTCCGCGCGCTCGCCAGCACGCTTGCGGTCGCGATCATGGGTGCGATCCTGCTCGGCGCGCTCGGCGCCACCCCTGAGCGCGCCGGCGCCGGCGTCGAGCGGCTGGTCGAAAGCGCGGGCGCCGCCGGTGTCGACTTGGCGGCCGTGTTCCGCTGGGTCTTCGTGGCGGCCGACATTTTCGTTATCGCCGCGCTCGCCGCCGTGCTGGTGATGGAGCAGCGTCCGCTGCGGGGACCTGCGAGCAGCGCCACGCCGGTCCCGTCCGAGCCGCCGCCGGCGCCCGCGGAATAAGCGCTCTCCACGGCTTATTGTTGGAGCATGATCTTCTCCGAAAACCGGTGCCCAACCCGGATCAAGTCCGGGGCAGGCTTTTTCGGGATCATGCTCTACTTGCTGCGGACGACCTCGTCGTAGGCGGGAGCATCGGCGAGGAAGCCGCGCTCCATCATCCAATCGACCTTCTGCTTGAACTCGGCCGGTTGATAGCTCTGCACGCCGGTGAGTTCCGGGAGAAGTCCGTCCTGGCGCAGACCGGGCTCGAGGTCGCGCAACAGCTCGGCCCGCGAGCGCTCCTCGTTTTCGGCGAGCCAGTCGATCGCCCGGTTGAGGGCGCGCCGCAGTTTCCCCGCGGTCTCCTCGTCCACGTCCTCGCCGGCGACGATGCCGCCACGCCAGCGCAAGTCGGCGATCTTGCGGCAGCCCGCCGCGGCGGCGCGGCTCACCAGCGGCTCCATCAGCGCGGCGGCTTCGTTGCGGCCGCTCAGCAGCGCGTCGAGCCGGTCAGAGGCGTGCTCGAGCTTGATCTCGTCGAACGGCACCCCGGCCGCCTCCATGGCCTCGATCGCGGCGTAGAACGTGCCCGCATGCCAGGTGACCGCGATCGGCACATTGCGCAGATCCGCCAGGGCTTGAATACGCGAATCGCTCTTCACCATGATCGCGCCCGTGCGCACCGTGGTGTCGAGCCCGATGATCTTGCCTTTGCCCAATTGCTGCACGCGCTCGATCGCGCCCCATTCGCACACCGGATAGACCTCGAGCGCGCCCTGCTGCAGCTGCGTCTCCTTCCAGCGCTGGGCAAAATCCTTCACCCGGCCCTCGGCCCCCCTGGGGTTGTCCTCGTGGTAGACGACATCGAGACCTTCCTCGGCGAAGAATCCCTGCTCGACGGCCACTCGCCACGGTCGATCATGGGCATTGCTGTCGCTCTGCAGACGGATGGTGCGGGTCATAGGCGATACCTCTTGTTCGACCGAGCGGGGGGAGGGGCGCCGCTGTTATGCTCTGAATTCGATGCGACGACAACGCGCTCGGACACGACGCTGCCCTGCGCGGCGGTTGCTCCCTCTACGCGGCGGATTCATCATTGCGGCCGCGCGAATCAAAGGGAACTTCGGTGAGAAGGCGTTTCCATTGCCGCTATTGCGTGGTCGAGATGGAGCGGGTTGTGCTGGCCGACAGCACCGTGGCGCTCCTCTGCGTCGATTGCGACCTGATCGGGCTTGAGCGCGAGATTGCCCGCGGCGGTCGGCTGTGGCCGGCCGGTCTCACGCTGCGCGCGCGGGGAGCGAACAAGCGACGATCCCGACCGCGCACGGGGAGGGAAGGAGCGGGGCATGGCCGATGAGCTCACTGCCGATCGCATCATCGCATTGCTGCAGCTCGAGCCGAATGCGACCTGCGGTTTCGTGCGAACGACCTACCTGAGCGCGCAATCGATCGCGGCCGGGGGCTTGCCGCCGCCGTTCGCTGACGCTCGGCCAATGGGGTCGGCGCTCTACTTTCTGGTCACCCCAAGCGCGCCGGTGCGGCTCCACCGCATCCGCAATGACCAGCTCTACCACTACTATCTCGGCGATGCCCTCGAGGTCCTGTTGCTGCACGAGGACGGCACCAGCGCGCGGGAGGTGGTCGGCCCCAATCTCGCCGTCGGCGAACAGGTGCAGCTGCTGATTCCCGGCAACACCTTCCACACCGCGCGCCTGAAGGGGCAAGGCCGCTGGTTTCTGGGCGCGAGCACGGAATGGCCGGGCGTGGTGCCGGCCGACGTGGAGATCGGCGATATCGAGGCGCTCGCCGAGAAATACCCCGCGGTCGCCCCCGACCTGCGCGCCATCGCCGCCGCGGTGCGGCTGAGTTGAGATGTGGTGTCACGGTGCGAGCGCGGCGCCCAGCTTTCCCGCCTGCTCCACGATCCAGGTGCGGTAGCGCGCGAGCGGCGTCACCCCGGTGAGGCCGCCGCAGCCGTCGGTGAGCGCGGGCCCGGTCGACCAGCTCACCACCCCGATCACCTTGTGCGTCCCGCCGACATCGCGATAGACCGGCGCACCGGAATCGCCGGTGCAGGCGCCGAGCCCAGGGCGCTCGCCCTTGGTGGCCGGATCGGCGAGCCGGATTTGCAGCGTGCCCGGCTGGCCGGTGGCGATGAGCGTTGCGGCACGCACCGTGCCGCCGCTCTTGCCGTCGCCGCGCACGGCGACGCCATAGCCGGCGACCACGAAACGATCACCCACCGCGACGGTGCCGCCTGCGGGCGCCAGCGATGCGGGAACGATATCGAGCGGCGCAGCGAGCTTGAGCAGCGCAACGTCGGCCGTGACGCGGTGGCGCAGCACGGCAGTCACGTCGAATTCGGGATGCCGCGCGATATTGGTGATGTCCTTGAGCGCCGGCTGCCGGGCTGCGTCGAATTCGACCAGCTTGTAGTTGGCACCCGGCAGCACGCAATGGCCGGCGGTGAGCACGAGATCGCGCGCAAGCGCCACCCCGGAGCAGAACGTGCCGTGGGAGCCGGTGAGCATGACGACCGAGCGACCCGCCCCTTCGGTCGTGGCCTGCGCCCCGCCCACCATCGCCGCGGCGGGGAGCAAGGGCAGGCATGCGCAGGCGAGGGCGAGCGCGACGCGAATCATGGCTCCAGCGGCGATCCCAGCTTTGCCGCCGTATCCAGGATCCAATAGCGGTAGCGCGCGAGCGGGATGACCCCGCTGACGAACCCGCAGACCGGCTCGCCGTCGGAGCGTCCCGACCAGCTCACGATCCCGACCAGGGCGCGATCCCCTTCATCGAAGACCGGACCGCCGGAATCGCCATTGCAAACGCCGAGGCCGGGCTTTTCGCCGAGCCGCTGCGGATCGACCAGGCTGAGCTGCTGCGAGTTTGGCCGGTCGGTCGCCACCAGCGTCACCGCCCGCAACTTGCCCGCAGTCTTGCGGTCCCCCGGCACCGCGACGCCGAAGCCCGCGACGATGAAGCGGTCGCCGACAGCGGGCGGCGCGCGGCGCTCGCTCAATGCGGCCGGCACGAGATTGGGTGGTGGCGTCGCGGCCAATTTGACGAGCGCGATATCTGGCGCGTCGGCGCGGGCTGAGAACTGCGGATGCGACGCAACCGCTGCCACCTCCCGCACCGACGCTCGGCGGCCTTCGAACGTCACCAGGCGATATTTGCCGTTGTCCAATACGCAGTGCGCGGCGGTGAGCACGAGATCGGGCGCGATCGCAACCCCGCTGCACAGGCTCTGTGCACCCACGATCAACACCACGTGGCGTGCCAGCGTTTGCTCGGCCAGCGGGGCGCCCCCGACCATGGCGGCCGCGGGCGCGACTGTGAATGCGAGGCAGGCAAACGCCGCGAGCGCGCGCGGACTCGCTCCGCTCAGCATGGACGTGCAGCCAAAAGGGAGAAGACCGGGCGTACGCTTGCTTGGCCACATGCTGCCATCATGGCCCGGTCTTCCGGTTTGTGCAGTCGTCTGTTCTCAGGCGCTCATTGCCGCGGAGCCTGGCGGGCGTCGCGATCCTTCTTCTGAAAGAAGGCTTGCTCGACCTCGCCATGGATGCGAACGAGCCAAGCCTCCGCGCGCTCGGCGCGCTCGCGAAAATGCGCCGCCTCGGCATCGGCGTCTCGCGCCCGCTCTTCCGCGGCCCGCAATTGGAATGACAACTTGTGCGCCAGGTCCATGGCGCGGGCACAGTCTTCCCTGGCCATGTCGGCCGCCCTTTGCAGCATGGCTACGATGGCGCGGCCGGACTCGTCGACGGCCGCTTCCGGTTGCGCCTTCGGCGCCGGTGCAAAGGGGACGATGGTAGCTGCTTTGTCGGGTGCATACGCACTCATGGTTACTCACTCCGTTCCAGCCCATGACGGATATGGGTAACGCACTTTAGCACGGCGGCCGCCCGCGGCCTTCGCCAAAATTTAGGCGCATGCCACGCAGTCCGTCACAATGTGGCCAGGTATCTGCACTAGGCGCGCGAAATCGCTCCGTCGACCGGATCGGTCGTGGAGGGACGTTGCTGCGGATCGGACGAACTTACGATCCGGTGGCGAGCAGCATGCCGGCCGAGTTCGGGATCTCGACGTCGATGGCGAGCGTGGAGACGCTCGCGCCGCGATCCATTCGCACCTGAACGTTCTCCCGTTCGACGGTGATGTGCTTGGTGATCGCCGCCAAGATATCCTCGCGTAGAACGGCGAGCAGGTCGGACTGCCCGCGCGTGGCCCGCTCGTAGGACAGCAGAATCTGAAGCCGTTCCCGCGCGACCGGCGCCGAGCCCCCGCGCCGAAACAGGTTGAAGAAGGAGGTCATGCGGCCCTCCGTCCGAACAGCTTGTCGAACAAGCGCTTGCGGTCGCTCGGGATGGTCATCGCCACCTCGTCGCCCTTGAGTCTGCGGGCGGCGTCGATATAGGCGCGCGCCGGAGCGCTGGCGGCGCTACTGAGCGTGACCGGCGAGCCGATGTTGGAGGCGCGCAGCACCTCTTCGCTTTCGGGAATGATGCCGAGCAGCGGCGTGGACAGAATTTCGAGCACGTCCTCGATGGCAAGCATCTCGCCGCGCGCCGCCCGCTGGGCGTCGTAGCGGGTGATCAGGATGTGCTTGTCGACGCGCTCACCCTTCTCGGCTTTCTCGGTCTTGGAATCGAGGAGCCCGATGATGCGGTCGGAGTCGCGGACCGACGATACTTCCGGATTGGTCACGATCACCGCCACATCGGCGAAACGCATCGCGAGCGTAGCTCCGCGCTCGATGCCGGCCGGGCTATCGCAGATCACCCAGTCGAATTGCTTGCGCAGCTCCTTGATGACATCGGCGACGCCCTGCTCGGTCAGCGCATCCTTGTCGCGGGTCTGCGACGCCGGCAGCAGCCACAGCGTCTCGAGCCGCTTGTCGCGGATGAGCGCCTGCGGCAGCTTGGCGACGCCCTGCACCACGTTGATGAGGTCGAACACCACGCGGCGCTCGGCTCCCATCACCAGGTCGAGATTGCGTAGGCCGACGTCGAAATCGACCACCGCGACTTTCTGTCCGGCTTGCGCCAGCGCGGCGCCGAGCGCGGCGGTGGATGTCGTCTTGCCCACGCCGCCTTTGCCCGACGTGACCACGAGCACCTTGGCCATGTTTGCTGTCTCCTGCACGGTTCAATCCAACGCTGCGATCGAGAGGGCGCGGTCCTGGAGCCAACACTGGGCGGGCCGTCCGCGCAGGGCTGCGTCCATCTCCTCGGCGGTCCGGTAGTAGCCGTCGATCGAGACCAGCTCGGCCTCGTTCCTGCTGCAGAAAATCCGCGCCCGCGTATTGCCCATCGACCCCGCCATGGCGCGGCCGCGCAACGCGCCGTAGACGTGGATCGATCCGCCGGCGACCACCTCCGCCCCGGACGCAACCGAGCCGAGCACGGTGACATCGCCGTAGGGGAAAATGACAGATTGCCCCGAGCGGATCGGGCTCTCGAGCAGCAGCGAACTCGGCTCCGGCCGTTGCGGCGGCTCCGCTGCGGCAACGGTATTGGGTTGATCAGCGGGCGATGAAGCGATCGCCTCGCCGCCGCCGGCCGGCCGCCCACCCTTGAGCAGCGGCGGCAACGATGGATCGAGCTGATCCGGATGGGCGCCTTCCAGGCCCATGACGCGGATGCCGCGCTCGGCCAAGGCCGCGATCAGCTGGCTGATGCCGGACTGGCTGAGCGCGACGGTCGCAAGATCGAGAATGATTGCCCGGCCGACGAAGAAGTCAGGCGAGCTTCTGGTCCACTTGTCCAGCTCCGCGAGCCAACCGGCGATCGGCGTCGCGGGCGTGAGCACGAATGCCATGAACGAGCGGCCACGGAACCGCATGGCGGGCGGACGAACGGCAAGCGCACTTGTCACCACGGGACCTCGAACGCGTTCGATTGCTGCGGGCGGGAGCGACCCTGATTAGGGAGCATCGTGGTTAATTGCCGGTTAACGCCGCCGATTTATCGCGCTGTGCTTGTGAACTTTCCGCCGACGACGGATGCGCTTTGGGAACGCTGAGGCGCGTCCCTCAGAACAAGCGCCAGAAGACCAGCACCATCAGGCCGTAGAGCGCGAGCAGCACTGCCGTGCCGGCGATCGCGGTGCGCTGGTCGTTCGCCCGTTTCGGCTGCAGCCACCAGGCAAATCGGTTGCTGGTCCAGGGCACGAGATAGGTGAGGAGGAGGACGCTGGCGACGTTGCCAAGGAACAACGCGATCGCAAACGGCAGGCCGAGGCGACCAATGAGCAACGGCGTTTGCACGAAGAAGCCGAACAGGAACACCACCGGATAGAGCATCAGCAGCACGAGCATGTTCATCTTCCACACCGGCGGGGCAGGTGCTCCGTCGGTGGGAATCTGAAACCATTGGTCGAAACCGCTGCGCACGATGCGGGCGTGGAATTCCTCGGTGAAGGGTGCCGCGTCCTGCAGCAATTGGTGACGCTCCGGCGAGTCGAGCCACTTTTGCAGATTGGCTTCGGTGTCGAAGCGGAGGATCGCGAGCCAATGGTCCTGCACGCCCGGGATCGGCGGCTCGAAGCGGTAGCCCTGGAAACCCGGCGACTTCGACTGCGCGGCGGCGATGCGCTGCTCCCACGCGCGATACGCGCTTTCCTGGCCCGGCTTGATGAGGGTGGAAATCACCGCCGAGACTGGCGACGGCAGCACACCCGTCGCGCCATCGTGCACGATGCTGATGTCATCGCGGCCCACCAACATCGGTGCCGCGCCGTGGATGCGTTGCAGCCTCTGTTCGCTATTGAGCCAGGCGGTCGCCTCGCGGGCGCCGGCAAATCGCTGCAGGATGACCCAATCGACTTGCGTCGGCGGACTGGGCGGCATCACCTTCTGCTCGATGAAGCCGGGGAAGCCGGCGATCACCTTACTGGTCTCGCCCTGCCAGCGGGCGAAGGCATCGGCGCTCTCCGGGTGCACCCGGGTCTGCGTCACGATAGTGACGGCGCCCTTGTCGAGGGCCACTTGCGCTTTGTCTGCCGGCTGCGAGCCGCTCATGGTTGGAGCTTCGCGAAGATCCGGTCGGCGGTGAACGGCAAGTGCGGGAAGCGCACGCCGGTGGCGTTAGCAAGCGCATTGGCGATGGCGGGGGCGACCGGATTGATCGCGCATTCGCCCTGCGACTTCGCCCCGAGCGGACCGATGCTGTCATAGGTGTCGGCGAGAAACACCTCGCTCTCCGGCACGTCGGCAACGGCCGGAATGCGGTAATTGCGCAGGCTCGGGTTCACCATGGCGCCGCCGTCGTAGACCATATTCTCGGTGAGCGCCCAGCCGAAGCCCATGGCGATGGCGCCGTCGAGCTGGCCGCGGCACTGCATCGGGTTGATGGGACGCCCGATGTCGGCGGCGTGCACGCTGTGCAGGATGCGGATCTCGCCGGTGATGCGATGCACGGCAAGACGGATGCCGTGCGCGTTGAAGGCCACCGAGCGCGGCGAGAGATAACTCCTGCGCTTGGCCTCGAACCGGTGACCAGCTTTGCTGCCAGCAATGTAGAGGTCGGCCAGCGCAATCTGCTGGTTGCCGCAGACCACGACTCCACCATCAAGACGGCAGTTGGCAGCGGCCACGCCGCTATGGCGGCTGGCAAAATCGAGAATGTTGTCGCGCAAGGCGACGGCCGTAAAGTTCACCGCCTGGCCGGCGACCACGGTGCCGGTGCTCGCGAAGGTGCCGGTGTCGTAGGGCGTCAGATCAGTGTCGGCGTTGATGATGGCGATGCTGTCCGCCCGCGCGCCGAGGATCGAAGCGGCGATCTGCCGATGGGAGGTGACCGATCCGTTCCCCATCTCGGTCGAGCCGACCGCAAGATGATAGCTTCCGTCGGGTAGGAGGCTCATCTGCGCGCCGGAGCGGTGGTCGGTCGGTGGCCCGCATTCGAGCATCGTGAGTGCAATGCCGGTGCCTTCCGCCCATTCGTCACCTTCGGGTTTGGGCGCACCGCGCCCCGAGGCAAGCGCGTTTTCGACCAGGTCGAGGCACTGATCGAGCCCGTAGCTGCCGAAGTCCACGTCGGATGGATCCTTCCACACGGACTCGATCCAATCGCCCGGCCGTATCATGTTCTTGCGGCGGATCTCGAACGGATCCATCCCGAGCAGCCGCGCCAATTCGTCGATCGCGCATTCGATCGCGAAAGTGGTCTGCGAGGAACCATAGCCGCGGAAGCCGCCCGCCGGCACCATGTTGGTATAGACCGCGTAGCCGATCGCCTTCTTGTTGGGACAGCGATAGGCGGCGAGCGGACTGCCGAGCGCCGCGGCCAGGGTCTCGCCCGCATGGCCGCCATAGCCGCCGGTATTGGAGACGACGTGAATGTCGATCGCGGTGAGCGTGCCGTCGCGCTTGGCGCCGAGTTTCACCCGCGTCGTCATCTGGTGCCGCGTGGTGGCGCCGATGAACTGCTCCTCGCGGGTGAACTCCCACTTGACCGGCCGGCCCGTCTTCAAGGTCGCGAGCAGGCAGAGATCCTCGGAGATCATCTCCTGCTTACCGCCGAAGCCGCCGCCGACCCGCTCGGTGAAGACGTGCAGGTCGCGCGCGCGCAGGCCGAAAATGTGGGCGAGCTTCTGCTGTGCGATGAACGGCGCCTGCGAGCTGGTGCGCACGTGATAGCGCCCGTCGTCGCCGCGCCAGGCGATGGAGCCGTGGGTCTCGAGATGGACGTGCTGAACGCGCGAGGTGGAATAGGTCATCTCGTGCACGGCGTCGGCGGCGGCGAAACCCTCGGCCACGCTGCCGACCTCGCCGTGGATGTCGACGTAGATGTTGCCCTTCTCCTCGCGGCCCTTGTGGTGGAGAATCGGCGCGTCCGGCGCCATCGCGGCGATCGGGTCGAACACCGCGGGCAGCGGCTCGTAAGTGACGTCGAGCAGGCGGCACGCCTGCTCGGCTGTGGCCTCGGTTTCGGCAACGACCGCCGCCACCCGCTGCCCGACGAAGCGCACGATGTTGTCGAGCACGTAGGTGTCGTCCGGATCGACCAAGTGGTCGTCGTGCGTGGCGGTGCTGTAGAGCCGGCGCGGTACATCCTCCCAGGTAAAAATTTCGACCACGCCCGGCACGGCCAGCGCCCGCTCGCGGCCGATGGCGAGGATGCGCGCGTGGGGGTGCGGCGAGCGCAGCACCTTGAGATGCAGCAGCCCCGGCATGTCCGGCACGTCCATGGTGTAGCGCGCCTGCCCGATGACGATGCCGTGACCGAACGGGTTCGCCAGACTCGCGCCGCAGGCGCGGCCCGCGACGTCGGGCTCGGCGATGACGGTGCCGGCGATGGCGTCGCGGATCGAGCGATAGCCGGTGCAGCGACAGAGACTGCCTTTCAGTGCTCGCGGCAAGTCCGCCCGCTGCGCATCGTCGAGCGCGGCGGTCGTCATCACCATGCCCGCGGTGCAATAGCCGCATTGGAACGCCTGCGCGTCGAGGAACGCCTGCTGTATCGGATGAAGCGCGCCGTTCTTTGCGAGGCCCTGGATAGTGGTGACCGCTCGTCCGGCGGCGCGGAAGGCGGGCATCAGGCACGAATGAATAGGCGTGCCGTCGAGCCAGACCGTGCAGGCGCCGCAATCGCCGGCGTCGCAGCCTTTCTTGACGCCGAATATGCCGCGCTCGCGCAGGAAGGTCCGCAGGCACTGCCCGGGTTTCGGCTCGGCCGAGAACAGCTTGCCGTCGACATTGTAGCTCATGCCGCTGTTGGCTGCGGCAGTGGGCTGCGCATCCGCCAGGGCTTTGTTCATGGGCGCGCTCCCGGTTGTGCCAGCTCGGCGCGAATCTGCTCGCAGAAATAATGGGTGAGGTGGCGCTTGTAGGGGGCCGAGCCATGCACGTCGTCGAAATAACCGTCCGCGGGGATGCGCTCGTCGAGGGCATGCCGCAGCGCGGCTGCCGACGGGACGCACTCGAAGCGAAGCTGCACCGGCCGCGGGGTCGCCGCGGTGATGGTAAGCAGGAGGTCACCGCTGGCTTGCGTCCCGATGATCAGAGCGGCCGAACGCCCCAGGTGGGTGAGCGAGGCGCGGCGAAACGCGAACCGCTTCGACAGCGCGGACGCCGGCACCTGGATGCTGCGCAGCAACTCCCCCCGTTCGAGAACGTTGCCGTGGTTGCCAGTGACGAAGTCGATCGCGGGCACTTGGCGCGGCGGTGCGTTGTGCGGCCACAGGGTATAGATGGCCTCGAGCGCGACGGTGAGCGAGATCATCGGACCGGCCGGCAGCGACATGCAGATATTTCCACCGACGGTGGCGACGTTCCAGATCTTGAACGAGGCCAGGAATGCGTCGCAGCACTCGCGCAGCAGCGGCTGCGCGCGCCATTCCGGCGGGCCGGCGAAGTGATAGAGCTCGGCTATGCTGCAGGTCGCGGCGATGTCGAGCCCTGCGGCGCTCGCCGCGAGCGCCGGCCATCGCAGCTGCTCGAGGTCGATCAGCGTATCGGTTGCGACCTGCGGCTCGGAGAACAGCCACGTGCCGCCGGCGAGCCAGGCGTAGCCATCGCGCCATTCAACGATCTGATCGGCCGATGTCGGACGCTTCACCTCGGTGATGGTGTTGAGATTCATGCCGCGCTCCTCCCGAGAGCTTATTCGACGGCGGGGCCGGCAATCTTTGTTGCCTGACCCCGCCGTCGTCGAGCCGCTTATGGAAGATCGGCCAAGGACTTCGGGCCGGGTCCGGTCGTGATCAGGGTCGGCCACTGCTTGGAGCCGAACGGAACCGCGGGTGGCAGGAACGGCTTCATCCCGCGCTTCTCGGCCTCGGCGATGATCGCGGCGCGCGCGTCGCCGCCCATCAATTCGTAATCCATCAGGTAGTAATTGCCGAAGAACAGCGCGCCGACCGAGCGGTCCGCGATGACGCGCGTGAGCGCGGTCAACATGTCGTCCGGCGTGGTGGTGAACGAGATGGTCTCGATCAGCACGAGGCGCTCGTTGATGGCGTCCGGCCCGAAATACTGCGCCAGCACGCTGAACAGGATGTTGTTCTGGCGCGCCACGTAGATGGTGTTGCTGGCGGCGTAGGTCTTGTCCCAATCGCTGCCGAGCATCGTCTTCCACTCGCCGATCACGGTCATCCAATGCCCGACCTGGGTCTGCGCCGCCCAGGCGATATTGTGCTTGAGCAGCGGCCCCTGCTTCTTGGCGAAGGCTTCCAGCGCGGCGACGGAGATGACGCCCTTCGCCAGACAGTCGTCCATGAAGGCGATGTTGTTCTGCAGGATGGCGCGATTGTTGTCCCGCCACTCCGGCCGTATCAAGGTCGCGTCGAGGCCGTCGAGCGCGACCTGCATGCGGCTGCGAAAGGCCGACATGGGGCCGCGCCAGCTTTGATTGGCGGCATTCTCCAGGTACGGAGCCACGATCTGGGTCAACGCCATCGTGCTGTGGCCGACCGACTTGAGCAGCTGATAGCCAATCGGCACCGACGGCGCTTCGAGCGGCTCCTTGCCGGGCCGATAGAGAATGAAGCGCCCGCCGGCGCCGGAGAACAGCCCGAGAATGACGGGATGCTTGCTCAGAATGTTGGCTTTGAAGACCGCGGCCGCGCTGTCATAGAGCTCGAACATCATCGAGTTGAGCGCCAGTACGTTCTTGGTCGCGGTCTCGGCGGGGCTTGAGGCGACCGGGCCGGAAATCGGCGCCATGAACGACGGCAGCTCTGCCGGTCTGTCTTGCGCTCTTGCCGCTGCACCCACGGCAGCCAGCATGAACAAAGTCAGCACGCTGCAGGCGCAGCGTTTCAGATACGACCGAGTTCGCATGGATTCCCTCTCTGGAGTGATGGCACACCTGCTCGCGGGCCATGGCAAGACATGCAACACCGCGGGCTAAGTTCGCTGGTCCCCCGTGGCCGACAAAATTCCGGGGGCCGGTTAATCGACGAAAAATCACATTCGGCGGACGGCGTCCGTTGTTCCGATAAAGACTGACCGCGCGCACCCCAGCGTGCATGCGGGTCACCAAAAGCAATGGGACATTTCGCGCCCGGCGTCTAGGGGGCGTCTAAGGAGCAAAGCGCTAGGCTATATTTCTCAGGCACTTGTCCCGGGCTTGATGCTGCGCTTACGCGCTAGCCCACCCGTCCAAGGGACGACGACGATCGTCGGCGCCCCTGGCACGATACTCCTTTGCGCTACGCCTCGACGCCGGAGAAGAGGTCCTTGCGGACCACGGCGTGAACACCCCAATTGCCGTCCACCACTTGCGTGACGCCGAAGTCGACCGCGACCGACATCAGCGAGATCGCCTCGTCCTCGGAGAGCTTCCGCGTGGTCATCAGGAAGTGCCGCATCTTGCGAAACGCGTCGCGCAACGCGAGGTCGACCGATGACTTCTTGTAGATCTCCGACTGCGCCTGCGCGCCCAGGTCGGCGAGATAGTTGGGATAGCTGAAGCCGTGGACCAGCCACTCGTTCTGGGTCTCCAGCATCGGATAGTCGAGCGCCTCCAATGCTGTGCCGGCGAGATCGGCTTTCTTGTGCAGGACGACCTGGAACGTACCGGTCAGCGAGCATTCGATCGCGGTGCCGCACAGCTCCGAGTCGCCCTGCGACGCATGCGGATCGCCGACCGACAACAGTGCGCCCTCGACTGCTACCGGGTAGTACATGGTCGCGCCTTTGCCGATGCGCCAGTTGTCGATATTGCCGCCGGTATAGCTCGGCGGAATCGAATCGACGATGTCGGCCTCCTTCGGCGCCAGTCCGATCACGCCGAAATGCGGCCGGATCGGAATG
>JBKPUA010000313.1:0-8658 GCA_046735815.1 Pseudomonadota bacterium
CAGCGCGCCGCTGATGGCGCTGACCCCGATCAGCCCATTCCGGCCGCGACGCTGGCGCGGCGCGCTGTTGCCCGACAGCGCCAAGGTGCGCGTGGTGGTGCTCGAGCCCGAGAAGCGCCCGGTGGCGGCGGTCGCCGACCACGACGAGGTGCGCTCGGTCTGCTCGGTCGACATCGTCATGGATCACACCATCTCCATGCAGACGCTGTTCGACCCGGGCCACAGCCTCGACGAGCGCATCCTGCGCGAGCAGTTCGGGTATTGAATAGAAAGCCCGCGCCGGAGGAATTCACCAGGGCCGCAAGCTCGGCATTTCCCCGGACATGTGGGGCGCCAGTCGACAGGCTGGCGCCTGCGCGCGATAATGCCTCGTTGATACGGTCGCTCCTCGGCGCAGATCGGTACGATATCTGCGCTGATCGCGGGACTGCCGGGGCAAGCGATGTTTTCGAAGCTCAAAGCAGCATGGGCGCGGCTCACCGGCGCGGGCGGAGCTGGCGAGCCCGAGGAGGCGAGCGCGCCCGCAGTCGAATACAAGGGCTACCGCATTCGGGCGACCCCGTTCCGATCGAACGGCCATTATCAGACTGCCGGAATCATCGAGAAGGACGCTCCCGACGGCGTCAAGACGCATCGGTTCATCCGCGCCGATACTCATCACAGCCGGGAGGACGCGGTGGCCTTCGTGATCTCGAAGGCCAAGCAGATCATCGATCTGCAGGGTGACCGCATCTTTGCGTCGCCGAACGAGGGTTGACATCTATCTGCGGCACCGGAGCGAAGCTGATGGATCGCCGTGACTTCGTGACGGGCCTGATCGGCGCGGGCGCCATGGCGGCGGCACCCCTTCCCACTCGCGCCGCTCCCAGCGGCGATGGGTGGAAGTCCGATGCGATCGATCACCTGCTCCCGACCGTGAGCGACCGCCGGCTGCTGCTCAAGGTTTCGTTCAATCGCCCGCTCGGCACGGCTTCGCTGATGATCAACGGGCGTCGCATCGCGGGACAACGCACCGATACCGAAGGCAAGTTCTGGCAATTCGATGCGCAGAACCTCGAGCCCGGCCGCGACTACACCCTTGCCTTGATCGATGCAGCCGACCGCGCGCTCGGCGATCCCTGGCCGATCCGCACCTTTCCCGATCCGCAGGACGCGCCGGCCAAGCTGCGGCTTGCGATCTACACCTGCGCCGGCGGCCACGACGTCAACGGCACGCATCTGCCGATGCCGACCCGCGCGCGCCTCCTCAAGCGCGCGCTGTCATTCGAACCGGACGCGCTGATCGCCAATGGCGACCACGTCTATTGGGATTTGCGCACCGTGCGCGCCAAGCAATCGGGCGCCTCGCCCAAGGCGGAGGCGTATGCCGGACGCTTCGACCGCGTGGCGCCCGTGCTCGGCAGCCCCAACGAAGCGGTGCTCAAACGCGCGGTGGGGCCGCAGATCGTGCCGCTCTACGGCACGCTCTGTCGCGCGACCCCCGTGTTCTTCCTGCAGGACGACCACGACTATTTCGAGAATGACGAGGCCGACGATCGCTTCATCAGCTTCCCGCCCGACCCGTTCATGCTCGCGGCCGCGCGCGCCTCGCAGAAGCTCTACTATCCCGAGTTCCTGCCCGACGCGAACCGGCCGCTCGGACTTGCGTCCGCTTCCGCCGAGGATCGGCCGTCCGGCATCTCGGAGTCGTTCGGGACATTGCGGTACGGCCGGCTCGCGGAAGTGCTGATGTACGACTGCCGGCGCTTCATGACGCTCAAAGGCGCGAGCGCGACCTTCGTGCCGCCGGAGGCGGAAGCCTGGCTCACGAGCCGCATGGCGGCCACCGACGTCGCACATGTCATCAACATGCCTTCGACGCCGCCGGGCTGGAGCGCCGGCAAGTGGGGCGAGTGGTATGGCGACCTCGAGGCCAAAGGCGGACTGACGACCGACAAGCCCAAGCCCTATTGGCAGGCCGGCTGGCGCGCTCAGCACGATCGCCTGCTGCAGGCGGCTTCGGCGATGCGCGGCCGCGTTCCGCTCTTCATCAGCGGCGACTTGCACGCCATCGGCGAGACGCGTATCCGCCGCAGCGGCGACCTCGATCTGACTGCCAATCCGGTGATCTCGATGCTCTCGGGCCCGCTCGGCACCGACACCTACGGCTGGCCGTCGTTCTTCCGCCGCATGTCGCCGCAGACGCCCGCCGGCCTCGAGGTCGAGGAGGTGCAGCCGGCGATCGAGGAGAACGGGTTCCTCATCGTCGATCTGACGCCGGAAAGCATCACCGTGCGTTCCTTCAAATGGCGCTATGAGGACGTGGCGAAGATCGACACGCTCGAGCCGTTTCGCACGACAGTGCTCAAACGCAGCGCCTGATCTCCCCGCATCAAGCCCGGGCAGGCTTTTCGGGGATCACGCTCCGAGCGTCTGCTCGTTGCGAATGAGCCGTTGCAGGATTTGCTTGTAGCGCACCGGCCCGACGTCGATCGCGAGAATGACCGGATCGACCGGAGTAAGCGCGGCATCGATGATTTCCTGCTGCGCCTCGATCACCGGCGCATCCTGCTCCTCGAACGCAAACCTGCGCGTGGTCGAGATCTTGTCCTGGATCTGCGCGTTCAGCTTGTCGTCCGCGGTCAGGACGTTGAACCGCACGGCGGTGAAGAAGTAATGGGTGGTCTTGTCGCTCTCGGGCGTGAGCATGTGGATGGCGTGATAGCCCGTGCCGCTCTCGGGCACCGCGCCGGGCATGCAGATTCCCGTCAGAAGGCGCAAGTTGCTGGGCGGCATCCAGCGCATACGGGTAAACTTGTCGACCCGTCCCGGCGCTGACGGCATGAGAATGGCGAACAGTCCCGGCGGGGTGGCATCGCTGGCATGCCGGCCGACGATGACGTCATCGCCGTCGAGCTCGACCGTGATCTCGGACTCGACCGTGTCGGAGTTGCCGAGAATCCCATCGTGCAGATAGCAGGTGTGGCTCAAGTCGAGCAGATTGTCGATGATGAGCTCGTAGTTGGCGCGTATGGTGATGCGGTCGCGTTTGGTCGCATGCATCTCCGGAACATTATCGAGCACGCTAAAGTCCGGCACCTTCGCCGGATCGGCGGGCTTGTCTCCCATCCAAATCCAGATCGCCTTGTGCTTCTCTGTCACCGGATAGCTGCGCACCCGCGCGCGCGGCGGAATGTTCTTGGTGCCATGCGGGTTGAGAACGCACGCACCCGACGCATCGAATTCGAGGCCGTGATAAGGGCACTGCACGGCATCGCCGTTGACGATCTTGCCCATATGCAAAGGCGCGAAACGGTGGGGACACCGATCCTCGAGCGCCGCGACGTTCCCATCCGACTTTCGGTAGAGAACGATCGGCTCTTTCATGATCGTGCGAGCGAGCAATTGACCTTCGACCAGGTCGTCGGACCACGCGGCGACGTACCACGCGTTGCGCAGATACGTCCCGCTCATCATCTTCTTCTTGCTCTCGAGGAGCTCACCATCGAGCCCAGTTGCGCGCGTCATCGCGTGCTCTCCGTTGCAATAGGTGTCGCGTCCGTTTGATTATCTTGCGAGCCGTCGGCGGCGGTCAAGCGGCCGAGCTCCACAACCGGCACGCCTGCGTCGGCATCGCTGCTTGACTGGCGAATCCACTATGAAACGATACGGCGCCGGCTGATTGGCAGTACCGAAGGCGGGACGATCTCGAGGATGCCATGCCATCCGTCCCACCGCGGGGCGTGCCCCTTCATGAGGTGGCCATTCCCATGACAGACCGGCGCTTGCCGCCCAAAAAATTTGCACCGCTTGCCGCATGGACCGCCACGGCGTTGGCCGCTTGTCTTGCGGTCTTACCGATGGCGCCGATCGATGCTGCATCCGCGCAAGACTATCCGACGCGCCCGGTTCGCTGGGTGGTGGGATTCGCCGCCGGCGGCTCATCGGATATCGTGGCGCGGCTGTTGAGCGAATGGCTGCAAACGCGTCTGGGCCAGCCGGTCCTGGTCGAAAACCGGCCGGGGGCCGGCAGCAACCTGGCCGCCGAAACGGTGGTCAATGCGCCGGCCGACGGTTACACGCTACTCTCGGTGACGTCCGCCAACGCGATCAACGCGACGGTGAACAAGCGCTCGCTGTCATTCGACCTCATCAAGCAGATCGCTCCGGTTGCGGGTTCAGCGTATGGGCCGAGCGTGATGGTTGTGCATCCCTCGGTGCCGGCGACAAGCATTGCCGAGTTCATCGCCTACGCCAAGGCCAATCCGGGCAAGATCAACATGGGGTCCGCCGGCGTCGGCACCACCAGCCACCTGGCGGGCGAATTATTCAAGAGCATGGCGGCGGTCGATCTCGTTCACGTCCCCTATCGCGGCTCTGCGCCCGCGCTCGCTGATCTGCTCGGCGGCCAGGTCCAGGTCATGTTCGATGCCATGATCAGCACATTGCCGCACATCCAATCCGGCAAGTTGAGGGCGCTCGGCGTAACCACGACGACGCGCTCCGACGTGCTTTCCAGCCTGCCCGCGATCGCCGAGACCGTGCCGGGCTACGAGGCGATCATCTGGTATGGCGTCGGCGTTGCCTACGGCACACCGGCGGAGATCGTCTCCAAGCTCAACCGGGAGCTCAACGCCGGATTGGACTCCGCGAAAATCAAATCGCAGCTCGCCGAGCTCGGCTCGACGCCGATCATCATGCGTCCCGACGAGTTCGGAAGCTTCGTGCGCTCGGAAACCGAGAAATGGGAGCGGGTAATCAAGCTCTCCGGCACCAAGGTGGAGTAGGCGCCGCGCGATGATCGGCGCTGCGGCATTGTCCGAGACAAAGCGGGGCGCCGGCATTTGCCGACGCCGCGCAAATGGCCACCCAGAGGCGACGCACTAGCGGCTGCTGACTTCCGTCCCGAGCGCCGCGCCGATATCGGCCTGCTTGGCGGTCGTGCCGTGCCCGCCAGCGATGGTAGAGCCGGTGATGCTGTTCTTCTTGAGCGCCTCGCCGACCGCGAGCGTGCCGGGATTGCGCTCGATCGGCCCGCGCGGCGACAAGATGTCGGTCACGTACACGACGTTCGGCTTGACGACGTGGGTCAGAATCATGCCATCGGCGTGCGGGTTGGGAATGTTATAGAGGCGGATCTCGTCGGTGTCGTCCTTGAGCGACAATTGATCCTTCACCTCCTGCACCTTCACCGTCCTCGCCGCGCGCCGGTTCTTCGAAAGCTCGTCCGGCGCCACCGTGTGCGGCATGCGAGCGACCTTCTCGAAATAGGCCTTGTCCGGGCTCGGCACGATCACCGTCGCGCCTTCCGCCATATAGGTGCGGGTGCCGCCGGTGTGATCCATGTGGTGATGGGTGAGCACGAGGTAGCGGATCGGCTTGCCGGGATATTTCTTCTTCGCTTCGTCGATCACCCAGCGCGACTGCAGCTCGCCATAGGGTGCGTCGAATACGACGAGGTGGTCCTTCATCGCCACGATCAGGTTGTTGGCGCTGCCGCCCTGCACGTGCTGCACGTTGGGCGCGAGCTCGACCAGCTTGAGGCCGCCGCCGGGCGGAACGATGATGCCATCGCTGTCGAGGAAACGGCCGAGCGCGATGCGCCGGATCACCCACTGGTACGGCACGTTGCCGGTCGCCGGCGCCTTGGCCGCCGACTTTACTGCATCCGGCACGGCGAAGGTATCGGCCGCGATCGTCGGGTTCGCCGTCACGTCCTTGTAGGTGATCTTCCCGACCTCGACGCCGTTGAGCTGATAGGACACCGCGTATGGGATCTTGACGCCGCTGACCGCTTTCCAGTCGCTCGGAACAAGATCGTAGGTCGAGTCGCCCGCGATATTGTCGTCATCCCGCGTGCGGATGGCGGCGGGAAGCTTGGTTTGCGGGTCGAACAGCACGGTGAAATTCGTTCCGCCGTCGGCGAAGCTGACCGCGCGCAGCGACTTGTCGCCGAGCTTCTGGTTCCCCGCCGAGCGCAATCCGCTCTTGGCGTCGAGCGCCTTGAGCAGCAGCATGGGCGAGGCGCGCTCGAGCTCGCGCAACGTGGCGGCAACGCGAATGGCCGACATCGGCTTGCTCGCACCCTTGTCGTCGATCACGTAGCCGAGCGAGGGCGTGACCACGTCGGTATATTTGATCTTCTCGACCGCGGGATATTTCATGTCGCGGTCCCACTCGGCGCGCGCCATGCCGTTGGCGAGATCCCAGGTGATGGTCAGCGTCGTATTGCCGAGCAACCGCGGCTCGCCGCCCGCGGCCTTGGATTGGCCCGGCTCCCAGTGGATGGCGTCGGCCTTGATCGAGAGCGCCTTCAATGCACGCAAGGCGTCGGCTCCGCCTTCCGCGGCGATCGCCTGGTTGACGAGGTCGCGAGCCGATTGCGCCTGCGCGGGCTGCAGCTGGGTCACCGCCAGCAGCAGCGCAGCAGAGATCGAGAGCGTATATTTCATTGCGTTACCTCCCACACGTTTTTCCGTGGTGGCCGTCCGGCTTTGTCGTCAGCTTCCGACGCGGGCGCCACAAGAATGATGATACCGCACTCATGACCGGCGCGGAAAGGCGGTCATCGCTGGACCTCGGTTCGCGATCGGCCTAGGCTTATTGAGGTTCTTCAGCGACGCATTCGGCAATTGACCGCGGCTCCAAGCGAGCGTCATGCTGCGTCAGCTTCGGCCCCGCTCGCCCACGGAGGAACCCGATGACCCAGGATACCGCGATCCGTCGTCACCCGCGCGGCGGCATCTATTTCGATGATTTCGTAGTCGGTCATCTCTACGAGCATCCGCTCCGGCGCACCGTCACGCAGATGGACAACATGTTGTTCTCCAACATGACGCTGAACCCGCAGCCGCTGCACATCGACCGGCATTTCTGCGAGCAGGAGACCGAGTGGGGTCAGCCGCTGATGAATTCGCTGTTCACGCTCGGGCTGATGATCGGCATCATGGTCAACGACCTCACCATCGGCACCACCATCGCCAATCTCGGCATGACCGAGGTCAAATTCCCCCACCCGCTGTTCGAGGGCGACACGGTCCACTGCGCGACCGAAGTGATCAGCAAGCGCGAGTCGACGTCGCGGCCGGGTGCCGGCATCGTCGAGTTCCACCACCGCGCCTATAACCAGGACAACAAGCTCGTGGCCGAATGCCGCCGCCAGGTCTTCATGCGCATGCGGCCGCGCTGATGCGTTCACTGCTCTTCGTCCCCGCCGACGGCGGCAGCAAGCTCGACAAGGCGATGGCGAGCGGCGCCGACGCGGTGATCGTCGACCTCGAGGATTCTGTCTCGCCGGAAGGCAAGGCCGGCGCGCGCCGGAGCGCGGCCGATTTCATCAGGGATGCCGTTCGGGCGGCGAAGCGCCCTCGCCTGCTGGTGCGGGTCAACGGTTTTGCGACCGGCCTCACCGACGCCGATCTCGAGGCGGTGGTGCCCGCGCATCCCGACGCCATCATGCTGCCGAAGGCCGAAGGCGGCGCGGCCATCGTTCACGCCGACGCCAAGCTTGCGGCGCGTGAGGCGATCGCCGGCGTGCCCGACGGGCACATCAAGATCGTGGCGATCGCGACCGAGACCGCGACGGCGCTGTTTCTCGCCGGCACCTATGGCGGCGCGAGCGCGCGGCTCGAAGGGTTGACCTGGGGCGCCGAGGATCTGTCCGCCGAGCTTGGCGCGGAGGCCAACCGCGACCACGAGGGCCGCTTTCTCGATCCCTATCGGCTGGCGCGGGCGCTCTGCCTCGCCGGCGCCGCGGCGGCGCGGGTGGCGGCCATCGACACGGTCACTGTCGACTTTCGCAACGCCAACGCGCTGCGGCGCGAGAGCGAAGAGGCCCGCCGCGACGGCTTCAGCGGCAAGATGGCGATCCATCCGGCGCAAGTGCCGGTCATCAACGAGGTGTTCACCCCGACGCCGGCGGCGATCGCCAAAGCGCGCGCCGTGGTCGCCGCCTTCGAGGCCAATCCCGGCAAGGGCACGGTCGGCATCGACGGAGTGATGTACGATCGTCCGCACCTCGAGCGCGCCCGGCAATTGCTGGTGCGCGCGATCGCGGCGGGAATCTAACGATCGCTACTTCCCGTATACGGTTTTCGGATCGAACGTCCGCCCGGCGTCGCGAAACTCGAGGGTGACCGCGCCGCTCTTGCCCAGCGGCACCACGCGGTAGAAGCACGAGCGCCGGCCGGTGTGGCAGGCGCCCGCTCCTTCCTGCTCGACCCGGATCCAGACCGCGTCCTGATCGCAATCGATGCGCATCTCGACCACGCGCTGCGCGTGGCCGGACGATTCGCCTTTGCGCCACAGCGTTCGACGGGAGCGACTGAAGTACCAAGCCTCGCCGGTGGCGATGGTGCGTTGCAGCGCCTGCGCATCCATGTGCGCGACCATCAGCACCTCGCCCGAGCGCGCGTCGGTCGCGACGCAGGTGATGAGCCCGTCGGCGTCGAATTTGGGGGTGAAGGCGCGGCCCTCCTCGACCTCCTCGGTCGAGCCGCGCGATGCGGGCGGCGATGGGTCGCCGCTCAGCGCTCGACTCCGCGCAGCAAGGCGATGAAGCGAACCTGTTCCTCCGGATTGTCCCGGAAGGTGCCGGTGAACTGGGTGGTAATGGTCGAGGAGCCCGGCTTCTCCACCCCGCGCACCGACATGCACATATGCTCGGCCTCGAGCATCACC
>JBKPUA010000314.1:0-10995 GCA_046735815.1 Pseudomonadota bacterium
AGGGAACCTCGCTCCCCGCCCGCCGAGCTCCGGGGATGGGTGGGACGACCGAGTGGGCGTCCTGCCAGACTCCGCACATCGACTATCGCTCAAGTCGCGCCCGGAGAAATTGCATGGTACCATTGCGCTCACAGCGGATCGGGGAGACATCCGAACGCGCTCGGCTCGCAACGGGCCGGGCTGAGGAGAGAGCTCATGGACAATGAAAGCACAGTCGATCGCCGAAAATTTCTGAGCGCGCTCGGCGTCACGGTCGGCGGGGGTAGTCTCGCGGGGGCCGGCCTGGTCGCAGCGCCGCCGCTGGTGAAGGCGGCCGCCGAGCCGCCCAAAGGCAAGATTCCCGACACCCCGTACAAGACGGGGCATATGACGTTCCTGACCGGCCCGGCCGCCGTGCTCGGCGAGCCGTCGCTGAAGGGCCACACGCTGGCGGCCGAGGAGATCAACGCGCAGGGCGGTTTCCTGGGTAAGCGCAAGATCGAGACCGTTACCGCCGATGAAGCCGCCGGCACCGACGCCAACGTCAAAGAGCTGCGGCGAATGAAGCTCGAGGGCAACATCGACCTGTTCACCGGCGTCATTTCGAGCGGAAACTCGCCGGCGCTCGGCCCGGTGGCCGAGGAGTTGAGCCTGCTCACGATCCTCGTCGACGGCTGCACCGACTTCCTGTTCGACAAGGCGGTTCCGCAGCCGAAATACCTCTTCCGCATCACCAATATTCAATCGGCGGACGGCATCACTTCGGCGATTGGCACCGCGCAGGCGTGGCCGCAGGTGCGCCGCATCGCGCACATCCATCCCGACTACAGTTACGGCCGCAACGCTGCCGAGCACTTCACGCTCGCGCTCGAGCGGCTGCTGCCGGGCACCGAGGTGGTGTCGGAAAGCTGGCCCAAGCTCGGCACCACCGATTTCACCTCGCACATCACCAAGGCCATGTCGGCCAACCCGGACCTGCTCTACACCTCGGTCTGGGGCGGCGACTACATCGCCTTCTACAAACAGGCCCTGCGCTACGGCCTGTTCGACAAGATGAAGGTCGCAACCACGCTCGCGCTCGGTGTCGCGCCGCACGCCATCGGCAAGGACCATCCCGAAGGCGTGCTCGCCGGCGTTCATTCCAACTACTACTTCACCTATCCGAGCGGCGACCGCTGGCCGCTCAACAAGCAGTTCGTGCAGCGCTACTACAAGCGCTGGAACGAGTATCCGAACTTCCAGTCGGAAGGGGCGTACGTCACGCTCTATATGCTGAAGAAGGCGATCGAGCGCGCCAACCAGCTGGCGGGCGGCTGGCCCGACGATGAGGTGATCATCAGCCAGCTCGAAGGCATGGGTTACGACGCGCCCTCGGGGTACCTCTATATCCGGCCGGACAACCACCAGGGCTACAAGGACGCGGTGATCGGGTTCAGCAAGAACTTGCCCGAGTACCAGTTCTCGACCTGGGACCCCAACCGGGTGATCACGATCCCGATCCGCAACATTACGGCGCCGCCCAACTGGCCGAAGCCCGGTCAGGGCCACAACGAGTCGACGGCCGCGGCCAATTGGATCAAGACCACCTGGCCGAAGGCCATAGGCTGAGCCCATCGCGCTTGCGAGGATGTTCCCGATATCGGCCGCGCCCGCTTCCGGCGGCGCGGCCGGTCCTTGAATCGGCTTCGCGTATCACTTGGCTCGGCGGCCGTCGCGAGCAACTAGTGCCCCGAACCCGAAGTTCGCGCATATCGTGCCGCGCGTTCGACCGCGAACTGCGGGTTCAAAGGGGCACTAGAATCATAGAGTTGCTAGTGGTCCTCGATTCCGAAGTTCGCGAACGAGGGTGCCGCACAAACGATGCGAACTTCGGAATCGGACCACTAGAGCTGGATCCCGAAAAAAAGCCTGCCCCGGACCTTGATCCGGGACGGATACCGGTTTTCGAAAAAGATCATGCTCCAACAAGAAGCTCGAGAGCGGAAGAGAAGTCATCCCGCTCCAAGTCTGAGCAGTAGCTGCTTTACCAAAGGACGCAGATGCGCTGATAATCGCCTGATCGTCGAGATGGCGTCGCAAGGGGAATGAGGGCGTATCAGTGTCGATACTGATCATTCAGATCCTCAACTCGTTGTTCTACGCCTCGGTCCTTTTCCTCATCGCCGCGGGACTGAGCCTCATCTTCGGAGTGATGCGCATCGTCAACATGGCGCACGGCACTTTCTATGCCGTCGGCGCCTTCGTCACCGCGTGGCTGGTCGGACGCGCGGCTGCGCTCGGTCTGCCCGTCGGATGGATGCTGCTGCTGATTCCGCTCGGCGCCGCGGCGGTCGCGTTGCTCGGAATGGTGATCGAGCCGCTGCTGCTGCGGCCATTCTACCGCCGCGCCGAGGAATATCAGCTTCTGGTCACGTTTGGCCTCTTGTTGATTCTCGAGGATGTCATCCGTCTGCTCTGGGGTGGGCTGCCGCTGTCCGCCGATCCGGTGATGGACGTGCTCCCCAGCGTGCATATCGGCGGGCTGCTCTATCCCGGCTATAATCTGGTCGTGATCGGGGTCGGCGCGGTAGCCGCGCTGCTGCTGTGGGCGGTGATCTATCGCACCAAGTTCGGCGTCATGCTGCGCGCGACCTCGCAGGACCGCCGCATGGCGGCGGCGCTCGGGCTCAACGTCGGGCTGGTCTACGTGTCGGCGTTCGCAATCGGCTGTTTCATGGCCGGGCTGGGCGGCGCCATCATCGTGCCGACGCAGACGGCGGTGCTGGGCATGGGCATCGACGCGCTCGTGCTCGCCTTCGTGGTGGTGGTGATCGGCGGGCTGGGCAGCTTGCAGGGCGCGCTCGTCGGCGCGCTGATCGTAAGCTTCGTGCGCACCGCGGGAATTCAATTCTTCCCCGAGATCGAGCTCGCGGTGCTTTACCTGATCGCGGCCGTGGTGCTGCTGGTCAAGCCGACCGGCCTGTTCGGAAGCGCGTGATGAAGGCAGACGCGACCCGGATCTCGTACCGCCCCAAGCTGATGCTGGCGGCGGCCGCGGCTCTTGTCCTCGTGGCGCTGGCGCTGCTTCCGAACTTTATCGGGCTCTATCAAATCCAGCTCCTGACCTACGGTCTGATCGCGGCCATCGCCGCGCTCGGCTTCAATCTGCTCTTGGGTTACACCGGCCTGTTGTCGTTCGGTCATTCCGCATTTTTCGGCATCGGCGCCTACAGCGTTGCCTTCCTGCTGCGCGACGCCGGCATCCACTCCATGGAGCTCTACATCCTGATCGGGATCCCGATCGCGGCCGTCACCTCGGCGCTGTTCGGCTACATCTGCGTCCGCCACACGCGCATCTTTTTCGGCATTCTGACGTTGGCGCTGTCGCAGGTGCTCTACAGCCTCGCGCTCAAGCTGTTCTGGCTCACCGGCGGCACCGACGGCCTGCGCGTTCCGCGGCCGACGCTGCTGGCCGGCATGTTCACCTTTACCGGCGCGGGCGCGTTCCAGCGCTTCATCCACGGCTATTACTATTACGTGCTCGGCGTGTTCGCGATCTGCGTCGTGCTGATGTGGGTGATCGTCCATTCTCCCTTCGGCAAGGGGCTGCAGGCGATCCGCGACAACGAGACGCGTGCGGCATTCCTGGGCTTGCGGATCCGGCGCTTCCGCTGGATGTCCTTCCTCATTTCCGGGACCTTCACCGGCCTCGCCGGCATTCTCTGGGTCCCGCTCAACGGACTGACGACGCCGGAAGTGCTGTACTGGCCGTTCTCGGGCGAGATCGTATTCATGACGCTGCTCGGCGGTTTCCGCAACTTCACCGGTCCGATCGTAGGCGGCGTGATCTTCACCTATCTCAAGACCTATGCGGTCGCGAGCACGGAATATTGGCAGCTTCTGCTCGGCGTCGTGCTGGTGTTGCTGGTCCTGCTGCTGCCGACGGGAATCGTGGGTGCGATCACCGCGCTCGCCGGCAAGCTGCGCCCGCGGGAGAAATCCTCGTGATCCTGCTCAAGACCGTCGATCTTCATAAGCAGTTCGGCGACACCCGCGCCTGCGACGGCGTGAATTTCGTCGTCAATCAGGGCGAGTTCCTGTCGCTCGTCGGCTCGAACGGCGCCGGCAAGACGTCGCTCGTGAACTTGATCAGCGGACATCTAACCCCGGACAGCGGCCAGATTCTGTTCGAGGACAAGGACATCACCTTCGCCACGGTGCACGACCGGATCAAGGCGGGCATCGCCCGCAGCTTCCAGATCGTCAACCTGTTCGACGGGCTCTCGGTGTTCGACAATGTGGCGTTGTCGATCTTCTCGCGCGACGGCAAGATCGTGCGGATCGCGGCGCTTGCGGACCATGACCAGGCGGTCCGCGACGAGGCCTACGACGTGTTGGGACAGTTCGGCCTCGAGGGCAAGAGCGGTACGCCGGCGGGAGGCCTGGCGCAGGGCGAACGCAAGCTCCTCGACGTCGCGATAGCCTATGCGCTGCGCCCGAAGCTGCTCTTTCTCGACGAGCCGACCAGCGGCGTGAGCACGCGCGACAAGACGCAGATCATGGATACCGTGTCGTCGGTGGTGCGCAGCGGAGCGGTGACGGCCGTGGTCATCGAGCACGACATGGACGTGGTGTTCCGCTATTCCGACCGCATCGTGATGATGCACGAGGGCAGATTCCTCGCCGACGGTACGCCGGACGAGATCAAGGCAAACAGCAACGTCGCCAATATCCTGCTCGGTGTGCCGCTGTCGGCCTGAGGTGGCGAGGGACAAGCAGATGTTGCTGGAGATCGACGCCATCAACACCTTCCGCGGTCCGGCGCACATTCTGCGTGGCGTATCGCTGACGGTCGACGACGGTGAGGTCGTGTCGCTGGTGGGGCGCAACGGCGCCGGACGCACCACCATCATCGAGAGCATTACCGGGCTCCTGCCGGTGCACTCCGGCCGCATCCGCTTCCGCGGGGAAGACATCACCAAGCTCCCGCCGCACAAGCGCGCCAAGCGCGGGATCGGCTACGCGCCGGAGAATGCCGGCATCTTTCCCGAGCTGACCGTGGCCGAGAACCTCATGATCAGTCGTTGGCTCTCCGACAAGACCGCACGCGGCGGGGCCGACGCCGAGGCGCGCGCGCTGACGGTGTTTCCGGAGGTCGGTAAGTTCCTGAGCCGGCCGGGGCTCAATCTCAGCGGCGGTCAGAAGAAAATGGTGTCGATCGCGCGCGCCATGGCGCTCGCGCCTTCACTGATGATCCTGGACGAGGCGTTCGAGGGCCTGGCGCCGGTGGTGGTGAAACGATTTCGCGACGCCGTGATGATGATCAAGAGCTTCGGAATTTCGCTGCTGCTCGCAGAATCGAATCTGACCAGCGCCGCCGCCATTGCCGATCGGCTCTACGTGATCGATCGCGGCGAGATCACCTTCCACGGCACCCCGAGCGAGGCGTTGGCCAACGAATCCGTCATGCGGACTCTGCGCGGGTGACATGAAGCGTGTTGCTGCCATCACATCGATCCTCGCCGCGGCCGCGATCGCCACCCTGGCCTGGGGCGGACACGAGCTGCCGATCTATCCCTCGTTCTATCCGCACGAGATCGAGATCAGGACGCTCGCGCCCGATGCGGCGGCGCAAGCCCTGCGCGACGGCCGCATCCAGGCCTATGTCGGCGAGGGCTTGAGCCTGGCGGACGCGCCGCCGGCCGAGGTCGCCAGTATCGAATCGCTCGGCTCGTTCGTCGTCGTGCGGATCAATCCAAGCTCCGCGCATGCGCGGGACGACGCTACCGCTTGCGCCGTGGTCGGAGCGATCATCCGCGCGCTGACGGCAAACCGCGATTTCATCCTGCATCCCTACCCGGTCACGCCGTTCCACGGCGACTATCTCCATCACGCCGACCTCGCGGCCGCCGCCAAGGCGCGCTTCGCGGACGGCGGCACGCCGGTGGCCGACCTCAAGGTCAGGGCGCACGGCGGCCTTGCCCGCAGCCATCCGGACTGGTCCGCGCCGGTCACGGATTGGGATGCCGAGGTGGCCGAGATCGATGCCGCGACGCTCATGGCGTCCGCGACGTTCGCCCTGAACGGTTGGCTCGCTCCGCCCTGGGTGCGAACCGGCTGGTTCCACGCCGAGCGTCTCCTCGCCGATGCCGCGCGCGCGCCCGATCAGCAGCGGCGCATCGATTCCGATCTCGAGCGCCTCAAAGGCGGCGAGGTCGCGGGGCTGGTGGAGCGTATCAATTTGGAGCGCGACCTCGTCGCGGCGCTGACCGTCGGTTGCCGCACTATCGCCGCCGGCTACACCGTCAAACGCGAATACGTCAACGTCGAGTTCTCGGCCGGGATCGAGAATATCGGCTTCGATGCGATCGCGGGCCTGCACTCGCCGATCTTCATCCGCACGGTGAAGCTCAAGGATTTCCCGTGGAACGGCTGGCTCACGCTCGGTATCGGCACCGCGCCCACCGCCGCTTGGAATCCGATCGGCGGCTTGAGCGATCCGTTCGGGCGGCTCATGGGCTTCACGGTCGGCGATCCCGCCCTGCTGCCGTCGCCCTATGAGGCCGGCTGGATGCTCAATCGCATCGCCGACCTGCCGTCGAATCCGGGGCGATGAATGGCGCAAAGCGTCTCCCAAATCCGAGTGTTGTCGGTGTTCGTGCTGGCGCTGTGCCTGAGCAGCACAATCAGCACCGCGGCCGGCGCCACCGAGGTCACCTACGTCCTTGCCATCGCCAACGGCCGTGTGCCGGACAACATGCGGCGCATCCGCGTCAAGCAGAACGATACCGTGAAGCTCGAATGGAGTACGGACAAGCCGATCAGCGTGCACCTGCACGGCTACGACATCGAGCAGGATATCAAGCCGGGCGCGGTGAGCGAGATGACCTTCGTCGCACGCGCGACCGGCCGGTTCACGGTCGAACCCCACATCGGCAAAACCCAGTCGGGCGGCCACGCGCATGGGGACGTCCTTGTCACGATCGAGGTCTATCCTTAGCCGCGCTGTCACGCGCGCGCTGACGGCTGCCGCCGCGGTCGCCTGCGTCGCGACGTCGGCCGGTGCCCACGGCTTCGGCCAACGCTACGATCTCCCGCTTCCGCTCTCGTTCTACCTCGTGGGCGCCGCGGCTGCGGTGGTGGTGTCGTTCGTTATCGTCGGATTGTTCGTGCGCGAGGCGTCACGCCTTGCTCCTTATCCGCGTGTAGACCTCCTCGCCACGCCGCTCGGCCGATGGATCGCGAGCCCGGTGCTTGCGCTCGTGCTCAAGTCGCTCGCCCTCGCCGCATTCATCATCGTCATCATCGCCGGCCTGCGCGGCGATCAGAATCCCTACAAGAACATCGCGCCGACCATGGTCTGGATCATCGCCTGGGTCGGGCTCGCCTATGTATCGGCGTTCATCGGCAATGTCTGGGCGCTCATCAATCCCTGGCGCACCGGCTACGAAGCGGTCGAGACGATCTGGCGAGGTATCAGGCGACGACCCGAGCATGCGCCGCGTCTGCGCTATCCTGCCGCGCTCGGTGTCTGGCCGGCCGTTGCTCTGCTGCTGGCGTCCTCCTGGATCGAGCTGGTCTATCCCAATCCAGCCGTGCCGCGGTTCATCGCCTGGCTCCTCCTCGCCTATTCCGTGCTGACCTTCGCCGGCATGTTCCTGTTCGGCCGCGCCTGCTGGCTCACGCGCGGCGAGGTGTTCACGCTGCTGTTCGGCATCTTCGCGCGCTTTGCGCCGATCGAGATTCGAACCGGTGCCCAACGCGGCCTATGGCTGCGCCCGTACGGGGCCGGGCTGATCGAGGAGGATCAGGTCTCGACCTCGATGATGGCCTTCGTGTTGCTGCTGCTCGCGACCGTTCTCTACGACGGCGCGCTCAGCACGCCCGAGTGGACGAGCCTCGAATCCGCGATCGCCGCGCATCTCGCGGGCTTCGGTGATTTCAAGCTCATGGCGATCCGCACCGCCGGGCTCGTCATGTTCTGGCTGGTGTTTCTCGGCGCCTATCTCGGGGTGAGCGCCATCATGAGCGCCGCGGCCGGAGGGCGCCTATCCCCGCTGGCCATGGCGCGCAGCTTCGCCCTCACGCTCGTCCCGATCGCGATCGGCTATCACCTCGCGCATTACCTCACGTTCCTGCTGATCCAAGGGCAATACATCATTCCGCTCGTGTCGGACCCGTTTGGCTTCGGCTGGAACCTGTTCGGGACCGCGGGCTACCGCGTCGACATCGCCATCGTCGACGCGCGCTTCGCCTGGATCATCGCGGTGACGGCGATCCTCGCCGGGCACATCGCGGCGGTCTATCTCGCGCACCTCAAGGCCATGCGGGTGCTCGACACGCGCCGCCTCGCGTTGCGCTCCCAGGTTCCGCTTACCGCGCTGATGGTGGCCTACACGTTCGTGAGCCTCTCGATTCTCGCCGAGCCGATCGTCGAGCGGCGCGCGCCGGCGCAGCCGTCGCAGGTCGCGGCCGAGATCACCGTTCCCGACGACGCGGTGCTGCCGGAGCCGTCGAGCGGGCGGCTTCTCCCGGTGGGAGCGGGCAAGATTGCCCGGCAGAAGCTGACCTACCGCGTGTTGGGCTCCGCGTTCCATGACGACACCCGCATGAACGCTGTCGATCTCCTCTATTCCTATATGTTCGCCTACCGCTGGGGCGCCGGCAGCGAAGGGGACGAGGCGGGCTCCGATCCACTGGTCGCGGCCGCGACCGCCGTCATGCGCGCGCGCCTTCTGGGCGTGCGCGTCGTCGGCACCGACACGACGTCGAAATCCTTCCGGTTCGGCGATCTCGAATATGTCCGGGAGCTGTTCGTGGTCGAGGTCTTTACCTCGGCGCCGCCGACCGACCCGGAGCAGGACGCGATCGTCGCCCCGCCGTGGAGCACGCTGCCGTGGCATCTCCTGGTGCTGATGGAGGAGGCGGTCGAGCGCGGCTGGGCCGCGTTCTCGCAAGGCGCGGCGCAGCGGCGCAGCGTGGATTGGCTCGATCTCGTGCGCTCCGAAGACACGAACAGGCGCCTAGCGGCGCTGGTCGAGGGCTTCGAGCGCGACGGCTATCGGCCGGATCGCTTGAAATCGCTGGTTGGCGCAGAGGACGCGCGCAAACGCTGGGCCGCGCTGAAGTCATTCTATCAGGAGCATGGTCACTTCCTGGTCACTAACGGCCCCTATCGGCTCAAACGCTGGTCGCAGGACAGCGTTACGCTCGAGGCGTCCCGCGATCTCAGCTATCCGCTCGGCGTCGGCTCGTACGACGCCTACGCAGTTCCGCGCCGCGGCTACATCACCAAGGTCGCGCGTGACGACGACGGCATCCGCCTCTCCGGCGATATCGAACTCGTGCAGAAGCACATGCGCAGCTACGACATCGTGCGGCAGCCGCTGCCATCGATGGCCGCCGACGTGCTCAAGCGCTCCGCCCCCGAATGCCGCTATCTCGTGACCGACAGCGACGGCCGCGTCGTGCTGGCGGGGCAAGCTCCGCTCGGCGAGGATGCGAGCTTCCGCATCGCGCTTGCCGGCAAGCTGCCGGCCGGTAGGTTCACGCTCGCCGCGCAGATCATCGTCAACGGCAATGCGATGAACGCCGAGATCACACGCGTTCCGGTCGAGATCGCATCCGGTCCCTAGAAAGCCAAAGGCAATTGATTTTAGCTGTAGTCTGCGCGAAAGCGGGGCCCATATTCCGCGGCATTATGCTCGCGCGTTGTCCTCACTTACATTCGAACCCATTTAAGGGTCTCCAGTCGTCGACGCGGGAGGGTAAACCATGAAGATCGTCGTCATCGGGGGCACCGGCCTGATCGGCTCGAAAACCGTCGCCACTCTGCGTCAGCGCGGCCACGAGGTCGTCGCCGCCTCGCCCAAAAGCGGCATCAACACCATTACCGGCGAGGGGCTCAAAGAGGCCATGGCCGGCGCGCAGGTAGTGGTCGACCTCGCCAATTCGCCCTCATTTGAAGACAAGGCGGTGCTGGAATTCTTCGAGACCTCCGGGCGCAACCTTCGCGCGGCGGAGGCCGCAGCGGGCGTCCGGCATCATGTCGCGCTATCCATCGTCGGAACCGACCGGACGCCCGACAATGGCTATTTCCGCGCCAAGGTCGCGCAAGAGAAACTGATCGAGAGTTCCGGCATCCCCTACACCATCATCCGCTCAACCCAGTTCCTGGAATTCCTCGGCGGGATTGCTGCTTCAAGTACGGATGGAAACACGGTCAGGCTTTCGCCCGGCCTGTTTCAGCCCATCGCGGCGGACGACGTTGCTGCCGTCGTTGCCGATGTGGCGCTCGCGGCGCCGCGCAACGGCGTCGTCGAGATCGCCGGCCCGGAACGAGCGCCGTTCAACGAAATCGTCGCCCGCTACCTGAAGGCGGTCGGCGACCCACGCAAGGTCGTGCGCGACCCTGAGGCCCGATACTTCGGCGGCCGGGTCGAGGAGCACTCGCTCGTGCCATTGGGCGAGGCGCGCCTCGGCCGCATCGGTTTCGACGAATGGCTCCGCCGCTCACAGGCAAAAGCCTGACCCGCATCCGCCAACCGAAGGACAGGGCTCCATGAAACGCATCCTCTGCTCGCTGCTCGTCGCCATCCTGCCGTTCGGCAGCGTCCTCGCGGAGGCGCCGAAGGAGAAGAACGCCAAGGTGACCCTCGTCTACCAGCACGAGCTGCCGAACGTTCCCGGCAAGAGCATCAAGGGCGTGCTCGTCGAATACGGCCCGGGCGGCTATTCGCCTGGCCACACGCATCCCAAATCCGCCTTCATCTACGCGACCGTGCTTGAGGGGGCGATCCGCAGTCAGGTCAACGACGGACCTGTGACGACCTACAAGGCCGGACAGAGCTTCTCCGAGCTCCCCGGCGACCGCCACGGCGTCAGCGCCAATGCCAGCAAGACGAAGCCGGCCAAGCTCCTCGCGGTGTTCGTGGTGGACACGAACGAGACGGAACTGACGACCCCATTCGGGAACTGAGGTTTGAACCTTTCGATCTGCGCTAATAAGTACGGGTCGGCTTCGATCACCTCACCGCC
>JBKPUA010000315.1:0-3411 GCA_046735815.1 Pseudomonadota bacterium
GTGCGTCCCTTGGCGGACGAGGAGCGCGACGCCTTGCCGTTGCTCGCCCGCGGCGCTGCGCTGCGCTTTCTGCTCACGCGGCTGGTCGACTGGTTCGACGTGCCGCCGGGCGCGCTGGTGCGGCCGAAGGATCCGTTCGAGTATTACCGCAAGCTGCGTTTCCACCAGGCGATCGGCGGCGTGCGCGATTATGGGCTCGCGGCATGAGCGAGCCGCACGAGCGCAACGAGCCGCACGTCATCATTCACACCGACGGCGGCTGCGCGCCCAATCCCGGGCCCGGCGGCTGGGGCGCGATCCTCGGCTTCGGCAATCACGAGAAGGAGCTCAAGGGCGGCGAGCTCCACAGCACCAACAACCGCATGGAGTTGACGGCGGCGATCGCAGCGCTGGAAGCGCTCAAGCGGCCGTGCCTGGTCGACCTTCACACCGACAGCCAATATCTGCGCGACGGCATTACGAAGTGGATCAACCAGTGGAAGCGCAACGGCTGGCGCACCGCTGACAAGAAGCCGGTCAAGAACGTCGACCTCTGGCAGCGACTCGATGCGGTGTTGGCGCGCCATCGCGTGCGCTGGCATTGGGTGCGCGGCCATGCGGGCCACGCCCTGAACGAGCGCGCCGATCGGTTGGTGCATGAAGGGCGCGCACAGACGCTGGCCGCCGCACGCGCGATGCGGGCGGCGTCAGCGAGCGATTGAGGAAAGGCCGCGCGCGCTCAAAGCTGCTTGAGCAGAGCGTCGCCGCCGGAGACCTCGACCTTGCCCGGCGCTTCCTCGATGTTGAGCTTTTTCACCACGCCGTCCTCGACCAGCATGGCGTAGCGCTTGGAACGCGTGCCGAGACCGTTGCCCGAGCCGTCGAAGGTGAGGTCGATTGCCTTGGCGAACTCGCCGTTGCCGTCGGCCAGGAACTCGAGCTTGTCGGCCGCACACGCCTTCTTCCAGGCGTCCATGACAAAAACATCGTTGACCGAGACGACGGCGATGGTGTCCACGCCCTTGGCCTTGATGGCGTCGGCGTTCTGGGTGATCGAGGGCACATGCATCTTGTGGCAGGTGCCGGTAAAGGCGCCGGGCACCGCAAACAGCGCGACCTTCTTGCCCTTGAAGATGTCGCCGGTGCTCTTCCACGCCGGCCCGTCCCCGGTCATCACGCGAAACTTCGCCTCGGGCAATCGATCGCCGACCTTGATGGACATGGTGCTATCCTCTTCCCTGAATTGAACTTGAGCTCATGCGTCTCGCCCGCGCCGCGCGTGGGGGACCATGGCGCCCGCACCAAATTAGCGTGCCCGGCGAATTAGTCGAGACGGGTCGCGACCTCGATGGCGCTGTTGCCCGCGCTTGCGGTGAGCGTGATGGCAATGCGGTCGTATCCCTGTCCCGGCGGCGCGCCATCGAGCTCGAAGGCGAAGCGCTGCATTCCGGCTCCGGCGCCCGCGATCGGCGCCGGCACCGGCAAGGCCCACTCCGGTGTTGGGCCTTCCGCGAACAGGGCGACGGCTTCTCCTGCCGGCGCCGCGACGTCGACGACGACGCGCGGTCGAGTGCCGCCATCCTCGCGGCGGACCGATGTGATGGCGAACGTCGAGCCCTCGCCGAGCGCAACCTTCTTCGGCACGCGCGCTTCGGCGGTCAGCAGCGCGGCGTCTTGCGACGATGGGCCGCCGCCCAGCATGAGCTCGGCCTTGCCTTCGGCCGGGATGCACAGCTTCTCGCACACCGCATAGTCGAGCTTGAGGCGCAGCATCACCGGCTTGGCGCGGTTCTCCGGCACGATGCTCAGCGGCAAGATGACGTTGCCGGTATAGCCGATGACGGTGACAGCCTCCTCCGGCAGGCGCTGCGGCACTGGCCAGTGCACGTCGACCGCCTTGACGTTCTGCGAGCCCGCAAAGTCGAAGCGTGGCGGCACGCCGGCATCGCCGGGATAGCGCCAATAGGTGTGCCAGCCCGGGGCGAGCCTGATCTCGATGCCGGCGCGCAACGACGCGCCGCCGCCGCGCGCCGACGAGCCTGCGATCAGACGCATGGCGTTGCGCGCATCGCCGTCCCAGCGCGAAGCGTCCTCCGCCGCTGCGGCATGGCTGGCCGCAACGAGCCACACGGCGCAAAGGCCGATCGTGCCAGGCGCGGCGGCGCGTCGCAGCCGATCGGACAGGGTGATCATGGAAGTGCGGTGTAGGGCGGAAACTCTTCGCCCGCCACTGAATTGATCGTGAGTGGGAATGTGGTTGGAGCCAGGGGCCTCGAAAAGTACATCAAAGCGACACATATCTTAACTTGCGTGTCTCGACTGCGCCGCGGCTGCGGCGAATTGTGGCATGAACGATGCATGGCTTTCGCCAAGGGACGCGTCGTTGCAATCGGCACCCAATCAGGTAGCATTTCGACATGAAATTCAGTCGCAAGACCGGCATGCAAGACGACAGCGGCGGCCCGGCGCCCGATGATGATTTCGACGTGCCCCCCAGGACATCGGCCAAGTCGGGAAGGTCCAAGTCGCAGCCGCGCACGAGCCCGAAGCGCGGCTATCTCGACGGCCAGATGCTGATCGCCATGCCGTCAATGGGCGACGACCGCTTCGCGCGCAGCGTGATCTACGTGTGCGCCCATTCGACCGAGGGCGCGATGGGTATCGTCGTGAACCAGCCGGCAGCGCACATCAGCTTCGCCGACCTGCTGGTCCAGCTCGAGGTCATTCCGGCCGCCGACCTGATTCAGCTTCCGACCCGCGCCGGCGGCGTGCGCGTGCTCAAGGGCGGACCGGTCGACACCCAGCGCGGTTTCGTGCTGCATTCGAGCGACTTCTTCATCGAGAACTCGACCTTGCCGATCGACAACGGCATCTGCCTCACTGCGACGCTCGACATCCTCAAGGCGATCGCCCGCGGCGAGGGACCGCAGAGCGCGATCCTCGCGCTCGGCTATGCTGGCTGGGCGCCGGGTCAGCTCGAGACCGAGATCCAGCATAACGGCTGGCTGCACTGCGCGGCCGATCCGGAGCTGATCTTCGGCCAGGACACCGGCGGCAAATACGAGCGGGCGCTGCGCAAGATCGGCATCGATCTCGGCATGCTCTCGAGCGAAGCCGGTCACGCGTAACGCGCACCGATCTGTCGTCCCCGCGCAAGCGGGGACCCATTGTGCCAAACACTCGCGCTTCTGGAATCTGGGTCCCCGCTTGCGCGGGGACGACATTATTTGGTTTGGCTCAAGCGTCGCCTACTGCAGCGCGCGCTTGCGCGGAGCGGGATCGCTCTGCTCAACGGCGGCTTCGGCCTGCAGCAGCGCCTTGGCATCGTCCGCGCTCATCGGCTCGCCGAAATGGTGGCCCTGCGCGTATTCGCAGCCGAGCTGCGAGAGCTCGACCGCATCCGAATCGGTCTCCGCGCCTTCCGCCACCACC
>JBKPUA010000316.1:0-6721 GCA_046735815.1 Pseudomonadota bacterium
CGCCCGCGCAGGCTGCGCATGTCGTCCTCGCTGGCGGCGCGCACGTCGAGACCGGTGAAATATACCGCGCCCTCGGCGATCCTCCCGGCGCGGTCGAGGATGCGCATCACTGCATAGGAGGTGACCGACTTGCCCGAGCCCGACTCGCCGACGATGCCGACGGTCTCGCCCTTGGCGATAGTGAGGTCGACGTGCTGAACCGCGCGCACGATGCCGCGCCGGGTGGAGAACTCAACGGTGAGATCTTTGACGTCGAGGAGAGGAACGGCTTCGTTCATTGCCATCTCACGTGCGGCGCTGGGGATCGACGATGTCGCGTAGCCCGTCGCCGAGCAGGTTGAAGCAGAACACCGCGACCATCAGCGCGGCGCCGGGAAAGAACGCGATCCACCATTCGCCCGACACCATGAAGGCGGCGCCTTCGGCGACCATGATCCCCCATTCCGCTGTCGGGGGGCGCACGCCGAGACCGATGAAGGACAGGCCCGCGGCGTTGAGGATGGCGTAGCCCATGGTGAGCGACATCTGCACCACCATGATCGGCATGATGTTGGGCAGGATCTGGCCGAGCAGGATGCGCATCTCGCCATTGCCCGAGAGCCGGGCCGCCTGCACGAAGCCCGCCTCGCGGCGCACATTGGCCTCCGCGCGGGCGACGCGGGCGTAGAGCGGAAAGTTCACGATCGCGGTCGCGAGCACGATGTTCTGCACGGTGTTTCCGAGCGCGGCGACGATGCCCATGGCAAGCACGAAGAGCGGGAAGGCCATGATGGTGTCGGCGATGCGGCCCACGATACGATCGGTCCAGCCGCCGAAGAAACCAGCGGCGACGCCGGCGAGCCCACCCATGAGGAAGACCAGGGCGACCGAGGCGATGGCGATGAGGAAATCGAGCCGCGTCGCCACGATCACTCGGCTGAACACGTCACGGCCAAGCTGATCGGTGCCGAACCAGTGCGCGGCCGACGGCCCCTTGAGCGCCGCGGCGGTGTCGCTCGCGAGCGGGTCGTAGGGCACCACGTAGGGACCGATGAGCGCCGCGAGCACGATCAGCAGAAACAGCACGAAGGCGAAGCCGGTGACCGCGTTCTCGCTGAGAATATACCGGGCGTGGCGGAGCGCAGCACCAAGGCCGGTATTCTGGCGAGCCTTGGGCGCATCGATCTTCGCCTCGGTTTGCGGCGCAGGGTGCTCGGTCGGGAGCGCGATATTGGTCATGCCTCGATCCTCACGCGCGGATCGATCACTCCGTAGAGGATGTCGATCACGAGGTTGAGCGCGACGTACATCACCGCCATGGTAAGCACGAAGCCCTGCAGCGGCGCGAAATCCGACGCGATCAGCGCCTCGACTGCGAACGAGCCGATGCCGGGCCAGGCGAACACCTTCTCGACTAGCACGTTGGCGCCGAGCAGGAAGGAGAACACCATTCCCAGCGTGGTGATGACCGGCAGCATGGCGTTGCGAAAGGCGTAGGTGACCACGACGGTGAAGGGCGTGAGGCCGCTGGCGCGCGCGGTGCGCACGAAGTCGGAGGCGAGCACTGCGAGCATGGAGGCCCGCGTCATGCGCGCGATCGGCGCGAGCGAGAAGATGCCCAGCGTCAGCGCCGGCAGGATCAGCTGCTTGAGGCTCGCGAGAAAAACCTCGCCATCGCCGGCGATGAGGCTGTCGATGAGATAGAAGCCGGTGACGTGCGGCGGCGGGCTGAGGAAAGTGTCGAGCCGCCCGAGCGGCGCCGGCGCCCAGCCAAGCAGATAGTAGAAGACGTAGATCAGGATCAGCCCGGTGAAGAACACCGGCAGCGACACGCCCGCGGTCGAGATCACGCGGCAGGTATGATCGAGGACCGAGTTCGGCCGCGTCGCCGCCAGGATGCCGAGCGGCACGGCGATCAGCATGGAGACGATAAGGCCGAGCAAGGTGAGCTCGGCCGAGGCAGGGAGCCGCGTCTTGATCTCGTGCCCCACCGGCTGCCCAGTCGTAAGGGAGTTGCCGAGATCGCCGCGGGCGAGATCGCCGACATAGCGCACGAACTGGATGTAGAGCGGCTGGTCGAGGCCGAGCTTGACGCGGATTTGCTCGACCGCCTCCTTGGTGGCGGCGGGGCCGGCGAAATAGGCGGCGGGATCGCCAGGCAGCGCGCGCGTCAACAGGAAGGTGACGATCACCACGCCGATCAGGCTCGGTACGGCGATGAAGAGGCGCTTGACCACCATCATCAGCATGATTGCTCTGCTTCCTCAGGTCGCATTCGACCGTGTCCCGGCCGAGCGAAGCGAGAGCCGGGACCCAGGGGGTGCGCAGTAGGGCGCGCGATCACCAATATTGCGTTGCGCGACTCTCGCGCTGGGTCCCGGGTCTCGCTCCGCTCGCGCAAAAGCGCTCGCTGCACTCGCCCGGGACACGCAAGATTCGCGCGCGGTGGACACACTCACCCCTTCACCAGCGCGCGATAGTCGAGGCGGCGGTGGAACCAGTATTGATAGCCCGAGACGTTTTTCTGCATCGCGACGTTGACGAAGGGCTGATAGAGCGGGATGCGCGGCATATCGGCGAAGGCAAGATCGACGAAGCCTCTGACGTCCTTCTCGTAGGCCTCCTTGTTGCCCTCAGCCGCAGCGGTGACCGCGCCGTCGATCAGCGCGTCGAGCTCCTTCGACTGGTAGCTCATGGTGTTGAAGATCGAATTCTTGCCGTGATAGCACCAGATGAAGAAGTATTCGGGATAATCGAGCCAACCCGAGAACACGTTGGTGTAGAGCGGCAGCACCTTCTTATTGAGCTCGGTGCGCCAAGTGGCGCCCGGGATCTTGTTGATGGTGCACTTGATGCCGATCTGGGCGAGGCTCTCTTGCGTCAACACGCATAAGGGCTCGTTGACGCCGGCGAAGCCGAGATCGAACGACAGCGTGGTCTCGAAGCCGTTGGGATAACCGGCTTCAGCCAAGAGCGCCTTGGCCTTGGCGATGTCCGTGTTGTAGCTGTGCGGCTGCGGCCACGCGACCTCGGTCGGCCGATCCACGGGCGCACCGAACATCGGCTTGGCAAGCCCGAACAGCACCGCGTCCATGATCTTCTGGTAGGGAATGGCGTAGGCCACCGCCTGGCGCACCTTCAGATTGTCGAAGGGCGGGTTCTTCACGTTCATGCCGATGTATTGGATGCCGTTGGAATAGGGCGTCGACACTATGTTGAGCTTGCCCACGCCCTTGAGCTCGACGAAGTCCTTGTTCGGCAGGTCGTAGGAAATGTCGGCGTCGCCGCGCTCGAGCAGCGCACGGCGGTTGCCAGCGGACGGCACCATGCGCCAGACGATGCGCCGCACCTTCGGCAGCGGGCCGCCGGTCCATTTGTCGTTGCGCTCGAGGATGACCTCGGTGCCGGCGTTCCAGCTCACCACGCGATAGGCGCCGCTGCCGGCGGTGTTCTGCTTGGTGTATTCGAGACCCCAGGGGTCCTTCTCGTTGGCGTGCTTCTTGACCAGCTCGGAGTTGTAGATCGCCGGCACGATGACCGCGAGGTCGGGCACGGTGAGACGATCCTTGCGCAGGAAATCGACGCGGACGGTGTTGTCGTCGACCACTACGAACTGCTCGGGCTTGGTGAGTGAGCCTGCGCCCATCTGGAAGGTGGGGAAGCCGCCGACGGTCACCGCGCGGTCGAGCGACCATTTGACGTCCTTGGCGGTGACCGGCGTTCCGTCCTGGAACACCGCGTTCTTCTTGAGCTTGAAGGTGACCGACATGTCGCCGACGTTCATGTCATCGGCGAGCTCCATCTTGAATTTGTCGCGCTCGTAGTACTGCACGCCGTTGGGCAGCGCCTTCATCTCATGGCTGATGAGCCGGTCGTAGCAATTCCACGACACCTCGTAGCCGGGGACGTTGGTGCCGACGCCGTGGATATCGATGTTGTTGGGTCCGCTCTCGGAGACGATGAGCAACGTCTCCTGGCGTGCCTGCGCCTTGGCCGGAGACCAGATCGCGGGCGCTGCCGGCAATGCGCTGCCCGCCGCCAGTGCAGTCATCGATTTCAAGAATTCGCGACGCTTCATGCGCAATGCCATCGGCAATCTCCCAATCGGAATGGTCGTCCGGGGGAGAGTTCCGCAAAGCTCGTGCCAGGAATCGCACGCGCCCCGTGATCGGCGCTAACCGACTGGCGGCGATGTGAAATCGGCACGCGGGCGGCGATCCGGCGCGAGACAGCTGAGCGCCACAATTGCATACAATTCGCCAACGCGCGCCTAAACGCTGAGCAACGGCACGTGCGGCCGGGACCGCGCGGTGGCCGCTTTACGGCTCTTGTTCGGACCCCGCCGGCCGTGCGGACGCCATGTCCCCTGCCCGAAACTTCAGCGATTGCTCAAGAAACGGGCGCAGCACTGCGGCTTTCGTTCGCAGCATTTCGGCAGCGAAGGCGAATTGCCGCCCGCGCCCAGCCTCGGATTGGCACGTCCATTGCTAATTCGGGAGCGAATGCCGGTATCCGTTGCCGGCGGGAGGATGGAGCGCGTCGCCCATGTCAAGTTTCGACAACCCGTTCGATCCCGACCGAAAACTCAATCGAGCGGGATGCGTCTGCGGCCGCCATCGCAGTCAGGCCGAGCACGATTACGACGCGCGGCGGCAGCTGCAATGCGCCGCAATCGAGAGCGAGGACAAGCGCTATGAGGCCGTGGTCGCCTCGGCGGTGATGCGCGCGGTGTTCCCGAAGGACGCCGCGCGCCGGCGCTTCCTCAAGGCGGTAGGCGCCTCGACCGCGCTCGCCGCACTGTCGCAGGTCTTCCCGTTGCGCACGGCCACCGAGGTGTTCGCGCAGGGCGGCGGCGCGATCGAGAAGAAGGATCTCAAGGTCGGCTTCATCCCGATCACCTGCGCCACGCCCATCATCATGGCGCATCCCATGGGCTTCTACAGCAAGCATGGGCTCAACGTGGAGGTGATCAAGACCGCGGGCTGGGCAGTGATCCGCGACAAGACGCTGAACAAGGAATACGACGCCGCCCATATGCTCTCGCCCATGCCGCTCGCGATCACACTCGGCGCGGGCTCGAACCCGATCCCCTACACCATGCCGGCGGTCGAGAACATCAACGGCCAGGCGATCACGCTCGCGATCAAGCACAAGGACAAGCGCGACCCGAAAGCATGGAAGGGGTTCAAGTTCGCGGTGCCGTTCGACTATTCCATGCACAACTATCTGCTGCGGTATTACGTGGCGGAGCACGGGCTCGATCCCGATACCGACATCCAGATCCGCGCGGTGCCGCCGCCGGAGATGGTCGCCAATCTACGCGCCGACAATATCGACGGCTTCCTCGGGCCCGACCCGTTCAACCAACGCGCGGTCTACGACGGCGTCGGATTCATTCATCTCCTGTCGAAGGAATTGTGGGAGGGACATCCCTGCTGCGCGTTCGCAGCCTCGAAGGAGTTCGTCACCACCATGCCGAACGCCTATGCGGCCCTGCTCAAGGCGATCATCGACGCCACCGCCTTCGCGCACAAGCCGGAGAACCGCAAGGAGATCGCCGCTGCCATCGCGCCCGCGAACTATCTCAACCAGCCTGAGACGGTGTTGGAGCAGATCCTCACCGGCACCTATGCCGACGGCCTGGGCGCGGTGAAGCGCGACCCCAACCGCATCGACTTCGACCCCTTCCCCTGGCAGTCGTTCGCGATCTGGATCCTCACCCAGATGAAGCGCTGGGGGCAGATCAAGGGCGACGTCGACTACAAGGCGGTGGCCGAGCAGGTCTATCTCGCCACCGACACCGCCAAGCTGATGAAGGAGGTCGGGCTCACCCCGCCCAGCACGACGTCCAAGACCTTCGTGGTGATGGGCAAGAGCTTCGATCCCGCCAAGCCCGAGGACTACGTCAAGAGCTTCGCCATCAAGCGAGTTTGAAACTCACAGTGTCATGCGCGGGCTTGACCCGCGCATCCATCCTCTCGCGAAAAGCATGGATGGCCGGGTCGAGTCCGGCCATGGCGGATGCGGAGAGAGAAACCGTTTCGCCGGGAGACGGAAAATGAGACTAACCTTGCGCGCGGCGCTGGTTTCGCTGCTTCTGTTCGGGTTGTTCATCGGCGTGTGGCATCTCGCCACGCTCGGCGGCGGGCCGGCCGTCACCATGGATCCGGAATACGCCAAGCTCGTCGGCGCCACCGCGAGCCAGGGCAAATCGGCGATGCCCGGTCCGGGCGAGGTCGCGCTCAAGATCTGGGAGCACCTGAAGAACCCGTTCTACGACCGCGGCTCGAACGACAAGGGGCTCGGCATCCAGCTGGCCTATTCAATCGCACGGGTGATGACCGGCTATCTGCTCGCGGTCGTGGTCGCGATCCCGATCGGCTTCCTCATCGGCATGTCGCCGCTGATGAGCCGGGCGCTCGATCCCTACATCCAGGTGCTCAAGCCGATCTCGCCGCTCGCCTGGATGCCGCTTGCGCTCTACACCATCAAGGATTCGAGCCTGTCCTCGATCTTCGTGATCTTCATCTGCTCGCTGTGGCCGATGCTGATCAACACCGCCTTCGGCGTCGCCGCCGTGCGCAAGGAGTGGCTCAATGTCGCTCGCACGCTCGAGGTCGGCACCTTCCGCCGCGCCTTCACCATCATCCTGCCGGCGGCGGCACCCACGATCCTCACCGGCATGCGCATCTCCATCGGCATCGCGTGGCTCGTGATCGTGGCGGCGGAGATGCTGGTTGGC
>JBKPUA010000317.1:0-8844 GCA_046735815.1 Pseudomonadota bacterium
CGGGCTCGTCGAGGGCCAGGACATAATCGCGGCTCACGTCTTGCGCCTTGCCGGCGCCGTCATCGTGGAGCGACCGCACGCCGGCGAATGACCAGACCACGTCGGTGGGACTGATGGTGCCGCGCAGATGCTGGTTGGTGACGTCGCAGAGATAGGAGATTTCATCGCTGCTCGGCTTTACCGCGCTGGGATCGCCGCTAAAGCCCTGGTCCGTGGTTCCGATCAGCGTGAAATCCTGCTCGAACGGCAGCATGAACACGACCCGCCGGTCCGGGGCCTGAACGACGTAGGCGCGATCGTGCTCGAACAGACGCCGGACGACGATGTGGCTGCCTTTATCGAGACGCGCCGGCACGGGGCCTGAGTCCTGCAGCACGCCGCTCGCGAACAGCTTGATCCACGGTCCGGTGGCATTGATGAGGACGCGCGCGCTCGCGAGATCGCGCCGCCCGCGCACGTCGAGAACGAGCCGCCAAGCCGCGCCGCGCTCCGCCCGGATGCAGCGCGTGCGGGTGCGGATCACCGCACCACGTTCGGCGGCATCGACTGCGTTGAGCACGACGAGACGCGCATCGTCGGCAAAGCAGTCGGAATATTCAAAGCCTCGCTCATGCCGCCGCTTGAGCGGCGCGCCGAGGGCATCCCGCGCCAGGTCGAGCGTGCGGGTAGGCGGAAGTATCCGCCGCCCGCCGAGATGGTCGTAGACGAACAGCCCCAGCCGCAGCATCCAGGGCGGACGCATCTCCGGCTCCGCCGGCAGCACGAAGCGCATCGGCCGGATCAGGTGGGGCGCCATGCGCAACATCACCTCGCGTTCCGCCAGCGCCTCGTGCACCAGCCGCAGCCAGCCTTGCTCGAGATAGCGCAGCCCGCCGTGAATGAGCTTGCTCGAGGCGGAAGAAGTGCCGGAGGCAAGATCGTTCTGCTCGACCAGCAGCACGCGGAGCCCGCGGCCGGCGGCGTCGCGCGCAATGCCGGTGCCGTTGATGCCGCCGCCCACAATGGCGAGGTCGAAATCGCTCATGCCCGCTGGTTCCTTCGCCGCAGCTTGGCGCGCCTTCCCCGCTCGGCTCAAGATGCCGCGGCGCCCTTGCATCGCCCTGCCCGTGGGCGATGATGTGTCATTATGACAGCAGCGGGAGCGACCGATGGACTATCGCGATCGCCATGTCGTCGTCACCGGCGGAACCGGCGCGCTCGGCAGCGCCATGGTCGATGTGCTGATCAAGGCCGGCGCCGTCTGCCACGTGCCCTACATCGACCGAAACGAGGCCGAGCGCTTTGCCTTCCGCGATCACCCGCAGGTCAAGCTCGTGGCCGACATCGAGCTGACCGATGAGGCGACCGTCGCCAAGCTCTACAGCGGCGTGCCGAAGCTGTGGGCGTCGATCCACATCGCCGGCGGCTTTGCCATGTCCCCCGTGGCGGACACCACGAAATCCGACTTGATGAAGCAGCTCGAGATGAATTTCGTCACCGCCTTCCTCTGCTGCCGCGCTGCCGTCAGAGCTATGACGGCGACCGGCGCGGGTGGCCGCATCGTCAACGTCGCAACCCGTCCGGCGCTCGAATGGCGCGCGGGCGCCGGCATGGTCGCCTATACCGCCAGCAAGGCCGCGGTCGCGGCGCTCACCATCGCGCTGGCAGAGGAGGTGGTGAAAGCAGGCATCCTGGTCAACGCGATCGCGCCCTCGACCATGGATACCGCGGCGAACCGGCGCGCAATGCCGAAGGCCGATCACGCCGCCTGGGCGAAGGTCGAAGAGGTGGCGACGACCATCCTGTTCCTGGCCTCGCCGGAGAATCACGTCACCCGCGGCGCCGTCGTGCCGGTTTACGGACGCACTTAGCCCCGGCGGGGTTCAATCCCCCACGGGGACGATGTCGGGCGCCGGTGTGCGGACGAGGCGAGTAATAGCGCTCGCGGCCACGATCGCGTGCTGCTGCGCATAGGCCTCGTGATTGCGCTCGATGTGCTCGAGATCGTAGAGGTAGTTGACCATCAAGCCGTGCGACTGCCGCAGCGCCCGCTCCGAGGTGTCGGCGAGGAAGTCGAGTCGTTCGAGCCGCGCACCGTTGCCGAGATGGAAACGCGCGACGGAGTCGCGCGGTGTGCCGCGGGGCGTGCGTGCGCGCAGGTAGTACCAGGCCGCCGCCCGCAGCAGCGGCTCGCGCACTGCCTCGGCGGTCGCCAGATCGCGCCACCAATCGGCGCGGTCGAGTGCCTTGAGCGCGGCGCGGTCCTCCTCGCTCAGCGCAATAGACGCTTCGGCGGCACGCTCACGCTTGAGCCATTCGGCGAAGTTCGGCGCCGGCGACAAGGTGACGAAAGTTGCGAGGCGCGGAATTTGCCGGCAGACTTCTTCGACCACCTGTTTGATCAGGAAATGGCCGAACGACACGCCGGCAAGACCGCGCTGGCAATTGGAGATCGAGTAGAATACCGCCGTCGTCGCCCTCTCCGGCTCCACGCGCTCGCGCTTGGCGGAGAGGATCGGATCGATGGCCGCGGGGATGCCGCGGGTGAGCGCGACCTCCACGAAGATCAGCGGCTCGTCGACCAGCGCCGGATGAAAGAAGGCGTAGCAGCGCCGGTCGGGCGAATCGATGCGCGCGCGCAGGTCGTTCCAGTCGCGGATCGCGTGCACCGCCTCGTAGCGGATGATTTTCTCCAACAGGCTCGCCGGCGTCGACCAGTCGATGCTGCGTAGCACCAGGAAGCCGCGATTGAACCAGGACGAGAACAGATGGAGGAAATCGTCGTCGATGACCGCAAGATCGTCGCGATGGTCCATGGCGTCGAGCAGCTGCTCGCGCATGCGCACCAGCGCCGCCGTCCCGCCGGGCGCGAGATTGAGGCGCCGGAACAGCTCGAGCCGCCGCGGCTCGGAGGCGCGCTGGATCTCGGAGGCGGCGGCATCCGAGGACGCGCTCAGCCAGGCGGTGGCGGCAGCGGTGAGGCGGCTGCGGTCCGGGCCGAACCGTTTGGCAAGCGCCTCGAAAAAGGCGATGCGGGGACCGATCTTCAACTCGGCGTAGCGCGAGAGGATTTCGCGGGCGAGCGCGACGCCGGAGGCTTCGCCCCGGCCGGAAAGCAGGTCCTCGCATAGCTGGGCCAGGTTGGCCGAGCGCTGCTCGGCCACGCCACGCCGATCGCGCGTAATGAGCGCGCGGCCGCGTTCCGCAATGGATTGCAGCATATCGCCGAAAAACGAGGTGTTCACGGAGTGGCCCGAATGTCTTGCCGTACTAGCGCTTAGATAATGTCTCGCCGCGATGGCGATTAGATAGTGTCGGGATGAGGAATTCACAAATCATGCCAAGACTGCGGTACCACCCGAGCTCTGGACAAGCCGGGGTCGGCGGGCCAAGAAACGCCTGTTTTTCGCGGGCAACAGCCCGCCGCCCACCTCAGGGAGGATAGTTGATGCCGGGGCCTTTGGCCGGACTACGCGTGCTCGAGCTTGCCCGCATCCTGGCGGGGCCGTGGGCGGGGCAGATGCTCGCCGATCTCGGCGCCGACGTCGTCAAGGTCGAGCGCAAGGGCGCCGGTGACGATACCCGCGGCTGGGGGCCGCCATTCGTGGCGGCGGCCGACGGCGGCCATCTCGGCGCCGCCTATTTCCACGCCACCAACCGCGGCAAGCGCTCGATCGAGGTCGACTTCGAGAGCGAGGACGGGCGCCGCATCGTGCGCAAGCTCGCCGCGCGCTCCGACGTGCTGATCGAGAACTTCAAGGTCGGCGGGCTTGCCAAATTCGGCCTCGATTATGCGAGCCTTTCCAAGGAGAACCCGCGCCTGATCTATTGCTCGGTCACCGGCTTCGGCCAGACCGGCCCCTATGCCGCTCGCGCCGGCTACGACCTCATGGCGCAAGGCATGGGCGGGATCATGGATCTGACCGGCACGCCCGACGGCGAGCCGCAGCGCGCGGGCGTCCCGGTCGCCGACATCTTCACCGGCATCTATTCGGTGGTCGGCATCCTCGCCGCGCTGGCCGAGCGCGAGCGCACCGGACGCGGCTGCCACGTGGATACGGCGCTGGTCGACAGCCAGGTCGGCGTGCTTGCGAACCAGGCGCTCAACTATCTCGTCTCCGGCAAGGTGCCGACGCGCATCGGCAATGCCCACCCCAACATCGTGCCCTATCAGGTCTTTCCCGTCGCCGACGGCCACATCATCATCGCCACCGGCAACGACAATCAGTTCGCCAAGCTCTGTGCGGTGCTGGGCCAAGCCGGCATCGCGGGTGAGCCGAACTATCGCACCAACTCCGATCGCCTCCATCACCGCGAGGAGCTGATCGCGCGGCTCGCCGCGCTCACCAAGCGCTGGTCGCGCGCCGACCTGCTGGCGAAGCTCGAATCGGTGCAGGTCCCCGCCGGTCCGATCAACCCACTGGATCAAGTCTTCACCGATCCGCAGGTGGTGCATCGCGGCATGCGCATCGAGCGGCCGAGCGCGGCGGCCAAGGCCGGCACGATCCCGGGCGTGCGCACGCCGATCATCATCGACGGCGAGCCGATGGCGGCGGAGCGCCCTGCCCCGCGCCTCGGTGAGCACACGGCGGAAATTTTACGCGAGATCGGCGAGGGCTGACTACCTGTGCACCGCAGGGCCCATCAGGTGATCGGGCAACCAAGTGGCGATCTCGGGGAAGATGCACAGAATCACGATCGCCAGCATCATGCACACGACGTAGGGGATGGTGCCCCACATCACCCGCGTCACCGGCACGTCAGGCGCGATCGAGCTGACGATATAGATGTTGAGCCCGACCGGCGGATGGATGAGGCCGATCTCCATGTTGATGGTCATGATGACGCCGAACCACACCGGATCGAAGCCTGCGGTGGTGATGATCGGGTAGAGGATCGGCGAGGTCATGAGAATGATGGCGGCGGGCGGAATGAAAAAGCCGGCCACCAGCAGGAACAGGTTGATCAGCAGCATCAGCACCCATTTGTTGACGTGCATGTCGGCGATCGCCTGCGCCAACGTCTGGGTGAGATAGAGCGAGGTCAGCATGTAGCCGAACAGCACGGCGGCGGCGATGATCATCAGGATCATCACCGACTCGCGCGTGGTGTCGCGCAGGATGAGCCACCATTTCTCCGGCGACCACATGCGATAGATGAGCACGGCCATCAGCACGCAGAGCGCTGCGCCCACGCCGGCGGCTTCCGACGGCGTCGCCACGCCGCCGTAGAGCGTGTACATCACACCCACGATGATCAAAACGAACGGCGCGATCTTCGGGATGGACTGGAACTTCTGCAGCCAGGAATAGCGGAAATCGGCGGCATGCGAGCGGAAGCCCCGCCGCCAGATGATATACAGCGTCCACAGGATGAACAGGCCGGTGAGCAACAGGCCCGGCAACACGCCAGCAAGAAACAGCCGGCCGATCGAAGTCTCGGTGGCGATTCCGTAGAGGATGAAAGTGATCGACGGCGGGATCAGGATCCCGAGCGTGCCGCCGGCGCAGATCGATCCGGTGGCGACGTCGTCCGGGTAGCCACGCCGGCGCATCTCCGGAATGCCCATCTTGCCGATGGCGGCGCAGCAGGCGGGCGAGGAACCGGTGAGCGCGGCGAAGATCGCGCAGGCACCGATATTGGAGATCGCAAGCCCGCCGGGGACGCGATAGAGCCAGCGATCGAGCGCCTCATAGAGGTCCTTGCCTGCGGGCGAGGAGCCGATCGCGGCACCCATCATCACGAACATCGGGATCGACACCAGCGTGAAGTCGGAGAGGCCGGTGTAGAAGGTCTCGGCCGCCACATGCAGAGCATCGAAGCCCTGAAAGATCACCAGGAACACGAGCGCGATGGCGCCGAGCCCGAACGCGACCGGTGCGCCCGAGAGCAAGACCACAAGCGTGACGACGAGGACGATCACTCCTTGGGTGGTCGGGCTCATGCCGCATCCTTCGGCGCGAGCCCAAACGGAGGCTCACGGCCCGTGACCAGCTTGAACAGCTCGGCGACGTATTGCAGCGTCAGCAGCCCCAATCCGATCGGCATGGCGGCGTAGGGGATCCACAGCCGCGCCCGCCACATCGATTCCGAGCGCCAGTTGTTCTCCCAGGCCTCGTACCAGAACTGCGCCGTCAGCACGGTCATGACTGCGCAGAATGCAAACGACATCAGCATGGACGCCAGCGCCAGGCGGTAGCGGCCCTCCGGGCCAAGATAGATCGGCAGCACGTCCACGTTGACGTGGCCGCGATTGAGCAGCAGATACGGACTGCCGATGAAGGTCGCCGCAACGATGCTGAAGGTGACGAAGTCGGTCTGCCAGATGGTGGTCTCGTTGAGCATATAGCGCACGAACACCATCTGGCAGACGATCACCACGCTGGCCGCGATCAGCGCCGCGGCAAACACACCGCAGGCCTGCGACAGCAGCGTGATGCCGCGGACAAATCGATCCATCCTCCCCCTCCGTCCCCCCGCTCCCCCGACCGGCGGATCGTTCCGCCGGTCGCCGTCCTCCGCTCGGCGCTATTTGACCGCGAGCGCCTCGTCGATCAGCTTCTTCCCGTCGGAGACCTCGGCGGCGAACTGCTTGTAGGAGCTGTCCTGCGCGATCTTGACCCAGGCGTCGTATTCCGCCGGCGTGAGGCTCACGACCTCGACATTGTTCTTCTTGAAGACGGAAACCATCTCATCGTCCAGACCTTTGGTCGCCTTGTTGAAATAGTCCTCCGCCTGCTTGCCGGCTCTCATCAGCGCGCCTTGCTGCTCCTTGCTCAGGCGATTGAAGCTGCGCTTCGACATCAACACCGGCTCGTACATGAACCACAATGCATTGTCGCCGGGCGCGGTGATGCACTTCACTTGCTCGTAGATGCGGAACGAGACGAAGCTTCCGGTGCTGGTATCGGTGGCGTCGGCCACGCCCGTCTGCAGCGCGTTGTAAACCTCGTTGCTTGGGATCGACACGATCGACGCGCCCGCCTGCTGCCACATGGCGGCGAAAGTCGGCCCGGCCGAACGGATCTTGAGGCCTTTGATGTCCTCGGGCTTGCGGATGCAGGCTCGCTTGGAGGCCACGGCGCCCGCGAGCCAGGCGTCGGACAACACCACGACGCCGGCCTTGTCGATCTTCGCCTTGATCTCCTGCATGAACGGCGAGTTGTTGAGCCGCGTCGCTCGCTCGTGGTTGCGCACCAGCGCGGGCATCAGCGTGGCGCTGAACGCGCCGATCTTGCCGCTGGCGTAGTCGAGCGGAAACGATGAGATGTCGAGCTGGCCGTTGACCATCGCATTCCATTGGTCGTTGGGCTTGAACAGCGACGCGCCGGGATAGACCTGGACGTCGAGACCGACATTGGCGGCCTTGGCATCGCGCGCGATGATCTGCACCATCTCGTCGCGGGCATCGCCCTTGCCGCCGGGAAATTGGTGGGACGCCTTGAGCACGGTTTGCGCCTGGCTCGCACCCGCGAAGGCGCAAACCGCGGCGGCGGCAGCTAAGAGCGAGGCGAGTTTCCTCATGGGGCTCCTCCGATTTCGTTGAGGCGCTTTTCTCTTCCCCCAAGGAACGCAATTTTCCGTGCATTGTCAAAGCCTCGGTCGTCGCAGCCAACCGACGGCAGCCTTGACCTTGTGGCCAAGACCATCGAAGCATGCCACGCAAGAACAAGCGCGTTGCTGCGTCGCGGCGGAGGGAGAGTTCGCAATGATCCGGTTCATGGCCATCGCCCTGGCAGCGATGCTGGCCGTCGGCACCGCCGCAGCCCAGGGGGGCGATGGCGCATGGCCGGACCGGCCGCTCCGCCTCATCGTGCCCTTCCCCGCCGGCAGCAGCACCGACATCATCGCGCGCATCGTGGCGCAGAAGCTCGGACCGCGCCTCGGCCAGCAAGTGGTGATCGAGAATCGCGCCGGCGCGAGTGGCAATATCGGCGCCGACGCCGTTGCCAAGGCGGCGCCGGACGGCACCACCATCGGCATTGCCACCGCCAGCACGCACGCGGTCGCGGCAAGCCTGAGCGCCAACCTGCCCTATGATCCGATCAAGGACTTCGCGCCGATCGGCATGATCGGCAGCCAGCCTTACGTGCTCGTGCTCTATCCCGGTCTGCCCGCGCGCAATCTTGCCGAGCTCATTGCGCTCGCGAAGTCAAAGCCTGGCACGCTCAATTACGGCTCCGCGGGCGTGGCCTCGCTCGCTCACCTTGCCACCGCGCTGTTCGCCAGCATGGCGGGCATCAACATTACCCACGTGCCCTATAAGAGCTCGGCTCAGTCGATGACCGACATGATCACCGGTCGGCTCGACATGCAGTTCGCCACCATCGCGCCCTCGCTGCCCAACATCCGCGCCGGGCAATTGCGCGCCATCGTTACCAGCGGCAAGACGCGCGTCACCGTGCTGCAGGAGGTGCCGACCCTGGCGGAATCCGGGCTCACCGGTTACGAAGCGGCGCTGTGGGTTGCCTTGGTGGCGCCGCCCGCGACGCCGCCGGCGATCCTCGCGCGGCTCAATCGCGAGGTGAACGAGATCATCGAGTCGGCCGACGGCAAGGAGGCGCTCACCGCGCAGGGCCTTGAAAGCGAGCCTGGTCCGTCCGATGCGGTCAGCGCCCGCATCCGCGACGACATTGCGAAATGGCGCGACGTCGCCGCCAAGGCCGGCATCCGCGCCGAGTAACACTCTCGCTCGCGTGTGTGGCAAGGACAGGGCGAAGCTATCGCTTCGGCCAAGGCACGCCTTGATATCCGCGCGGTACCGAGCCGATGCCCTTGTAGACGAATTTCTGCACGCGCTTACCCTCGTAGGTTTCGGTCGTGTAGAAATTGCCCTTGGAGTCGGACGCGATGCTGTGCACGCCA